>JAMOZS010000078.1 GCA_023667765.1 Roseburia sp. | reverse complement strand
CGGCTTTTTCATAGGCCGCCAGCTTCCGCTTATAATCCATCTTTTTACTGGAGGGTGAAACAATCTCTATAATCCAGTCCGGCGCCCCGTGACAGCCGTCCGGCTCCAGCTTCTCCCGGTCACAGATTACCGATACGTCCGGCTCCACATAGTTTTTCTCGTCCCGCATCAAAAAAACGCCAAGCCCCATCTGATACACCCGACATTGGCCCTGTCTCCTCCGGATATGGTTACAGATTTCATAAAAAAACCAACCTGCCACATCCTGATGCTTCACCGTAGGAGATGACATCATAAACATCTCTCCGTCTAAAAGCTCCGCATGCTTCCCCTCCGGCAGCGCCAAAATATCCTCGATTGTGTACATATTACCTCCAATCACCTGAAAATGGGCTTCCTGTTGCAAAATACTCTCCCTATGGCGTCCTCCTTTTCCGGCGAAGATACCATATGGTTTGCATCTTCGCCACTATATTGTTTTCATCATTGAGTAAAGTGGCTGAAATGCCTGAATTTGCAAATATACGTTTATTCGATTACTCTTGATAGGTTTATTGTAAACCCATATCAGGTGATTGTCAAGATAAAAATATCGCAGCTTTAATTTCCGCTCTCCATGACTTCCTCGTCATCAATAATAGCAGTACCGATACCCTTTCTGGTAAAGATTTCCAAAAGCAGGCAATGCGGAATGCGGCCGTCCAGAATATGTACTCTGTTCACGCCGTTTTTGATTGCAGAGGTGCAGTTGGAAAGCTTTGGCAGCATGCCGCCGCCGATATAGCCGCCGGTAATCAGCTCCTCTGCCTGACTGGCGGTAAGTCTTGAAATAAAGCTGGATTTGTCATTGATATCCTTATACAGGCCCTCAATATCCGTAAGAAATACCAGCTTGTCAGCGCCTACTGCCTTAGCGATGGCGCAGGCGGCGTCATCCGCATTAATATTGTAGGTCTGAAAGGTATCGTCCAGACCGATGGGCGCCACGATAGGAAGAAAATCCTTTTCCAAAAGGTCATACAGTACTTTGGGGTTCACTTCCCTGATATCTCCCACAAAGCCTATGTCCTGTCCGTCAGACAGCTTCTTTTCCACCTTTAAAAGACCGCCGTCCTTACCGCTTAAGCCTACCGCCTTTACGCCGAGCTCCTGTACCATAGCCACAAGGCCTTTATTCACCTTACCCAGCACCATCTCCGCAAGCTCCATGGTCTCTGCGTCGGTAACCCGAAGTCCGTTTATGAACCGGGGCTCCTTCCCCACCTTGCCAACCCAGCGGCTAATCTCCTTACCGCCCCCATGGACAATAATGGGCTTAAAGCCCACCAGCTTCAACAGTGTCACATCCTTAATGACATTTTTCTGCAGCTCCTCATTACTCATGGCGCTGCCGCCGTATTTTACCACAATAATCTTGCGGTTGAATTTCTGAATATAAGGCAGAGCCTCAATCAAAACCTCCGCCTTTTTTAACACTTCCTGCATATCGTTTTCCATCCTTGCTCCCATCCGTATGCTTTGCCGCACACTCAAATGATTCGTTTCGCCAGACGTCAATTCCCGTCTCAGCTCCTGTAATCTGCATTAATTCTGACATAATCATAGCTTAAATCGCAGCCCCAGGCAACGGCCTCCTGGCTTCCCTGATGCATGTCCACATAGACGGTTACCTCGGGAGCAGAAAGAATCGCCGTAGCCTCCTCCTCGCTGTAATCACAGGAGGCGCCGTTTCCGTATACCTGAATCCGCTTTCCGTTTCCCTCGAAGAAAAGCTCCACCTTATCCGGCTCAAACTGCACGCCGGAATACCCCAAGGCGCACAAAAACCGCCCGAAATTACAATCATGACCAAAAATCGCCGCCTTGCTCAGGGAAGAACAGATTACAGATTTCGCCAATGTCCTGGCATTTTCCTTTGTATCGGCATTCACCACCCTGGTTTCAAACAAGGCGGTAGCCCCCTCCCCGTCGCCGGCCATCTTTCTCGCCAGATATCTGGTCACATAGTCCAGGGCTTCACAGAATGCGGCATAATCTTCATTTTCGGTACAGATTTCCTCATTTCCTGCCTGGCCGTTCGCAAGTACCAGCAGCGTATCATTGGTGGAGGTATCTCCGTCCACGCTAATCATATGAAAGGAATCCTTCACCGTGTTGCTTACGGCCTTTCGCAGCATTTCCCTGGATATCTTCACATCCGTAGTCACATAGGCAAGCATGGTACACATATTGGGATGAATCATACCCGAGCCCTTACACATGGCCCCTATGACGGCTGTTTTGCCTCCTACCGTCAATTCCACCGCAATCTGCTTATAAACGGTATCGGTGGTCATGATAGCCTGTGCGGCTTCAACGTCGGCCTCCGGGCCGGACCTTTTCGCCGCCGCCAGCTTCTCAATCCCCGCCTTTAAACGCTCCACCGGCAGTTGCATACCAATAACACCCGTAGAGCCGATGAATACCGATTCCGCCGGAATCCCCAAAAGCGCCCCCGCATATTCCGCCTCGGCCCTGCAGGCGTCCATCCCCTGCTTACCGGTACAGGCATTCGCAATACCAGAATTGACCACTACCGCCTGCGCAAAAGAGCCATTCTCGACAATATCCTTATCCCACAGCACCGGAGCCGCCTTTACCACATTGGTGGTAAACGTACCCGCCGCCTTACAGGGCGTGGTACTGTATATCATCGCCATATCCTTTCGATTCTGATATTTTACGCCGGCCTCCACGCCTGCTGCCTCAAAGCCCTTTGCTGCGGTCACGCCGCCTTCTATCTGTTTCATTTTTGCTCCCATCTGCCCGCTTCAGCGGGCGCTCAAGTCAAGGGGGTGAAATGCATTTCTTCCCTCTGTCCGTCTATCGATTAAACGCCGTAATGTTTTCCTGATTCAAAGTAAAATCATAATAATTCAAATCCTCCCTTTTGGTCCAGCCGATGCGCTTCCAAAAGGCGTTTCCCATATCGTTTTTCGTAAAGGCAATCAGACTTACCTTATTAATTCCCTCCGCCTTCAGGGCATTCATGCAATATACCACCATAGCCTTACCGATGCCCAGACGTCTGTAATCCTCCCGCACGCATACATGATAAAGACATCCCCGCCTTCCGTCATGCCCGCAGAGAATCCCTCCCACAATCAAACCATCCTCCGCCACGGCCACTACACTGGTGGTGGGATTCCGTCTCAAAAATCTCTCCACTCCGTCTCTGGAATCATCCAGACTTCTGATGCCAAATCCGTGAATGGTCATCCATAAATCATGAAGGCCCTGGTAATCGTCGTCTGTCATCACCCTGACGGTAAAGCCTTTCTTTTGCATGTTCCTCTCCCTCCTCCTTATCGGGGCAGACTTCAGGGGAAACAGGGCACCAGCTCCAGGCCTTCGCTTTCCTTCAGTCCAAACAACAGATTCATATTCTGTACGGCCTGCCCGGCGGCGCCCTTTACCAGATTGTCTAAAGCTCCCATCATCACAATCCTGCCGGTTCGCTCGTCAATGGCAAAGCCGATATCCACATAGTTACTGCCCTCCACCCATTTGGTTTCGGGACATCCCCCCTTATCCAGCACACGGACAAAGGTTTCCTCTCCGTAATAGGTATCATAAACGGCCTTTATCTCCTCATAAGTGGGAAGGCTTCCGTCGGGCTTTCTCTTAAGCGCCGCATACTCCGTGACCAAAATCCCCCGATTCATCGGAACCAGATGAGGCGTAAAGCTGATTGTCACCTGACAGTTTCCTGCATATCCCAGCTGCTCCTCTATCTCCGGAGTGTGGCGATGGCTCGTTACGCCATAAGCCTTTATATTTTCATTCACCTCACAGAACAGATTAGGTATCTTGGCTCCTCTTCCCGCTCCGGAGGCGCCGGATTTGGCATCCACAATCAGAGTGTTTACATCAATCAGTCCTTCCTTTACCATAGGATAAGCCGTCAAAATAGAACAAGTCGTATAACAGCCGGGATTTGCCACCAGCCTGGTCTGGGGAGTGATTTGATTGCGATTGATTTCGCAGAGACCGTAGACCGCCTCTTTTATAAAACCGGGAGATTTATGCTCTATCCCATACCATTTCTCATAAACAGCCACATCCTTAATACGATAATCCGCAGACAAATCCACAATCTTTACCTTCGCCAGTATCTCCTCTGTCAAAATACCGGCCAAATATCCCTGGGGCGTCGCCGTAAAAATCACATCCACCTGCTCCGCCAGCTCCTTCAGATTATCATCCCTGCACACATCCTCCACAATCTGAAACATATTCTGATATACTTCATAATATTTTTTGTCTATGTAGCTTCTGGAGCCGTACCATACAATCCGGGCCTCCCTGTGACGCAGCAGAATTCGCACCAGCTCTCCGCCCGCATACCCCGTAGCTCCTATAATTCCTACTTTAACCATGGCCTTCTCTTCCTTTTCTCCAAAATGGCGCAATCCCCGCGCCTGTATCTTTTGTTATCATACCACTTTCTCCATAAATGTCCACTACTTTTTTCAATTTTATGCATATTTTTTTCATATTTTGCATTTTTATTCATTAATCAATGCATATGCATTGTTTCTGTGAATATTTATTCGCACCGGGCGCGGCTGCTTTTTCAGCATATTCCCCTTCGCACAAGTACACATAGTATTTTTTCACAGTGACACGGTATTGCCTATGATACAAAAAAAAACGCTCCGTTTAAGGGAATGGCGGTCACAACCGACCGCCTCCCAAACGGAGCTCATCCCACCATTCTTTGCATCATAGCAGGGCCGTTTTCCTTCAACCACAGCCGATGCTTTTTATAATCCGGCATGACCCTTTCCACCTGCTTCCAGAACTCGACGGAATGATTCATTTCCAGTCTGTGACAAAGCTCATGCACCACCACATAATCAATGACCTCCGGCGGCGCCAGCATCAACAGACAATTAAAATTCAGATTCCCTTTTGCGCTGCAGCTTCCCCATCGGGAACGCTGATTGCGTATGGTTATGCGGCCGTAGTCCACATGCACCCTGGGAGCATAGAGAGCCACTCTTCCCGGAATATACTCCACCGCCCGGTCCGCCAGCCGTCTGATTTCCTCCGGCGTAAGCTTCGTCAGCCCCTGACTTTCCTGCTCCTTTGCCCTTCTCTCCATTATCTGCAGATGCTTTTCAATCCAGCCGGAGCGCTCCTCCACGAATCGCCGAACCTCCTCGTCAGCCATCCGAAAGGGCGCCCTGACCGTGATAATCTGTCTCTCATCTATCTGCAGGGCAATCGTCTTGCGATTGCTTCGCACTACCTGAATCTTCCATAGATTCTCTCCCGCCAAGCTTTTGCCTCCCTGTCCTCTTTAACTTGCCGTTTCGTCGTCGCCTTATCCTGTATTACATGCCAAGCATCGTCGAAAATTCCTTCATCGCCTCCGATATCTTAATCTGCTGAGGACATACCTGTTCACAGCCGCGGCATCCGATACACTGAGAAGGATGCTGCTCCTTGGGCATACTGGCTACTGCCATAGGCGCCAGGAAACCGCCCCCGGTAATCTTATGCTCATTGTATAAGGCAATCAGCTCCGGTATCGGCAGCTTCTTTGTACAATGACTGGTACAATAATGACAGGCCGTACAGGGAAGTCCGCCCTTACGGGTCTCCTCGTCCGCCAGCTTCACAAGCGTATCAAACTCTTCCTCCGTAAGAGGCTTATCCTCCTTCCAGGTCTCCATATTGGCCTTTAACTGTTCCATATTAGACATGCCTGAGAGAACCATTGTCACCCCAGGTATTGCCTGCAGAAACCGAAAAGCCCAGGCCGGAACGCTCTCCTCGGGCCGCATAGCCTTCAGCTGCTCCTCCATCTCCCGGGACGCCGTCGCCAGCTTCCCGCCCCGTAAAGGCTCCATAATCCATATGGGCATACCCGCTTCTCGAATCAGCTCCACCTTTTCCTTCGCTTTCTGGAAATGCCAATCCATATAATTGACCTGCAGCTGACAGAATTCCATATGCTCTCCGTAAACCTTCAGGAAACGCTGCATGACCTCTACAGAGCCATGGGCGGAAAACCCGAAATGCTTTATCCGGCCATTCTCCTTCTGTTTTAACAAATAATCCAAAATGCCGTATTTCGGGTCCAGATAAGCGTCCACATTTCCCTCGTATACATTATGAATCAGATAAAAATCAAAATACGGCGTTTTACATTTCTCCAGCTGCTTTTCAAAAATCTCCTCTACCTTATCCATATTGGCCAAATCATAGCCCGGGAATTTCGAGGCAAGATAATAGCTCTCTCTGGGGTATTTCGAAAGGCATCTGCCTGCCACAAGCTCCGAGTTGCCGTCATGATACCCCCATGCGGTGTCAAAATAATTGATACCGTTTCTGTAGGCATAGTCAATCATCTCAGCCGCTGCCGCCTCGTCCACCTTAGCGTCATTGCCGTCTATTACCGGCAGCCTCATCATGCCAAGCCCCATACCCGACAGCTTCAAGTTCTGAAATTCTCTGTAAATCATAATGCTCCTCCTTAATATAAATTTATAATATTTCCTCCATCAATCTCCTGTCAGACAACAGTTCGCTGCTCTTACCGTCTTTTACAATATGCCCTCCGTGCAGCAGAAGCGTCCGCTCGCAGGTATCCAATATAAAATCCAAATCGTGAGAGGCTATCAGCTTGACCTGCGGCAGACTGTTTAACAGCTTCGCTAAATTCCTCCTGTTCCTGGGGTCCAGCGCCACCGTGGGCTCATCCAGTATTAAAATATCCGGCTTCATAGAAAGCACCGTGGCAAGGGAAGCCAGCTTCTTCTCTCCCCCTGACAGTTGATAAACAGGGCGCTCGGCCAGATGCTCAATATGCATCGCCTGTAATGACTCCGTCACGCATTCTTGCAGCTTTTCGCCGGTACAGCCGTAATTGGCCGGCCCAAACGCAACATTCTCTCCCACCGTGGACAGAAACATCTGACTGTCGGCATCCTGAAACACATAACCAATCCGTCTGCGCACCTCCTGCAGATTCTTCTTCTCTACCGTTATTCCATCCACTGTTATCCGGCCCTCATAGCCGCCCTCCAATCCCACAAGAAGTCTTAACAGGGTGGATTTCCCCGCGCCATTCGCCCCCACGATTCCGACGCTTTCCCCAACGCCTGCCCGAAAGTCCAGATTCCGGAGAATCAGGCGCTCTTTTACATATCCAAAGGAAACCTTTTCCAGCTCTATCAAAGTGTCCGACATGTTATCCCTTTCCCTCGTTTCCGCCCTGTTTTCCGAACCTTGCTCAACCCATGCGCAGAAGTGCGGCACCCACGATTTCAAACAAAGGCTCCCTCCTCAAAAAGACAATCGCCCCGCTCCAGAAAAGCATCCAGACAAGCTCCCTCGGACGAAGCGGATGCCTGCCTTGCCCGAGGCGATGCGTTCCCTTCCATTCGTAGCCCCGCATATTCATACTGTCATACACCATATGGGCTCTGTCAATGCTTCTGAGCAAAAGCTGCCCGGCAAAAGCGCCCCATGCCCTGAAATGAATGCCCTTTTGATTCGGCGCCAAGATAGAATAAGCCTCCGTCAGCCTCTTTGTCTCCTTCAGCAGTACGCTGATATAACGGTAAATTAATAAAATCACGGTGATGATAAGCTCCGGGACATGCAATATCCTAAGAGCCTCACAGATATCCTCAAGTCTGGTGGTCACTGACAGAAGATATACGGCCAGCACCGCCAGAAAGCCCTTACAGCAAAGCCCTGCCATAGACAAAAGCCCCACCCATAGGTTCTGTGCAAATACTACATTGGCGGCGCCCAACAGCAGGACCGCCGCCGCCGCTATCTTCACTCTATGTAAACAATTCTTAAATGAAAAAGCCCCTGCCAGAAACACGGTAAACGGATACAATGCCATGGATAATATTCCGCCCATATCCGTATTGGGAAAGGATATCACAAAACCGATATACCACAGGGTTACCCATAATTTTACCAAGGGATGCATATCATTCAGCCACCCTTTTTTTCCCGCCTCCCTCTCCAGGCTGCACATCTCGCTTAATGCCCGGTCTATTCTGCCCATAATGTCTCCATGTCCTTTATCCTACGCCTTCCGGCCAATTTCCATCAGGCCCCATTCTTACTGTCGTTCCTGCCCTTCCTTTACACGCTTACGGCTTCCCCGGACAATCACAGCCACCAGCATACAGAAAAGCGCTACCACTACGCCTCCTGCCACTCCCGCCAGAGAAGTACCCGCCGGGCTCTCGGCATCCGGCAGCCCATAATCGGGTAATACTGCCGTCTGCTCCTGAATCGAAGCCAGCCTGTCATAGATTCCGCCAAAGCTTTCCAGCTCTGTACTTCCCGTCATACGCTGAAGGGACCATTCCAAACCGTCGGGAAACTCCGACGCCGCCAAAGAAATCCCCCCTGCCGTAATCAGAGCGGCAATCGCCAGAACCACTGTCACCTGTTTAACAGACAGCCTTCCTTTCTCTTTTCCTTCCCCGATTCCCCACAAAAGCTCGGGTCTTGCCTCATAGACAAAGCAAAGCACCAGTGCGGTAATCAGGCCCTCCACCAGCCCGATTGCCAGATGTATCGGCTGCATCACGCTCAAAAAGGCCACAAAGGGAAGCTCTGTAATTCCCGAGGCCGCAGTCTGTAGCGTGACACAAAAAGCCCCCAGCTGCAGCGACAAAACGCAGCCCAAAACAGACGCCCCGATAATCTTGCCTTTGGAAGCCCCTCTCTTCATCACCATGCGCCAGATAAGACCGGCTCCCAAAAAGCAGCCCCAAAAAGCCATATTCCATATATTGGCACCCAACGCCAGTATCCCTCCATCTGCAAACAGCAGACATTGTATCAACAGAATCCCTGTCATCGTCAGAAAGCCTGCATGAGGCCCCAGCATCGCGCCTAACAGCATTCCCCCGCATAAATGCCCGCTGGAACCCGTTCCCGGTATGGTAAAATTAATCATCTGCGCTGCGAACACAAAGGCTCCCATAACACCCATCTCCGGTATTTTAACAGCGTCCTCATATTTTTTGATTCGATTCACACTATAGCCTGCTGCCGCCGTGCTGCACACATACATAGTTCCCGCTACTGCGGGACTTAACAACGCATCCGCCATATGCATAACAAGCTTCCTTCCTTTCCTTCTCACACTAATCCCAAATCAGCTTCCCTGTTTTCACCGCTTCCTCATAGCGGGAAATCTTGTAATTCAGACGATTCAGCGTATCTTTAATTTGTCTTTGCTGCTCCTCGAGCTTTTTTCTTTGCTCCACCAGCAAATTAAGCCTGGCCGTTATAGTAGCATCCCCCTGCTGATACAGCCTGAGATATTCCGTCAGCGCCTCAACCGGCAAGCCGGCGCTTCTCATACATTTAGCAGTTTCCACCCAGCCGATATCTTCCTCCTGATAATCCCGAATACCCCTTTCATTTCTTGTGACCGGTGGGATAATTCCGACGCGCTCATAATAACGCAGCGTATCTACGGGAATATCATATTTTTCACTGACCTCGCTAATCGTCATAACCCACCTCCCTGAACCTTACCCATTTAGTATAAATAGTATAAAGTCTGGAGTCAACTCTAAGTCAAGTGATTTGTCACAGTTTTTTCGAGCTGCTTTGCATATTTTCATTATGACCAGCCTGCGGGCAAACGTCCGGGGCCGACACATCCATCATGTCAAACAGGCTTAACGGTCCATCCCACTCTTCTGAACCAAATAATATAATTATATCGAAACTTCTCCCCAGTATTTTCGACTATCATTACGCTCCCGGCACCGATTCTCAACGAATTATTGTCTGCTGTTTATCCATCTGTATATTCCCCTTCTTGTATCATTTCCATCATCTCTGCCGGCGTAACAATAAAATCCCTAACCGGATAATGCTTCTGATTCCCCGTTACCAAATAAGTCTCATCCTCCCGCTTTTCCATAGCTACTTCATAGAAAATCAAATCATCCATATCAACAAGGATTTCTCCCGTAGGCTGTGGAAAAACCTCCA
>JAMOZS010000077.1 GCA_023667765.1 Roseburia sp. | reverse complement strand
TAAAATAATAATAAAATTCGTCTCCAGCTTGGCCGCATTATTCAAAGCCTCATAGGCCATGCCTCCGGTCAGGGAACCGTCCCCTATCACGGAAACAATCGTATTTTGTTCTCCTTTAATATCCCTGGCCTTCACCAGACCCAGACCCGCCGATATGGAGGTGGAGCTGTGACCCGTATCGAAGGCGTCATACTGACTTTCCTTCCTCTTGGGAAAGCCGCTCATGCCACGGAACTGCCGCAGAGCGTCAAAGCCGTCCTTACGCCCCGTGAGCAGCTTATGGGTGTAAGACTGATGTCCCACATCCCAGATAATCTTGTCCTCCGGCAGATTCAGCGCCAGATGAAGCGCCATTGTCAGCTCTACGGTTCCCAGATTAGACCCCAGATGTCCCCCCGTCACACTGATTTTTTCTATTAAAAACTGTCTGATTTCCTCCGCCAGAACTGTCCAGTCCTTGGGAGCAAGCTTTTTAATATCATTTGGATTTTCTATTGTGTCAAGCAACATATGTTCATCCTCTGCACGGTTCCTATTTCGTCCTGTAAATTAAATCCGTCACCAGCTGCTTCATAAATGCATGTTCAGGAGAAATTTCCTCCAGCGTCCTGACCGCCTCCTCGGACAATGCCTTTACCGCCTCCCTTGACTGCTCCAGTCCGTTTAATGTGACATAGGTCTGTTTGTGGTTCCTATCATCGCTGCCCACAGGCTTCCCCAGCTTTTCGCTGTCCCCCGTCACATCCAGGACATCATCCTGAATCTGAAAGGCGATTCCCACCTTATAAGCACAGGTCTCTATTTTTGAGAGCGTCTGCTCCCCCGCTCCCGCCAGAATTGCTCCCACCAGCATTGCCGCCTGGAGCAATGCAGCCGTCTTATGCCCGTGGATAAACATAAGCTGTTCTCCGGAAAGCGGCGCCACCTGAGTCTCAGCCTCAATATCGGCAGTCTGACCGCCCACCATGCCGTATATTCCGGCCTTCACCGCAAGTACCCTGAGCGCCTTTGCCAAAAGCCCTTTATCCGCCTCGGGAAAGCGTTCAAAAGCAGACAACGCCGTCTCATAGGCATAATTTAACAGGCCGTCGCCGGCCAAAATCCCCATGCCTTCCCCATAAACCTTCCAAGTAGTCTCCCTGCCCCGGCGGTACTCGTCGTTGTCCATGGCCGGCAAGTCATCATGAACCAGCGAATAGGTATGTATCATCTCGATTGCCGCCATAAACGGCTCTATCTCCCGTCCAACGCCCCCAAGCATGCGGTAAGTCTCCCACATAAATAACGGGCGCAGCCTTTTGCCACCGGCCAGCAGACTGTAATTCATCGCCTCAATCACCGTTTTCTGATAACCCTGTTCTCCGGGAAGATATTGCTTGATAATCTCCTCTGTCTGCGTCGTCCTCAGCTTACATAATGCCTTAAATTCCTGTGCCTCCATAGCCTTATCTCCCAATCCGCCGGATGCTACAGCTCCTCCAGCTCTCCTTCTTCATTCAGCTTCATAACCTTTTTTTCCACTCTGTCAATCTGCTCATTACAGCGCTTTAAAACATTCATTCCCTCACTGTATATGGTAAACGCCTGCTCCAGCGGAATGTCCTCCGCAGAAAGCTGCTCCAGCAGTTCTTCTATTCTGGCGAAATTCTGCTCCAGGCTGACTTCCTTATCCTCCTGCTCCTTTGCCCTACCCATAACTCTCTTCCTTTCCGACGCCGGTAACTGTCGCTTCCATCCGGCCGTCCTTCAATCGAATGCGAAGCCTTTGCCCTGTCTGCACCTGAGACACGGAACGGATATGGTTTCCGTTTTCGTCCTCCACATAGGAATAACCGCCGTTTAATCTCTCCAGAGGAGACAGTCCCTTCAGCTTCTCTACATACAGCGCCAGATTCTGCCGCCGGATATGGATAAACCTTTGCATCCTCTCCTGCAATTTCTCCTCCAGCTGTATGCCATAAAGCTTCTTCTCCCGGATACGGCTGGAAGGAGCGGATAGCCGCAGCCTCTGCTCATAGGCATAAATCTGCTGCCTTTTCTGCCCTACAAGTCTTCGCAGCAGGTTCTGAAAGTTCTTCTCATATTCCTCCAGGTTCCCCAGGATTTCCCTGATGTCCGTGACTGCCAGCTCTGCCGCTGCAGAAGGAGTAGGGGCGCGTAAATCCGACACAAAATCAATAATCGTAGTATCCGTCTCATGTCCTACGGCCGAAATAATCGGAACGGAACAGTCAAATACCGCCTGCGCCACCTCTCTCTCATTAAAGGCCCATAAATCCTCAATAGAGCCGCCTCCACGTCCCACAATCATAACATCCACGCCCAGAGACTCCAGACTGCGGATTCCCTTTATGATACTTTCTTTGGCCGCCTCTCCCTGCACAATGGCAGGATAGAGAATCAACTGCACATAAGGATTCCTGCGGGCGGCAATCTGCATGATATCCCGTACGGCAGCGCCTGTCTGCGCCGTGACAATTCCAAGGGTTCTGATATAACGGGGAATCGGCCGCTTATACTCGGCGGCAAACATGCCCAGCTCCGAAAGCTCCCGCTTTAACTGCTCATACTTCTCATAAAGAAGTCCCGCGCCGTCCAGAACAATCTGCTTCGCATACAGCTGGTACTTGCCGTCCCGCTCATACACATCCACGGTCCCGCCCACTACTACCTGCTGTCCTTCCATAAGACGAAAAGAAAGACCTGTTCGGTTCCCGGCAAACATCACACAGCTTATGGTCCCCTTTGGGTCCTTCAACGTAAAATAAATATGTCCAGAGGTGTGATATTTGCAGTTACTGACCTCCCCCCTTACGAAGAGCGACTGCAAAAGATAATCCTGCGTGAACATATTTTTTATATAAGAATTTAATTGTGCCACTGTATAAACATTGCGAATATCAATCACCCTGCTTTACAAATTTTGCCAGTATGGCATTTATAAAGGCGCCCGAATTCTCTCCTCCGTATTTCTTGGCAAGCTCCACCGCCTCGTTAATCGCCACACCATCGGGAATATTATCATCAAAAAGCATCTCGTAAACGGCCAGACGCAGCACGGTAAGCTCCACCTTTCCCATACGCTCCACATCCCATTTCTCCGCCTTTTGGTTAATCAATTCATCCAGCTCGGGGAGCTTTTCCTGAATCTTATTGTATTTCTCAGAGATATATCCGGCATCCTTCTTGTGAATGCCCCGCTCCTCATCCTCCAAAAAGAGCTTTATCTGCTCCGGCATCTCCTCCAAAGCATTGAACTCCACACGAAATAAAAGCGCAAAAATCTGTTCTCTCTGTTCATGTCTTCCCATAGTGTATTTTTCCTTTTTAAAAATATTACTTCTTCATGCTGACGCCGGCAATACGGATATTCACGTCGCTGCAGCACAGCCCCGTCATATTCTCCACCGCATTCTTTACCTTCGTCTGTACCTGCTGGCAGGTAACAGGAATATTATAGCCATACTCCATGGTCACAGCCAAATCAATGGTCACATTCCCTTCCAGAATATCCACCTTTACGCCCTTTGTCAGGTTTTTCATGCCCACCTTGCTCATAAGCTCATTGGGAATGTTGCCCGCCATACCGCACACACCCTCAACCTCCATGGTAGCCAAAGCCGCAATCATTGCCACCACATCATCGGCAATCTGAACCGCTCCCACATTTTCCTCCGTCTTTAATACCACTGTATTCTTGTCAATTCTCTTACTGTCCCCTTTCTTTTCTACCTTCTTCTCCGTCTTTTTTTCCATTTTCTTATCTATGAGCTTATCTGCTTCCTTCTCCATTTGGCGTTCCTCCTTTTAACATAGCGTTATATCCAGTATAACATCTTCCTATTCATTTGTCACCCAAAAAGTCAGGGATAACTGCTTCTCGTTTTCCGCATAAGACACGGTACACTCATCCGTGGTCAGATAGCGGAAGATTTCCTGCTCCTGAATCATCGCCTGCTCCACCTCTCTGTAACAGTTCAAATCCGAACATTTCACAGTGACGTCCGCCTGTCCCCGGTCTGCGGCCTTTTGAAAAAGCCGCTCCATTTTCTCCCTGTCATAGGCGGTAAAATAAGCATTCTCCCGCACATAATAATTGGCTCTGTTGTCCGTGCATTCCGGCAGCGTAAGATATCCTCCCAGCGTATGAGTGCGCAGAAGCTCAGCCGTAGTCACACACAGATAATCGTAATTAATCTCCGGCTTACGGCTTACCACGCTGTCCGGCGCCTCTCCCAGCTGATAGGACGCATCACCCCAGGTGCTGTCCAGATAATAATAGCTGCCGTCAACCTTTATCAGATTCCACGCATGGCCCTCTCCCGTATCTACCGTGCCCTGCACCAGAACACATTCCATGCCCAATTTGCCAAGCAGGTACTGACAGGCCTTCGCGTATCCCTGACAGACCGAGGAATGATTGATAAACACGGAATATATATTCTGATTGTCCGGAGCCTGCAAATCATAATCCGTATTTCGTATAATCGTCTCATAAACATACTTTACCTTATCATACTCGGAGGCCCCCGCCGAAAGCTTCGACAACATGTCCTGAGCGGCTTCCTCTATCTGCTGCCCCCGGTATCGGGCCTCCTGAATCTCCATGGTATAATTCCCCGCAAATTCCAGAGTAAGAAGCTTCCCCCCTCTGCTATATTTGGTATAGGAGTAACCGTCCACATAGAAAAATTCGGGATGGTCTATCAAAAGGCACTGAAACACCAAATCAATATCCGTCTCATCCAGCCCTGCGTCAATACCCTCCTTAGAAAGCTCTCCTTTCTCCTGCATGCAGCCTACTATCTCCTTCATATCCCGATACCATATCTGCTCCTCTTTTGTCAGACTTCTGTATGCGTATTCCGAAAACTCCTCCTGCACAAAGGAAAAAGTCTCCTTCGGATTCTCCTTGCCATCCTCTATCCGAAGCGCCGCCTCCCTGGGAATTTCCTCAAGCAGCGCCTGATTTGTGCAGCCTGCCCCCCAGCATAACAGCATACTCAAAAAAACTGCCAAAGCGGCTTTTTTTCTGTCCATACCGCCTCCTAAACCATTACACCTATTATAATCCCTGTGCCTTACGCGAACTGTTAATTTCGCCCGAATTCCGTAAGCACCAATCCCTTATTCCTGTCAAGAGTCATGCCGATGCTCCAGGAATTCACAAATAAAAGCAGCGGATTCCCCTTCATATCCTTCACCTTTTTCATATCGGAGGTTCCGGTGAGAGAAGCCACATCCACCTCCTCCTTATTCTCAATCCAGCGGATATGCTCATAAGGAAGATTTTCCAGCCGGATTTCCACATTGTACTCATTCTCCAGCCGATACTTCAACACATCAAACTGCAGTACGCCCACCACACCTACAATAATCTCCTCCAGGCCTGTATTCAGCTCCTGAAAAATCTGGATGGCGCCCTCCTGGGCAATCTGCTCAATACCCTTTACAAATTGCTTTCTCTTCATGGTATCCACCTGACGCACTCTGGCAAAATGCTCCGGCGCAAAGGTAGGTATTCCCTCATATTGAAATTTCTCCTTAGGCATACACAGCGTGTCTCCGATAGAGAAGATTCCGGGGTCAAAAACACCGATGATATCCCCCGCATAGGCCTCGCTGAGTATTTTTCTCTCATCCGCCATAATCTGCTGGGGCTGGGAGAGGCGCATCACCTTATTGCCCTGTACATGACGCACCTCCATGCTGGCGTCGAAACGCCCTGAACAGATGCGCATAAAAGCCACTCTATCTCTGTGGGCCTTATTCATATTAGCCTGTATCTTGAACACAAAGGCCGAGAACTCGCTTTTTGCAGGCTCTATCAGCCCGATATCCGCCTTTCTGGGCAAAGGGGTGGTAGCCATGTGGAGAAAATGCTTCAAAAAAATTTCCACACCGAAATTTGTCAGCGCCGAGCCGAAGCATACTGGCGTCAGCTTCCCTGCCCGCACGGCCTCCAAATCAAATTCCGCACTGGCGCCGTCTAACAGCTCCACCTCCTCTAACAGCTTGTCCGCCGCCTCGTCCCCGATTAGCTCCCGCAGATGAGCCTCATCCTGAACGGGAATCTCGGTGGCAGTCCCCTCCTTTGTGCCTTTTTCCGTATCAGAATAGGCAATGACGCATCTCTTCTCCCTGTCGTATACACCCTTAAAGCCCTTGCCGGAGCCAATGGGCCAGTTTACCGGACAGGTGGCGATTCCCAACTCCTTCTCAATATCGTCTAAAAGCTCAAAGGTATCGTTGGCATCCCTGTCCATTTTATTGATAAAGGTAAAAATCGGAATACCCCGCATACCACAGACCTTAAACAGCTTTCTGGTCTGCGCCTCCACGCCCTTTGAGGCGTCGATTACCATAACTGCGGAATCCGCCGCCATCAGCGTCCGGTAAGTATCCTCCGAGAAATCCTGATGTCCCGGCGTATCCAAGATGTTGATGCAGTATCCGTCATACTCGAACTGCAGCACCGAGGAGGTTACGGAAATACCTCTCTCCTTCTCAATCTCCATCCAATCCGAAACCGCATGTCTGGCAGTGGCTTTACCCTTTACGCTGCCTGCCAGATTGATGGCTCCTCCGTAGAGCAGAAATTTCTCCGTCAGAGTCGTCTTACCCGCATCCGGATGGGAAATAATCGCAAAGGTACGTCGGCGATTGATTTCTTCTGTATAATTACTCAATGTATTATCCTCCCTGTCTTTCCATACCGTTTATTCCTGTGAGAACCTGAACCGTCGGCATTCCCTAGGGCCTACAGCATACCCTCTCCCGGAAATTCCGGCGCAATTCCAAAATATTGTAACACAGTTGCCCCTATATCTGCAAAGGTTTTTCTCGTACCCAGATTCTTCGGTTCTACCGACTGCCCGTACATCAGAAAAGGTGTGTACTCCCTGGTATGGTCCGTGCTTGCCTGATAGGCCGGGTCACAGCCATGGTCCGCCGTAATCATCAGGATATCCTCCTCTCCCATTCTTTCCATTATCTGCGGGAGTCTTTCGTCAAAAGCCGTCAGCGCCCTGGCATACCCGTCCACATCCCTTCTGTGGCCGTAAAGCATATCATAATCCACTAAATTAATAAAACACAGGCCCTCAAATTCCCTGTCCAGATATTCCAGCGTGCGGACTATACCCTCCTCATTGCCGCCGGTATAAACTGCCTCCGTAATTCCTCTGCCGGCAAATATATCATTGATTTTTCCCACGGCAATCACATCCTTCCCCGCCGCCTTAAGCTGGTCCAGCATCGTCGCCCTCGGCGGTTCTATGGAAAAATCGTGCCTGTGGGCCGTCCTCACAAACTGCCCTCCGCAGGGACCCGTAAAAGGTCTTGCAATCACTCTTCCGACGCCATGCTCACCCTGCAGCAATTCTCTTGCTATCCGACAATACGCATAAAGCTGCTCTAACGGTACGATTTCCTCATGGGCCGCAATCTGAAACACACTGTCCGCAGAGGTATAGACAATCAACGCTCCCGTTGCCATATGGGCGTCCCCGTATTCCTGTATCACCTGCGTCCCGGAATAAGGCAGATTACACAAAACCTCCCGCCCCGTGCGCCTTTCAAACTCCTCTATAACCTCCCTTGGGAAACCGTTGGGATAAGTGGGCAGAGGCGTTTCGGAGCTGATACCCGCAATTTCCCAATGTCCAATGGTAGTGTCCTTCCCTCTGGAATATTCCGTCATTCTGGCGATTGTAGCAAGAGGCGCCTGGGTCCTTAATGAATCCCTTTCTCCCGGCGCCGTCACCCCTTCTATCTGAAACAGTCCCAGCTTCTCCATATTGGGCATATGAAAACAGGGACTTGCTGCCACGCTTCCCAGTGTGTTTACCCCCATATCCCTATAGGAAGCCGCATCCGGCATTTCCCCGATTCCAAAGCTGTCTAATACCATTAAAAATACTCTCTTCATATGTGATGTCCTCCTGATATGTGATAAAACGCTCGTCAAATGTGCATAAGCACAGGTGCCCCTGCAAGCACGGCACCTGTGTTCATACACACTTGACTCTACCCTTTACGCACATTATATCATAAATATATGTATTGTATACCCCTTTGCAGAGCTGTTATTTATTGTACGACAGTACTGATAATGATATTTTCCGGGGCTACTCCGGTCTTGCGATTGACAATATCCTCAATCTGTGCCCGCTGGGCTTCGGTAAGCTCCAGTGCATTGACCACCACATCTGCGCTGTTCCCATTCAGGCTCACCACCACATCCGAGAAGCCCTTAGCCTCCAGCAGTATTTCTGCCGCCGCCTCTTTCTCGGCCACCTCCGTCATTCGTACCATACTGCTTACCGCATCCTGCTTCTGTTCATCATTCAGCTCCGCGCTATTGATAATATCCAGCAGCGTCTCCTTATTCTTCGCCCGGGTCTGCTCCTTTAAAAGCTTCGCATCCGATAATATTTCCATTCCCGTGGCATTGGTAAAGACTGCCTCTCCCGGTATTTCACCCTCTTCGGGAGTCACACTTGCCAACTGATTCTGGGGCACATCCTGTATCTGCATATCCTCGTCCAGATAGTCCTCCATAATGACATCCACATCCGTATCCAGACTTTGTATATCCTCCAGTTCTCCTGCCAGTAAATCCTCCTCCGATAAATCCAGTAATCCATCCAGCCCCACCAGGTCTCCCTCTGTAGACAAATCCTGCTGTAAATCACTGGCAGTATAGTTATCCGTAATGACTCCGCCGGAATCTACTGCGCTGGCATCCTTTCCGTCCCCTGTCGTCAGGTATTCCTCCTCCAGATTGGTCCCCGCAAACTGCAAATATCCTGCAATCGCTATCATAATCGCAAGTGCGGTAATCATAAGCTGATTTTTCTTAATTAAGCTCTTCACGCTGCTCTCCCTTTTTCTTGTTTCCTACTTCATTGTATGAGCCTTCGAGATAATATATGCTATCCTTGGGACTGCATTTTTACCACCTTTACCTTATGGGCCTCTATGCCGAAAAGCGCGCAAACCGCATCGGAAATATCCTTGTTATTTCGTCCTGTATCGGCCCCCTCCGCCACCACCACGACCCCCTCCACAGCCGGATAAAGAGTCTTTACCACATAAGGGGCGCTTTGCTGTCCCACTGTCTCATATACCGTACTCTCCTTCGTATCCGTCTGGGTAATACTGCGGCTGCCGCCCTGACTGTCCTCCTCCACCGTATCAGACCTCACCCGTTCCCCATCCTTTTCAATAATGCGTTCCTCCGAGTTCTTCAGGGTAATCATCACCTCCACCCTGCCCACTCCCGATATCTTCGACAGAATACCCGCCAACTCCTGCTCCATTCTGCGGCGGTAATCGGACATACCCTCCCCGATAGTTTCCCCGTAATACCCTTCCGTCCCCCCTCCTGCCTTATCAATATTCTGCTCCCGGGAAGAGCTCTCCTGCTCCCCGCTCTCCTTTACCGGCAAAGCTACAATAAAGAGCAGCACCCCGGACAGAATCAGAATCACCAGATTCTCTCTCCGAAACCATCTCTTATACCCCTTCTTCCAACTATCCAGCATATAGCTTACCTCATTTCTGCAGCGCCCCCTACAAAAAAGTCTTTCAGGCACGTCGCTATTCTCCGCCTATCTCTATAGCTTCAACCTTTACCGATTCTATCCCTTCTTCCGTCCGGGTTTCTTCCGGATTTGCCTCTGACCAATCCACACCGCCTTCCGACAAGCCCTTTGTATACGCTTCCTCCCGCAGCTTCTCGAGGGTCATCTGTGCCTCCCGAGCCTTTCTGACACTCTCCTCCAGCTCCAGTTGAAACCTCCCCACCTGCTCCATGATATTTCCCTGATAATCTCCCAGAAAAAACTTCCCCACAGGCAGAAAAAGCTGTATCAATATCATAATACTCACCAACAGCTTTAGATATTTTTCATAAGATTTGTCGGGTCTGAAATGAATCATTGTCTGTGCGCAGATGACGAAGATTCCCATCTGGCAAATCATTTTAAAAAGCTGTGAATGCATATACCGTCACCGCCTCACCGACATCGCCGCAACTGCCAGCGCAATCAGAAACAAAAGCATCGCCGTACCCGCCGTGCGGAA
>JAMOZS010000076.1 GCA_023667765.1 Roseburia sp. | reverse complement strand
TTATGAGCCGGTTGCTCTAACCAACTGAGCTAAAGGTCCGCATACCCTTTCGGGAAATGACTCCAACGGGAATCGAACCCGTGTTACCGCCGTGAAAGGGCGATGTCTTAACCGCTTGACCATGGAGCCAGACTCTGCCCATCAGCTTCTTTCCCTATCTACAGTTCTGCAGATGGAATCCTTTTTAACGAAACCGTCTTTCATCCAACGGCCTCAACGAAATTGATTATAGCATAGTAAGATACTCTTTGCAAGAAAAACTTTGCATTTTTCAACAATTTGCGTAACCCTTCAGCCATGACCTGCGCCAAACAGGCATAACATGCCTGCGGGGCTATGACCCTTTGACGTAAGTCATGGGCGAAGCACCTTCAAGTGAGATAAAGCGAGAGACGCACAAACGACATCCGATTCGAAGTATGGTTTAACCGAGAAACTTTTTCAATACGGAGATAAAAATATCCATATTGAGAGGCTTTGCAATATGAGCATTCATTCCGTTCTTCAGCGCCGCCTCCTTATCCTCCTCCAGTGCATTGGCTGTCATGGCAATGATAGGCAAATTCTTGACATCCTTTCTGGAAAGTCTGCGAATCGTTCTGGTAGCTTCATAACCATCCATAATAGGCATCTGTACATCCATTAAAATCGCATCATAATAGTTTTCTTCCGCCTTTTCCATAATCGCCACTGCATCCGTGCCGTCGGGCGCCGTATCTACGATAAAACCAGCCTCTTCCAGAATCGCCTCTGCTATCTCGCGGTTTAATTCATTATCCTCCACCAGAAGAATACGCCTTCCACTGAAATCAGCCAGAGTCCATTCCGGAGCTTCCTCCTGCTTTTCCAGCAGATTATTGGCGGCAAGCAACGCCATTTTCAAATCGGACATAAACATAGGTTTGGCGCAGAAAGCGGTAACTCCCGCGGCCTTCGCCTCCTCCTCAATATCCGACCATTCATAAGCAGTCAGAATGATAATGGCCGCCTCACTGCCGATTACTTCCCGGATTCTTCTGGCAGTTTCTACCCCACTCAGTCCCGGCATCTGCCAGTCAATAATGAAGGTATGATATGAATCTCCTTCCTCATGGGCGCTTCTGGCACGGTACACCGCCTCCTTGCCGGAGGTTGTCCACTCGGAGCGCAGGCCGATTTGCTTTAACATCCTGCTGACGCTGTCGCAGGTATTCAAATCATCATCCACCACTAATGCCCGCAGTCCCTTCAGCTCCTTGATTTGTTCCGCATTTTTTTCCGTGTCCTGCAGTTTTAATTCAAGCTCTACCGTAAAGGTTGAGCCCTTCTCCGGTTCGCTCTCAACGCTGATGGTACCGTTCATCATCTCCACAATATTTTTGGTGATTGCCATACCCAATCCTGTCCCCTGAATACCACTCTGCGTCACAGTTGACTCCCTCTCAAAGGGCTCAAAAATATGCTCCACAAACTCCGGCGACATACCGATACCATTGTCCTTAATGATAAATGTGTAATCGCCGTATCCATGCCGGAATGTGGTCTTTTGCATGATTCGGAAAGATACCGTACCTCCCGCAGGCGTATATTTTACCGCATTGCTTAAGAGATTGATAAATAGCTGATTCAGCTTTAAGGGGTCGGCAATCACATCCTCGTTGGCGACCTCCCAGGTATCGATAAATAATTCAAGTTGTTTTGCTTTTATCTGGGGTTGGATAATATTTACCAGATTATGCATTATTTCAGAGATATTGCACTCCTGCTCTTTAATCTGCACCTTCCCGCTCTCAATCCTGCTCATGTCAAGAATATCATTAATTAGACTGAGAAGATGATTGCTGGAGGAAAGAACTTTTTGCAGGCAGTTCAAAACCTGCTCCCGGTTATCAATATGGCTGACCGCAATGGTAGAGAAGCCTATAATGGCATTCATGGGTGTGCGGATATCATGCGACATATTGGACAAAAATGTGGTTTTCGCCTTGTTTGCATGCCGAGCCTGCATCAACGCATCCTGGAGCGCCTGGGTCTGCTCTCTCTGCTTTCTTACCTGTTCCGTGACATCCTTCGATACCACCATGACCATAATGTCGCCCGTATTGTCATCTCTGGTCATCACAAAGGACTGACGCACACACATCTGGTTCTGTCCCAGAACCCTTCCCCAATATTCGGCGATAACCTCTCTGTCCCCCTGTTCATAGCATCTGCGCAAATGCTCTGTGTTTACAACGGCAGAATAATCTTCCAGGGATTCCGCCAGAACAAATTGCTTCCATTTTTCAAAACACTCCGATATCCTGCACGGAGCTGTCAGCCCCACCCGTTCAAGCAATGAAATCTTCCTGCCGTCTATTACCCTGACAATATCCTGCTCAACTCTATCCTGGGTCAGATTAAACTCAAAGTTGCAGAAGGAATTGGACATAATCGCTATCTGATACTGTCTCTCCTTGCGGTTTGCAAGCGCCCTTTCCTCCTGAATACGCAGCTCCTTTTCCTTTAACTCCGTTACATCCTGGCGGATAAACAAAACCTTGGAAGCCCTGCCGTCCTTTCTTTCCAGACAGACAATATTCATATGCTCCCACTTCAGATGTCCGTCTCGTATAACGCAGCTCTCATATCGCAAATCGTTATGCTCTGACATAGCCGAAAGAATGGCCTCTTTATCCATAAAATCTATAAACTCCCGGCGCCGGCCTTCTTCCACATAGGCTGCCAGATAGGATGTCAGGTCCTGATATTTCCCGTTTTCTGCAATTTCTCCTTCCTCAGGCTTTGTCCCTGCCAGATACTGATAGGTATCCTCCTCAAAATCAACCATGGCAAACCGGGAAAACAATGTATTGACGCCGCTTATAATGTATCCCTTCTCCCGATTTTCCTTCTCCAGCTGTTTCCGTTTCCGTCTGGCGCGAAGCAGAATGATAACAATGTAGACCACAAACAGTGCAATCAATATCGCCTCCAGCTGAATCCCCACCAGATTTTCCTTCTCAATCATATTCTGTGTAACATTTTTTGGAAATGTCTGCACCAAAATATAGTCATTCTGCGACAGATACATGGCGCAAATATTGTCTGTCCTGCTGGAGGAATTACAGGCAAAGGCACCCTCCCCGCCATTCTCAAAAATCTGCCGAACCTGATTCGCAGCAGTCCGGTCAATCATACCTGTTTCCGTCAGCATGTCAAGAAGATGCCCTTCATAAATCGTACCGTCAGAACTGGCAATTACCCTGCCGTCCGGCGCACACAAAAATACCTGAGCCTCCTCGCCAAAATAAGTAGTGGCAAGCATACTTCTCAAATACTCCTCAGCCAAAAAGACGCCGCGCAGCACCCCGATAATCCGCTCCTCATAATACACGGGTGCATAAAAGCAGGATGCCAATGTCCCTTTAAAAAAATGAGGATCAAATATAATCTCAATACCGCTGTTTCCGCTGATACCATCCTTGTAGAAACCCCGATTCGTCACATCTGCAGTCCGTCCGTCGGAGGCATAGTCCACCCCTTCACTGTCCGTGAATACAATGGCATCGAACTCGGAATTTTCTTCCATTTTGCTAAGCATTTGCGCCGTAATCATCGGTTCATCCAGACTTTCACCCACAAAGTATGCATAAGTATTAATCCGGTTTAAAGCATTATTCAATTCATGATCAATATGCTCCGCCTTCATCCGTGTGGAATCTGCCGCATAATCTCTATTCTGCTCCTTTGTTCGTCTGCTGTTCTGCTCCGTAAACCAAAAAAACAAAAGGATAATGGCCGCCAAAAGAAAAAAAGCATAGAGAATCTCCTGTAAGGATTTTTTGTTTTTCATAATATAGTACCTCTTTCAATAAAAAGCTTGCTGTTATTACGCCCTTTTATTTCTGACTGTAAATACATTTCTCCGGAAATTTCTTTCGAAACGCATTCATTATACTATATTTGAATGCTTTGTACAAGCCACACATATCCGCCGTTTTGCCAGTCACCAAAAAGCGCAACCTTCCGGTGTAAACCTTCCGATTGCGCTTACAGTAATCCTTTTGTCCTCCGCCCTGGGAACAGAAAGGCATCATATGATACATTTCGCATCTCTTACAAATATTTCTTATCCTTCTCGTACTGCTTCGATTTCTCGTAATACTTCGCCTGAGCTTCCCAGAGCTCCCGGTATTTTCCCTCTGTACCAATCAGCTCCTCATGGGTCCCGCGCTGGATGATGCCTCCATTCTCAAACACTAATATCTCCTTGCAGAATCTGCAACTGGACAGCCTGTGGCTGATGTAGATTGCCGTGCGGTCCCCTACGATTTCATCAAATTTACGGTAAATATCCGCCTCCGCAATCGGGTCAAGGCTCGCCGTGGGCTCATCCAGAACAATAAACGGCGCATCCTTATACAGCGCCCGGGCGATGGCAATCTTCTGGCGCTCGCCGCCGGAAATCTCAATGCCCTCCTCGTCAAAATCCTTGTAAAGCCAGGTATCCAGGCCATCGGGAAGCTCCTTCAGCCGCTCGCCGAAACCGGCCTCCTCCAGACATTTCACGGCTCGGGCCTCCTCCACGTCGCAGGAGCCCGCCACATTCTGTCCCAGCTGATGGGACAACAGACAGAAATCCTGGAACACCACCGAGAAAATAGCCATGTATTCCTCATAACGATATTTTTTGATGTTGACCCCGTTTAAGAGAATCTCACCCTCCTGAGGATCATAGAGGCGGCAGAGCAGCTTGATAAAGGTGGACTTGCCGGAGCCGTTCTCCCCTACCACAGCCAGCTTGTTTCCCACCTGAAAACTTACAGAAACATTCTTCAGCGCCCAGTTCTCTGAGTTGGGGTAGCGGAAACTCACGTTTTTAAACTCCACATTATACTTCCTGTCCCGTCTTTTCTCCGTAGTCAGGCTACCCTGATACATATGGTTAGGCAAATCCAGAAATTCAAAGATTTTTTCCACAAATTCCGCATTTACCCTGAGTTCTCCGGCTGTAGTCAGAAAGTGCGTCAGACCCGTGACCAGCCTGCTCATGGCTCCCACATACTGGGTGACCTCCCCGATGCCGAAGGCTCCTGCCCAGGCCTTCAAACAAACAAACAAATAAATGACGCTTAACAGCAGTTTCTCGCCTAATGCCCTGCCCAGCAGACAAAGCCCGAAGCTGCTCATACACAGTCTGTGGCAAATTCCTCCCACAAACCAGGTATTCTCCTTCCAGGTATAATAAGCGGCAATCTTTGCTTGGGGATACATCCGGTAATCCACCATGCTGTCAGCGTCATCCCACAGACACCCGAAGTGTGAAAACAGTCTGTTCCCTAGCCTTGCAGCCTCACTCATGCCCGCATTCTTCTCTGTTATCTTAGCGGTGAGTCGGGGGGCTATGGCGGCAGTCAGCGCCATGAGCGCAAGGACCGCCAGAACCGCCAGCGGATGATTCAGATACGCAAAAGGACTTTCCGCCGGAACCTTTCTGGCAAACAACCCCACGGACAAGGCAAGGGCGCCAATTACGGAAAAGAAATCCGACACAATTCCCTCAAAGGCCTGCTGAAGCTTTGGAAATCCCCAGCCGCTCCAGTTTCTGTTCTGCGTAATCTGGTCATAGATATCCCGAACCCTCTGATTCTCCACATCACAATAATCCATGGACATGAACTTTTCCTCCTCAAGCCGCTGCATGTTAGCCCAGAAAAGCGCCGCTTTCGTCTCATAGGCATGATACATCACTCCGTTGACGATTCCGAATACTGCCGTCAGAAGGATGAAGGCAAACGCCCACATAACCAGATTTTCCGGGCGTCTCGCCCCTGAAAGCTCTCTAATCAGCCTTGCCATGATTACCAGGCCCACATAGGAGGAAACCACATTCAACAGTGCTTTCACAACCGCATAGGGGAACATCCATTTATTTTTGGAAGCCAGAATCCTGACTGCACGGATATTAATCCCGACAGCCCTGCGCCAGCTCATTTTTTCAGATTTGGTTGACATCAAACTCCCCTCCTTCCCGATAATATCTGGACTGAATCTCAAACAGCCTCGCGTACTCCCCGCCCTTTTCAATCAGTTCCTCATGAGTTCCTTCCTCGGCAATCTTACCCTTCTCCAGATAGAGAACCCTGTCGCAGAACCTTGTAGATGCCAGCCGGTGGGAGATAAACACCGCCGTTCTGTCCTTTGTCATCTCGTTATATTTTTGATACATATCCCGCTCCGCCAGCGGGTCCAGGGCCGCCGTTGGTTCGTCCAGCATCAGCATCGCTCCATCCTTATAGAGCGCCCGGGCCAGCATCAGACGCTGATACTGACCGCCGGAAAGCAGTATTCCGTCCAGATAAACATTCCGTCCCAAGTGGGTGTCAAGCCCTGCCGGCAGCTCGGAAACCATTTTCGTCAGCCCGGCCTTTTCAATACAATCCTTCACCCGTTCCCTATCGATGTTCGTGACGGCCTGGGCCACCGTCTCTGCCACGGTGATATCCATGATGTTAAAGTGCTGGAATACCGCCGAGAACAGCCCGTAATACTCATTCCGGTCAAACTCCCGGATGTCGGTTCCATTCAACAAAACCCGCCCCTCGTCCGGGTCCAGAAGTCCTGTCATCAGCTTTACCAGCGTCGTCTTGCCCGCTCCGTTTAAGCCTACCACAGCCACCTTCTCGCCCTTTTTCACCGTCAGGTTCATATGGTCGATAATCTTTTCCTCCGCTTCCGGATAAGTATAACTGACGTTTTCCAATCGAATCTCATAGGTATCGTCCCTGGGGATGCTTTTCCCCCCCTCAAAGCGAAAAGCTTCCTCATAATACAGACATTCCATCAGGCCGGAAAGGTCCAGACACAGGTTCTTCAGATCCCGCAGACCGTTCAGAATGCCGTCAAACTGCCCGTTAAAGGAATTTACCGCCGAAAAATACAGCATAAATTCCGCCGCACTCATACCGCTTTCCAGACACATTTTCAGCAGAATGTAACAGGTAACCCCGCTCTTTAGAAATTCCAGGGTCACGCTGGAAAAGGTTCCAATCAGATAAAAGGTATGCTCCCTTTTTGCATAGGCCTTTCTGGCCAGAAAGGCCTTGTCGGTCAGACGCTGTATCCAGCTTTTTAAGCCGAACAGGCGAATATCCTTAGCCACCGACAGATTCCTTGGCTGACCGGTAAGATACCACATCTGTTTATCCAGATGGGACAGCTCCTCCCTGTGCCGATAATTGTATTGATAGACATAAGAGGACACCATAAAATCCAGAACGCTCAAAATTACAGCCACTCCGAACACCAGGGGATGAACGTAGGTCAGCATCACGGCAAAAAAGCCGAACATCACCAGTTGAACCGCCAGCTTCTGTAAGACATGCCATATCTTTTCGCAGGCCGCCGCATTGCTGTTGCAGCACTGTTTGGCGCGTCCCATAAGCCTTCGCCACTTTGTATCCAGGCAGTTCACATAAGAGGTTGCCGCCAGCTTATTCATAAGCTCCCCCAGAATACGAGACCGCAGTTCTACCTGATAAGGTGATTTCACTCCCTGGGCGCCCACCCCATTGCCCAGAAACGCAATCGCAGCGTCCGACATAAGGCAGCCTCCGATAAAAAAGGCCACGGTCAGCAACAGCTCGCCCACAGGACTCCCTGCCTCCAGACATGCCAGAATCTTCGGGGACAGGTAAAACCCGAACACCCCGCTGGAAATATTGAAAATAATCTGCAAAAGCAGCAAAACGGGCACCTCGGGACGGTACCGCCGCGCCCGGGAGAACATAAAACCTATACAGCGCCACATACCATACTTTGGCTTTTCTTTTTTGTTTTCCGTAGACATATTTACACCTCCATGCCCGCTTCAGTGGGCACTCATCTTCTGTCATTCTCTCCTGTATTTTACATCAAAAATCCCCGAAAAAATTTTTCGGGGACGAAATGTATTCTGTGGGGGATGAATGGCAGCAAAACCCGGGGCTTCGACCTACGGCCGCCGCCTTCAAAGTGCTACTTCAACGCTTCCGGCAGCAAAATTTCCGTGGTAAACGCCCCGTCCTCCGAATTTACGGACAGGTAGCCCCCCAGTTTCTTCACCACCGAGTCTATTCTTCCAAGACCCAATCCATGATCACCACCCTTCAAGCTTCTGAAAATATTACCTATCTTTTTTAGCTTTTTGCTGTTCGTGAAATTTAAAAAGGAAATGTACAGCTGCACGCCCTTCATATCCATATAAACCCGAATCACCCGCTGCTCAGGCGGCAGGGAGGCACTGGCCTCTATGGCGTTATCAAAAAGATTACCCAGAATGGTACAGATATCCACCGCCGAGAAATTCAGCAGCGCCGGAATATGGGCGTCCGCCTCCACCCGAATCCCCCGGTCATTGGCCAAGGCAATCTTCGAGTTCAGAATAGCGTCGGTCATGGGGTTTCCGGTCTTAATCACCGTATCCACAGTGTAAAGATCGGCCTCCAATTCTTTTAAGTATTCAATAACCGCCTGCAGGTCGCCCTTGTCGGCATAGGTTTTCAAAACCTGAATATGGTTGCGGTAATCATGCCGCCAACCCCGCATTTTGCGGTACATATTGTCCACCTCGGCAAAGTGGGTTTTAATCAGCTCCTGCTGATAGGTTTCGATTTTTCTGTCTGCTCTCCGTGATATTTTCATGTTTCTTTCAACCTTTCACCTCTGGCGTATATCTGCCTTACCACTCTCATGTTTCGCCTGGCTAAGCCAGATTAATGATTGCCCGGTTGACTGTCTCATAGGCTCCCCTGGGCAGGGGTACTGATTCTCCGCTGCGAAGGAAGAGCTCTGTCCGGGTCACCCGGGAGACAAAATGCAGATTGACGATATAGGACCTTCCCACCCTTAAAAAGCGCTGGTCCAGTTCTCTCTCAATCTCCTTAAGGGTCTTTTTAACGGTATATACCCCTTCCGCATAAATTGTGATGTAGTTTTTGATTACTTCGATATAGCGGATTTCATAAATCGGCAGCAGGACAGTCTCCGCAGAGGTTTTCAGCACGATTTTCCGTCCGTCAATCTCCTGCTTTTCCAACGCCCGGTCCAGCGTGGAAAAAAGTTTTTCCGGCGACACGGGTTTCAAAAGATAGTGCAGCGCCGCCACCTCGTACCCCTCGGCAATATAATCCGAAAAGCCTGTGATAAAGGCAATCTGGATAAGCTTGTTCCCCGCGCGGAGACGCTTCGCCAGCTCCACGCCGCTCATCCCCGGCATCTCGATGTCCAAAAGCACAACGTCGGGCGCAATATCCTCATATTCAAACAAAAAAGCCTCGGCAGTAGGGAATTCAAACACACTGACACTCGTCCCCGACTGCCGCGACCATTCCTCTACCAGAGTTTTTATGAATGCACGCTCTTCTGAAGCGTCGTCACAAATACAGATTTTAATGTTCATGGCAGACTCCTTTCTGTGCCTGTCATAAAGCTGCACATTTCCATTCGCTGCATCAATATTATTTTCGCACCCCCGAAAGATAAGACGTTATCTCCGGCCTCTGTCCAAATTTTCATGTTGCGCCAAATCCCGGTATACCAAAACCTGTAAATATCCTCGTCTACGGTTTTCGGATTACTCAGCCCTGCACCCCCCTCGGAATAATCCCGGCGTTCTGCCAGGAATAAATCTGCATGCCGGGAAATTTTTACTGCAAGTTTTTTTCCTGTTCATAGAATTCAAGGAATTTCGCGGGATTTTCATTAAAAAGTTTCTCCAATATATAGGAGAGCTCCTGTGGGTCATATTGGCTGAAAACATTGGGGATGTACTGATACAAGTCGCTGGCTATCTTTTTAGTGTGCTCAATGTCGTTTCCGTCAAAGTCGATGAGTTTCCTTTCGGTAAATATGAGCAGGCGAACATAATAAGGGCCGCCCTTATAGCCAACCTGGGCGCAAAGCCAATATATTTTATCGCGGGGAATTGCCGTTACCCATCCCATCTCACCGACCAGCAGCAGATAAGTCGGAAGCAGGAGGACGCGGTTGGGATAGGGCTTAATCGTGTTGTGGTTCATAAAGCCTTCGTACAGGCTTTTTCCCGCTGCAACTTCCTGATTGATTAGCGCCGCCACAGCCTCCTTCGTATTTTCACCGCAGGGAAGTATGAGATTTTTGCCGTTTTTGGCAGGCAGGATGGACACGAGCAGTCCGATCGCTGTGCACAACAGCATAATTCCTGCCAACAGGTAAAATAGAAAAATGAGTTTCCGGTCTCCGGGGGCACTCATGTCTATCTGATTTTTTGTAGCAAAATATAGGATGCCGGCCATGCAGACAAAGAACACAAACATAGATAGAAATAATTTGCGTTTGCGCTTGTTTGCATTGCTTGATTCCTGTTCCAAAAATCCTTGTGTCATATTATTAGTGTCACTCCTTTGTGAATTTGAATTTGCCGTACAATTCAGTGCCATTATTATATCACAAACTGTTAGAATGTGAAAAATTTTCTTACTAATAGTTTGTGTCAAGTAATCGTTGGCACTTTTCCTATTTTTCTTTATGACCTCTCATTTGTTGTCAAAATGGACGCAACCTGTTTGTCATATATGCAGCTGCTGTTACCTCCTGATATGACTTTGTCCGGTCTTTATCCGATAAATGCCCGTTTGAATGCCTTTCTGGACGCCGTCTGCATCG
>JAMOZS010000075.1 GCA_023667765.1 Roseburia sp. | reverse complement strand
ATGAGTCCTCTGTCGCTGTGGTGTCCTCTGGGTGGAGCGTTTTATACAGTTCTAACAGGTAACTCTTATTTTGAAAAAGGTCAAGGAATACGCTGTTTTTTGCAGTACGCTTTGCCATGTGACGTGTCACATCGACCTCCTGTGTCTGCCTTGTATCCGAGAACTTTAGTTCTCTCTGCACCCTTATCACCTCAGTTTCTTAAAATCTGTGACAAAAGATAATATAGCTTACTTCTGCCACACCTTAATTATACAGAAAAATGTTCATGTTTACAATAAAATTCACATTAAATTTCTTCCTCCCTCCGCTTAGTCCTGCCCTGCTGTCAGCTCCCGTTCGGAAGTTCCCTCGCAAGGAAGAGCTGATTAAATCAGCTCTTCCTTAGGGCCTCCGGCGGATACACACGGATTTGCAGGAGAATTTGCCGCTTTGCGGCGCAAATCCGGCGCAGGAAACGTATTTATCAGCGTTTCCCTAATAATAAGCTTATACTGAAGTTATTCTGGACTGCTTTTCATTAAATTATACATAGGCTTCACTAGATGACACCGCAAAATCAAGATTGCACGCAGTTCCTTTATGGTCAAAAAAATAGAGCATTTAGCAAATGCCCCATTTTTTTATTTCATCAAACCACCATGGAAATAACATTCATAGACCTTTATCTCCTCACACCAAATTTCTTCGTATCCTTGAAACCACTCTATATTTCCGGTGACATTTGACTTATATGTGTAATTGCCAGACCGATAATAATCCGGTCCTCTATAAGGATTCTTTTCATCAGCGGCTCTGAGAGCTTCTTTTAGAAAATCACCACTGAATCTTTCATTCAGTACTCTGCCGATATAGTTCATGGCATAAATTACTGTCCCTGTTTTCCAGATAGCTTCCTGTCCGGCAAATTGTTCACCGCCGACATAAGAATCATGATAAACATATTCTCCAGACTCATAATGAAAATCATGAGAATCCATTCTCGTTGAAGGCGCTTCATTTAAAGAAGCCGCATAAGTATGCATATTTGCTTCTAAACGGAATTTGATGAGCTTCTCCCTGTCATTAGTCCATTCCCTGCCAATGATTACATTACACTCCTGCTCTTTGATAAGGTAATCCACCGTGACATGAAACAGATTGCTAATCTGTATCAGATTAAAAATATCCGGATAGGATAAGCCAGCCTCCCATTTAGCAACAGCTTGTCTTGAAACATCCAACATTTCTGCAATCTCTTCCTGCGAATATCCTTTTGTCTTTCTTAACACCTGTAGTTTTTCCGAAAAAATCATATCTTGCAGCCTCCTTTTTCAGAAAGGATACCACGTTATTGCCTGACATACCATATATCTTTGGTTGCCATTCTTCTACCTGCCGTTGCATTTTTTCTGATTTTTCGCCGGCTGTTCTACCAATGGCTTTCTCCACATGACGAAAACCCTTGCATAAGCGCTGATGAAAACAGCCCTTTCCTAATCGTGAAGTTTGCTGTCGACATAGCCCTCCTCAATCGCAGCGTTGCAGGCGGCATCGATATTCGCAGCCACTTCCTCCGGGGACTTGCTGCCGAACAGCAAGTCCTGCATATTGAGATAGAATGCGGCCCGGACGCCGCGCCAGTTGGGATTATTGCCGGTGAGGTTGACATTCGCGTCGCTGTTGTGGATGTACTTGCTTAACCCCTGCAGTTCCTCAGCGTATTTCTCCGCCACGCTGGCGCTACAGGGCATCGCCCCCACCATATAGTTGATATACTCACTCTCATAGATGAAGCGGACGAATTCCCTGGCGGCGGCCAGCTTAGCCTCGTCACCGTTATCAAAGACCTCAAAGCCAATCGTAAAGACGGTTGCATAGCCCGCCCCCTCCGAATCGGCAAAATTCGGGAAATTGACCGAATAGATATCAAACCCGCCCTCCTTCCGGCAGTTTTCCTCCTGGGCAGCGTTATTGATATATAGCGCCAGCTGCCGGTTGATAAACTGATGATAATTATCCATGATAACCAGGGTATCCGCCCCGGTAGGGAAATACCCCTTTTCATTACAGTCCTTAATCCATTGCAGGGCTGCGATTCCTTCCGGCGTGTTTACACAGAAGCGCCCCTCCTCGTCAAACAGAGGACAGCCAAAGGCCCGCAGGAGCGTCATGATATGGGTATCCCCCTGATTGTCCCCGGCGTACATCATCATAGGGGAAATCAGGTCGGGCAGGTTAGCCTTCAGCGTTTCAAAAACATGTTCAAATTGTTCCTGATTCCAATTTTGGACAACATCAGGTTCTTTAATAAATTCTTCCAGTCCCGCCTCGCGGAACAAGTCGGCATTGAAGGAGAGGGTATTCTGCACAGTAACGAAGGGCATCATATAGGTTTTCCCGTTTAGAGAGCTCTCCTCCCAATAGCTCGGGTAGATATCGGCCCGAAGCTCCCCGCTGATGATATCGTCCAGGGGAACCACCCGGCCCGTGTGGATATAGGTGGACATATTGAAATATCCCTCATAGAGCACATCCGCAGCGTCCGGCGTATCAAAGCATCCGGGAATCTCTGCATCCTCGTTGGTCAGCTCGAACTCAATCAGATTAACGGTCACGTCCGCAGCGTCATATTGACTGCAAAAGGCGTCTGCAGCTTTTTGCAGAAATTGAGCGGCTCCGGTAACGCCTGTCCCCGCATAATCGTTCATCTGAAGCGTAGGGCATTTGACATTGAGTACCACGGACGGCTTTTGGGCCGCCTGTTCCCCACATCCGGTAAGAAGTCCGCAAAGCAGCGCTGCTGCCAATAAAATACAATGCTTTTTTCTCATATTGTCTCCTCCTGTCGTGATAAAAACTGCCGCAGGGTATTCAACAACACAGGAATGTCAATCGGCTTACCCACATGGGCGTTCATCCCCGCATCGAGAGCGGCCTGTCTATCTTCCTCAAACGCATTTGCAGTCATGGCGATAATCGGGATTTCGGACAGCTCCGGACTGCCCAGCGCACGTATCGCCCGGCTGGCTTCGTAGCCGTTCATGACCGGCATCTGCACGTCCATTAAAATCGCATCGAAGTATCCGGGAGCAGAAGCCTCCACGGCCTCCACAGCCTCTTTTCCGTTTTCCGCCGTCTCAATTTGAAAGCCCCATTCTTTCAGGAGTTCCACAGCAATCTCCCGGTTCAGTTCGTTGTCCTCCACCAACAGCAGCCGCCGTCCCTGGAAGGACTCCGCTTCCTCTACCGGCGCTTCCTTCTCAGTGGCTTCACCGCATAGCCGTGCCAACATCCGGTTCAGCGTAGAGGGGAACAGAGGCTTGCCCATGATGTCCGTCACGCCCGCTTCCCTCGCCTCCTTCTCGATGTCCGCCCAGTCATAGGCGGTAAGAAGGAGGATGGGTGCCTCGCTCCCTACCAGTCTTCGAATCTGACGAGCAGTTTCCAGACCGCTCAAATCCGGCATCTGCCAGTCAATGATGTAGACCTTGTAACAGTCCCCAATCTCCAGAGCCTCCTTCGTCCGGGCCACAGCCTCCTTGCCGTACATCGTCCACTCCGCCCTGAGACCTGCCTGCCGAAGCATTCGGCTGACGCTTTGACAGGTATCCATGTCGTCATCCGCCACCAGCACATGCGCCCCTTCCAGGGCTGGAATCCGCTCGGGCTCCTTGGGTTCCTCCTGAAAGCGAAAGGACAGTTTAATGATAAACTCGGTGCCTTTATCCTTTTCGCTTTGAACCTCGATAGTTCCCTGCATCATGTCCACGATGTTCTTCGTGATGGACATCCCAAGACCTGTACCCTGAATTCCACTGACAGTGGTGGTTCGCTCCCGGGTAAAGGGCTCAAAAATTGTAGCGGCAAACTCCGGGCTCATGCCGATACCGGTATCTTTTACCCGAATCTCGTAGTCGCCCCAGCCGGGCCGCCGCCCCTCCTCTTCCATCAACCGAAGTGAAATAGTCCCTCCGGCGGGGGTAAACTTCATGGCGTTGGAGAGAAGGTTCAGCAGTATCTGGTTCAAACGCAGCTTATCACAGTAGATATTCTCGTCCGTGACGTTCACCGCATCGATATACAATTCCAGCTGTTTAGAATGAATGTCCGTCTGAATGATGTTGCGTACATTTTGGAGAATATCCGCCAGATTCTCCGGCTTTTCCTCGATGACCACCTTCCCCGACTCGATACGACTCATATCCAGCACATCATTGATGAGACTGAGAAGATGGCTGGAGGACTGATTAATTTTCTCAAGATATCCCCGCACCTGCTCCGTATTTTCGATGTGTTTGGCAGCCAGCGTTGTGAAGCCGATGATTGCGTTCATCGGCGTTCGGATATCATGGGACATGTTGTTGAGGAAGGTAGTCTTGGCCCGATTGGCAGATTCCGCCATTGCCAGAGCCCGGTTCAGCTCTTCCCGATGTTCCTGCTCTCGCCTGGCCTGCGCCGCAGACTGGCGGCTGCGTAGAATCAGCAGAAGGACAAGCACCACCGCCGACCCCATGGCAACGAAAATCAGCAACACGATTTGGAGAAGCTCCATACTCTGCGCTTCAAAGACGGATTGGGAAACCGACATGACAAAATACCAATCCACCTCCTCCATGGGAGTAAACCGCATCAGCTCCTCGCCCCGGTCGGATTCAAACGAGATGGTGAACGCCTCTTTCCGGCCAATTCGTTCCCGGATATCCTCAAGGGTCACACCCTCCGCCAGACGGTATTCCCCAACGTCGGTGAAAAAATTGTCCCGCACTTGAATACTATGGCTGCGGTTCAAGTTCACGATATAGTTGCCGTCCTGGTCAAACACGCTGCTGTAGCCTTCTCCCTCATAGCTGTCAATTTTCAGCTCCTCTCCCAGAGTATTGATATGGAAGCGACAGACGATATGGGTAAATGTCTTTTCCTCCACGGTAAAAGGCTTGACTTTGACCCCAAATAACAGACACTCGCTTCGGCTCTCCGCATTATAGCCCTCACCGTCATATCGGACAACAAAGCGCTCCTGACCCTTCCGACAGAAGGAGGCGATGCTTTCGCCTTTAGAGATAAACAGGGAACCATAGTAAATGTTTTCCTCTTCGTCGACCAAGGCGAGGTCAATGCAGTCTATGCCGCTCTCTTTCAGGCGCAACAACTCCAGCAGCTCATGAATCGTCTGGCACTTCGCCTGACGGCACTCGTTTCCAATGCCGGTCAGAGTGCTCCAACGATACTCCAGGGACTTTATAATGGCGGCCTCATCATGAAGCGTCAGCTCATCCATAGATTGGACCGCCAGATTAATCACTTTATTGGTTACAACAGAATAGAGAACCGCCACTCCCGCAAGAACTGCGAGAATCAGGATTAGCAGTACGAACGCCTTCCCGTGCCATCCTCCGGCGGTTGTGCGCTTGTTTTGTTTCATCTTTATACCCCTTGTGTGCTTCAGCACACATACTAATCAATATTTGAAAATTTACTTTCAAACTTACATGCTCCCAAGAACAGGATTCTTCATGAAGCCTATGTCACAGGGGGTTACAGCAGGTACTGAAATTTATCGTTATTATATTCCTCTCATGCATTTATGTCAAGATTCGGGCCGGGGACCGTCCTAATTTATAAATATATATTAACGAAATATCAGTTTTCCTCTGCTGCTATAAACAACTTTTTCCCATTCCTTTTTTCGTAAAAATAAATTACTTTCAAATATCTTTACAGGACAAAAAGGAAGAAGGATTCAGCCTACAGCTTCCTAATCGGAAAAAACATATAGTTTTTCCCTGTCTGTGGGCAGATAAAATCATGAACCGCCCCCACCAGTGGAATATTATTATCTTTCAAATATTTTATTGTCATTGAAAGGGTATCCTCTCTTTCACATTCCACATAAATATATTCATATCCGGGAATCATCCACTTTGTCCAACCGTCGGGGGCTTCTGCATCATCATTACATTCCACTCCCGCAAGATACAGTCCCTTGTTAAAATCCTCCCATGGCTGAAAAGAACGGGAAAAATCAGACATTGCTCCCCATATTCCACCGATATTTCCGTTTTCATCCTTCTTGGCTAAATGTTTAACCTCTTCAAAATGGGAATTTGCATCCTCCCATAGCTTCTGAATAAAGCCCGCTCCATCAGAGGAGGAGCCTTCTTTCCCTATTACAACAAAGGCTTCTTTCTCACATTTTTTAATTTCCATATGAATGTCCCTCCTTCAAAATGTGTTTTCCGGAATCATTCCTTACCGCACCATTCGCCTGTCTGTTCATTTGCCATACTGCCGGTTAAAAAACGCTGGCGCAACAAAGCGTTTATTCAACTTTTTTTAAAGCTTTATTTCTTGCCCGCAGCTTTGTAAAAAACTCTTTCAGGACGGCGCTGCATTCCTGCTCCATAATGCCTCTTGTCACCTGTACCTGATGATTAAACTGCGGCATTTCCAGCAGATTCAGAATAGAACCGCCGCAGCCTGCCTTAGGGTTCATACAGCCCATGACAACCTCCGGGATTCGCGCCTGGACAATCGCCCCGGCGCACATCTGGCAGGGTTCCAGCGTCACATACAGGGTGCAGCCCTCCAGCCGCCAGTCGCCCATTATCTTACTGGCTCTTCGGATAGCGGTCAGCTCTGCGTGGCAGAGAGTATTTTTGTCGGTATTACGCCGATTGTAGCCTCTGGCAATGATTTTGCCCTGATATACGATGACGCAGCCAATTGGCACCTCACCCAGTTTTAGGGCCTTTTTAGCTTGTCTCAGGGCCTCTTTCATATATTTTTCCTGCACGCTTACAAGCGTCCCCTGATGTATTATTTTATTGTTCTCCATATTTCGCACCAAGCCTCAGGTAAACATTCCTTCCCATTGTTTTTACACGAATCCTTATTGCAAGGTATCATAAAATCATTATAGCTTCTATCTGGCTGGCTGTCCACTAATCCTGACTGTAATATAATAATCCCCATTCTCATCTTGACAAATCCTTCGGAAACAGCTACACTTAAAAAGCCGTATTATGTCGGGAACTACTATGTATGCAATGTTGAAGCTTGGTCTTGCGCAATGGAAATCTGCGAACCGTGTCAGGTTGGGAACAAAGCAGCACTAAGCGGAAGCTTCTATGTGCCGCAAGGGCGCTGGGCGGAGTTGCAGGCATAGCCCGACAGATACGGTCTTTGTATCATCCGAAACCATTCCGGCACAGGCTTGAAAAGGGAGATATCCATACAGAACATGAAAAGCAATTCATCAGACAAATCATCTGCAACAGACGACGCTGCACCCTTTACCCTCCCCTGGGCGGATGCCCTGATGGCGGACTGCACCCTCTGCCCCAGGAAATGTCATGCTAACCGCCGGGAAGGAGAAACCGGTTTTTGTGGCCAGACAGCTTCCCTCAGGGCGGCCAGGGCGGCATTACATGATTGGGAGGAGCCCTGTATCTCAGGCGCTAACGGGTCTGGCGCCGTCTTTTTGGGTGGCTGTAATCTGGGCTGTATCTTCTGCCAGAACTATGACATTGCCTTGGGACAGACCGGAAAAGAACTATCAGTTACAAGACTGTCGGAAATTTTCTTAGAACTTCAGGATAAGGGCGCCCACAATATCAATCTGGTAACTCCCACCCATTTCATCCCTCAAATCTGCCTTGCATTGGACGCGGCAAAAAAGCAGGGACTGACCCTGCCCATCGTCTATAATACCGGCAGCTACGAAGAAGTCTCCTCCCTGCAGCTGCTGGATGGCTTGATTGATATCTATCTTCCGGACTTCAAATATTACTCTGCCCAAAATGCCATTCGCTTTGCCCATGCCCACGATTATTTTGAAAAAGCCACACTGGCGCTGGAGGAAATGTATCGTCAGGTAGGTAAACCGCTCTTTGATCAGACAAGCGGCCTGATGCGCCGGGGCATGCTTGTCAGACATCTCGTCCTCCCGGGACAGATTTCCGAAACCAAGAAAATTTTGCGTTATCTACATCAGACCTTTGGGAATCATATTTATATCAGCATTCTGAATCAATACACCCCTATGCCCCGGCTCTCTTTGCCGGAAAACCTTGTATCCTTTTCGGACATCAACCGCTCCGTGACCGCGGAAGAATATCAAAGGGTCCTTACCTTTGCGGATGCCATCGGCATTGAAAAGGGCTACATCCAGGAGGGGGATACCGTGGGCGAGAGCTTCATCCCGCCCTTTACCTGCGAAGGCTTATAACAATATCCTCATCATATAATAACCATAATCCCCTGTCTGAGCCGGCTCCTCGCCGCATTCAAAGCTCTCAAAGCCAAAAAGCAGCGCTACCTGTTTCTCTTTATCATAGAAGTTTCCCGGAACCCCGATATAATACCTGTTTCCCTCTCTCGACGGCCTTTTGCACAAAACCAAATGATGGTAATTATAATACCCATGCAGCAAAAAACTATTGTTTACCATAGGATAATATTTTTCCGATAATACGACAAAATCGCTGGGGCCTATGGACAAAAAATCCCGCTCATCCCCAAAAGGCTCTATATGAGGATACACCTTCTCAAGCTGCCTCCACTTATCTTCCGCCATGACTTCGAATTGTCGCATCGTCTGTTCCCTTTTTACATTTCCGGACGTATTGTCAGCGGTGCCAGAGGCATTTAATGAGGAATGGCCGTCAGAGGCTTCCTCGGTTTGGGTAAGTTCCGGGGAAGCTACTGTCCCGGAGGTGCCCCCCTGCCCTGTCTCAGGAATCGGCTCTGCATCCCTCATTGGCTCAAGCTCAGTCCCACTCTCACTCCCGCTTTCCTGCTCCGGAACCGCCTCCGGCATTGACCCCGAATTCATTTCCGATACGGGTATCGACACAGGCTCTGAAACGATATCCGGCTCTGCCTTTGACCGGTTCTCTGTCCCTGCCATGGGAGTCGGTTCCAATGCCGGACTTGTCGCAAGCGTGTCCGGAGTTCTGTTTTCCTGTCCGGTTTCCACAGCCTTCTGCGCCATCTTATTATCGGAAATTCGACAATATATCTCTCTTCCCGCTCCCAGTGGAATCCGAATTCCCTCCAGCTGCCCATAAGAAATACCCGTATTGCCCAGATTATCATATTGCAGCCCTCTTAACTCCAGTTGTCCGCCGCCCTGTTCTATATTCAGCTCACCAAGCGCCTGTTCCTGCCCGACTGCCATCAGATAAAGCTTCTTACGATAGGTATCCGTCTGATGAAGTCCCCTGATTTGCAGAGATATATTACAGCTCTCATCTCTTACCTCCAGCTTCACAAAACCGATACTTCTCAGCCTTTCTCCCCGTTCTCTATAGTCCAGATATTTCAGTTTTCTTTCATATCGCATAAAAACACCTCCCACTATATATATGCGGGAGGTCGTCTTTCCTATTCCATCAAAATTCCTTTGTATCAAGATACTTCATATAATTCACTACCATCAATGCAATCTTAAAGGTTAAGGCATCATCAAACTTACGCAAATCCAATCCCGTACTCTTTTGTATCTTTTCAATACGGTAAACTAATGTATTCCTATGTACGAACAACTGTCTGGAGGTCTCCGACACATTCAAATTATTCTCAAAAAACTTATTTAAAGTATTCAGCGTTTCCTCGTCCAAGTCGCTGGGCACATTATCTCCAAAAATCTCGTCAATAAATATTTTACATAAATTCACAGGCAGCTGATAGATAAGTCTGCCAATGCCTAAGGTGCTATAAGCAATCACATTCTTCTCGGCATAAAATATTTTCCCCACATCCAATGCCATCTTGGCTTCCTTATAGGACTTGGAAACATCCTTCAATTCCTGTACCACCGTGCCATATGCCACCGTCACATTCATCATGGCTTCTGCACTCATCATATCCACAATGGTTTTTGCCACTTTTTCCAACGCCTCTAAAGAGACATCCTCTTCCAGAGACTTAATCAGAATCATACTGCTCTCATCCACAGCGGTGATATAATCCCCGGTCTGATTGGAAAACATGCCCTTTAAAAGTTCTGTGACTATTCCGTCCTTCTCCTGCGCCTCTATCAGATAAACCGCCCTGGGAGCGCTCGCCTCAATATGCAGTTTCTTCGCCCTGTTATAAATATCTACCAGCAAAAGATTATCCAACAGTAAATTTTGGAAGAAATTATTACGGTCAAATCTCTCCCTATACGCAATAACAAGATTCTGAATCTGACATACGGCAATCTTTCCTACCATATAAACGTCGTCACTGATTCCTCTGGCCACCAGTATATATAACAGTTCACCTTCGTCCAGTATTTTCAACAGATGATGAATACCGATTACCTGACTGTCTGCAGGAGAAACAGCAAATCCTCTGACTAAATCTGTCGAAAGCTCCATCTTATCCACTGTAGAAGCAATGATATCCCCTGTTAAATCATATACACACAGGTCTACTCTTGTAATTGCCCTCAACTCATCAAGGCTGGTCTGAATTATCTGACTTGAAATCATATCTACCTCATTTCTATGCCGGAAAAGCTCCAGCGCATCCTATTTTTATATCATAGGAAATTCATATACTTTAGCCCTTCACAGTAACACAGTATTTCCTATGATATAAAATAGGGGTGCTGTTTCCAGCACCCCATGAAATCTTATTTCCTAGTTGGTAATAATCTGCTCTGTATCCTTATCAAATACATGAATCTTCTC
>JAMOZS010000074.1 GCA_023667765.1 Roseburia sp. | reverse complement strand
GGGGCTGGCTTCCCGCAGGACGATTCCCTCCCTGCACGGGACGCTGGCCGCTCTGGGGCTGGCTTCCCGCAGGACGATTCCCTCCCTGCACGGGACGCTGGCCGCTCTGGGGCTGGCTTCCCGCAGGACGATTCCCTCCCTGCACGGGACGCTGGCCGCTCTGAGGCTGGCTTCCCGTAGGACGATTCCCTCCCTGCACGGGACGCTGGCCGCTCTGAGGCTGGCTTCCCGCAGGACGATTCCCTCCCTGCACGGGGCGTCTGCCCTGCTGAGGCTGACCACCTACTGTCTGCATCACCTTCTGGGCGCCCTGCTTCTGAGGCCTGTCTGCCGTCCGCCGCCTGATGGTCTCCTGCTCCACCTGACGGAAATAGGCCGAGTCCATCATATCCTTTATCTTAAAGGCCAGAAACGCTAACACTCCGGCCATGAGTACCATCAGTATAACAAGAATAATAATAGCTGTTTTCTGACTCTTTATCTTTCCCTGGGCTTCCGCATATAATGTGGAATACTGCTCATTGGCGGATATAAATTCTGTAATATTGTACTTCTTCTGCTTATCATAGTCGCACAAATACCAAACGTCATCCATCAGCGCCGTCTCATAAGGCTTTTGAGGCTCGGGCTCCGACTCCTCGGGCTGCGTATCGGGCTCCGGCTCCTCGGGAGTCTCCGGAACAGGCGCTGTGAGCTCCCCCGACAGCTCCACATAATCAGAACGGATAAACCCTGTCACATCGGAACCGTCAGCAGAAAAAGACACCTGATACCAAAGCTTTCCATCCGCATCCGAAGCGGTTCCTTTCACGGTTACCGTCTGTCCTCTGTTGACCGTGGTCACTATATTGTTCCCGCTGGTAGACGCATCCGAACGCACTCTGACAGAATCGCTCCCCTTTATCTTAGCCTCCACCGGCTCAACAGCTGTTACCTCCGTATTTCCGGCAGAAGGTGCAGGCTGCGAAGGCTCCGGCGTCACGGCTCCGGCTCCCTCTCCTCCTGTCTGCACCGACGGTGTGCTTCCATCGGTAATCTTCACCAAATCGGAGCGTATATATCCCAGCGTATTGGCATCCACAAATATCTGATACCAGACCTTGCTGTCCGTGCCTGTCACCTGATGATTAATGGTTATCTCCGCATCCTTTGCGGCGCTTCCCACAATCTCACTGTCAGGATTTGCCTCCTTACGGATATTCGCGCTGTTTGCCGTCACCTTTCCCATACTCTGCGCATGGCTTATCATACCTAAGCCATCCGTAAGAAATGAAAGCGTCAGCACCAGCAAAACCGTAAGCATCCCAAAAGCAATCTGCCATCCCCACTGTACCTTACTCGTCCTTCTCATAGGTTGCCTTCCTCTTTTCTAAACCTCGTCAATAGCCTTTCCAATATCATGCCGCATATATTTATTGGCGAATTCCACCCACTCTACCGCCTCATACGCCTTGGCGCGGGCTTCCTTCAGGGTCGCGCCCTTAGCCGTGACGCCAAGCACACGACCGCCGTTTGTAACAATCCTGCCCTGGGCGTCAAATCTGGTTCCCGCATGGAAGCAGTAATAATCCTCTCTGCCTTCAAATTTCTCAAGTCCCGTAATCTCAAAGCCCTTCTCATAGGACACCGGATAGCCGTCCGAAGCCAAAACCACACAGACTGCGGCATTATCCTCAAACTCCAGCTCCACCTGATTTAAGGTACCGTCAATACAGGCGTCCACCACATCCATGATATCATTCTTCATACGGCAAAGCACCACCTGAGCCTCCGGGTCTCCAAACCGGGCGTTGTATTCCAACACTCTGGGCCCCTGAGGCGTCAGCATCAGGCCGAAGAAAATAACGCCCTTAAAAGGTCTCCCCTCTGCCGCCATAGCGTCCACGGTAGGCTGATAAATATACTTTTTACAAAAAGCATCCACTTCCTTCGTATAGAAAGGACTGGGAGAAAAATTACCCATACCACCCGTATTCAGACCCTGGTCGCCGTCCTGGGCTCTCTTGTGGTCCTGGGCAGAAGTCATTGTGCGAATGGTTTTGCCATCCACAAAGGAAAGTACGGAGACCTCCCTTCCCGTCATAAACTCCTCAATAACCATCTTGTTCCCGGCGCTTCCAAAATGCTTATCCTGCATAATCTCCTTTACACCGGCTCTGGCCTGCTCCAGCGTTTCACAGATTAACACTCCTTTTCCCAATGCCAGGCCGTCCGCCTTCAAAACAATCGGCATGGATGCCGTCTCCAGATAGGCCAGCGCCTTGTCGGCGTCCTCAAAGGTCTCATAGCTCGCAGTAGGGATATGGTATTTTTTCATTAAATCCTTGGAAAAGGCCTTGCTTCCCTCCAAAATAGCCGCATTTTTATCCGGCCCGAAGGTACGAAAGCCCTCCCTTTGCAGCTCATCCACCAGACCGCCCACCAACGGGTCATCCGGCGCCACAAAGACCAAATCTACCTCTTTTTCCTTTGCATAGGCGATAATCTTATCAAATTCCATAACGCCAATGGAAGGTTCGCATTCCGCAATCTGTGCAATACCCGCATTGCCCGGCACACAATACAGCTTTTGTACTCTTTGACTCTTTTTCATGCTGACTGCAATGGCATGCTCACGGCCGCCACCGCCCACAATCAATACCTTCATTTAAATACCTCTCCTTTATTTCCCGTTTTCCTCTGTTGCCAAAGGCTGTAACGCAATACGCCCGTTGGCAATGTCGTCAATAGCCTGCGGCAGTATCACCCATTCCGCCTGCTCCATTACCCGGCGCTGCAGAATTTCCGGTGTGTCTTTGTCCTCTACGGCTACGGCCTTCTGCGCAATAATCGGCCCCTCATCCATACCTTCGTTCACAAAATGCACCGTAGCGCCGGTGATTTTCACACCTCTGCGCAGCGCCTCCTCATGCACCTTCAATCCATAAAATCCCACTCCGCAAAAAGCGGGAATCAGGGAGGGATGAATATTGATAATTCTTCCTGAAAATCTGGAAACCATCATCTCCGGAATTCTCACTAAAAAACCTGCCAAAACCACCAAATCAGGATTCCATTCGCACATCTTCTCTGTAAAGGCTCTATTAAAGCTTTCCCTGTCAGGGTAATCCTTCGGACATATCAAAAGCCCGGGAATCCCATGCTTTTTCGCCCTCTCCAACGCCTTGGCCCCCGCGTTGTTGCTGATAACGCCTATTATCTGCGTATTGGTAATCCTGCCATTATCCACGGCGTCCAGAATAGCCTGAAGATTCGTTCCTCCTCCGGACACACACACCACTATCCTCAGCATATAGTAACTTCCTTTTCTCCTGCCTCGCAGGCTCCCACCACATATGCTGTCTCACCGGAGGCCAGAAGCGCCGCCATCGTCTTTTCCACATCTGCGGAATCCACCGCCAGCACCATGCCAAGCCCCATATTGTAGGTATTGTACATCATTTCCTCCGCAATATTTCCGGTCTTCTGCAAAAGCTTAAAGATAGCGGGAACCTCATAACTGTCCTTCCTCACTACGGCACGTACGCCCTCCGGCAGCATTCTGGGAATATTCTCATAGAAACCGCCGCCTGTAATATGGCTGCAGCCCTTGATTATCACACCGGCGTCCTTTACAGCCCTGAGGGCCTTCACATAAATCCTCGTAGGCTCCAGCAGGGCTTCTCCCAGCGTTCTGCCCAGCTCATCATAATAGGTATCCATGCTTTCCTTCGTCATCTCGAACACCTTGCGCACCAGGGAAAAGCCATTAGAATGCACTCCTGAGGAAGCAATGCCAATCAAGGTATCGCCGGCCTTAATATGCTCGCCGGTAATCAAATCCTTCTCGTCCACTACGCCTACCGTAAATCCGGCCAAGTCATATTCATCCTCGGGCATCAGTCCCGGATGCTCCGCAGTCTCGCCGCCAATCAGAGCAGCTCCCGCCTGCTTACAGCCCTCTGCCACTCCTTTTACAATAGCGGCAATCTTTTCGGGATAATTCTTGCCGCAGGCTATGTAATCCAGAAAGAATAGGGGTTCCCCGCCGGCACAGGCCACGTCGTTTACGCACATGGCCACACAGTCAATACCCACCGTATCATGCTTGTCCAGCAGGAAAGCCAGCTTTACCTTAGTCCCCACTCCGTCCGTTCCCGATAAGAGAACCGGCTTTTCCATCCCTTTCAAGGCGCTCATGGAAAAAGCGCCTGAAAAGCCGCCTAAACCGCCCAGCACCTCAGGACGGGTAGTCTCCTTAACATATTGCTTCATCAGCTCCACCGACCGATAGCCGGCTTCAATATCCACACCTGCATTCTTATAATCCATTATCAACCTCGTTTCTGCGATGCTCTGTCACTCGGCTTTACCGAGACTATGTAAGGACGGGCTTGCGGATGCACCGCCTTCGCAAGCTCGTATGATAAGTATCATTTCTCCATATATTTTCGATAACCCAGCTGCTGCAGTCTGGCGTCCTTTTCCTCCACCTGCTCCTTCAGCTTTCTGCTGTAATCCTTCAGCCTCTGAAGCAGCGCTTCGTCGGAGACAGCCAATATCTTTGCCGCCAGAAGCCCTGCATTGGCTCCTCCGTTAATAGCCACGGTGGCAACCGGAATCCCTGAGGGCATTTGTACAATAGAATAAAGAGAATCCCGGCCTCCCAGAGATGTGGTATGCATCGGAACCCCGATAACCGGCATCGGGAAAATCGCAGCGCACATTCCCGGCAGATGAGCCGCCATACCGGCTCCCGCTATCATCACCTTAAAGCCCTTTTCCTCCGCGCTCTTCGCATATTCAAAAAAAACATCCGGCTCTCTGTGAGCGCTGATAATCGTCATCTCATAGGGAATGCCCAATTCCTCTAAAATATCTGCGGCTTTCGCCATAATCGGCATGTCGGAATCGCTTCCCATCACAATTCCCACCTTTGCCTGTGCTGCCTCTGCCATAATATCCTCCTCATATCTTGTTGTCTGTCTCTGTAAAAATACTACATCTAGTTTACTAGAAATACATTCTCTATGCAAGGTTTATCTGCCATTTTCTATAATATTAAGAAATTTCTCCCACCTCAAAGGCCTCATTGAGCTTTTCCGTCCCCGGCAGCACAAATCTGCCCTCCCGAATAATCGGAATACGGCTTCCGTCAGCCCTAACCGCGCTCAATTCTCCCAATTCGTCATAGGGAATGGTAATGTCCGTATGACAGTTAAAATACGCCTTATCCGAATCAATGTTCCGAAGCAGCGAAACCTCATTATCCCGAGCTATCACTTCCTTCCCGTCAGGATTATATACGCAGATTTCCTCCTCGTGGGAATAACAGGTGTCCCCTACCGCAAAATGCGGCCCCATCTTCTCCGCAATCAGGATGGGCAGCTTATCCTCCACCTGAAGTCTTCTGGCCGCCGCATAAGCCGTTGTATTCGTACCGATGGCAAACTCTCCCATGGGAAGCGAAGCATGGCGGAACAGAATATTTTCTCTGATAAATACCCGGTTTTCCTCTTCTCCTTCGAAATTGTCGCAGCTATAGTCCTTTATCATCCCGTCCTCAAAGGTGACGACCAGATTATGATACTCCAGACCATTCAAGAACACATGTGTTACATGAAGCACGCCCTTCGTCCCTTTTAACACCGGAGAAGTAAAGACTTCACCCACCGGAATATTCACATCCGCCACACAGTTTTCAAAATTCGTCTCCTTTTCGGGATTTTGCAGCGGATGCAGCTGTACCTTCAACCTGGTGCGATTCCCCTGCATCCCCGTTATCTCACAATATGCCGCCTGGTCCAGCGCGTTAATCAAAGTCTGCTGGATTCCCTGATACAGCTTGTAATCCAGCGTATTAATACGAATTGTCTCATAGAAAAGCTCCTCAAAGACCTCTCCTACCTCCGGTACCGGAAACGCGATAATCGTAAAGCTTCGCTCCTTATCGGGAATATAATTTCTTTGCAGTTCTCCCGCTTTGCTTCGATAGTTAAGCCACAGGCTGTTTTGCTCCTGGGACAGCCTGAATGCCTCCTCCTTATTGCGGGGCTCAAAGCTCTTTTCACCAAAGGTCTCTATCACAGCAGGACCCGCATAAGAAAGGGCCTCCGCCTTATACGCCTCAAACGCCGTCCGGCTCACCTCCAGCCTTCTGTTCACATAATTTTTATCCAGAAAAAGAGCCTTGTCATCCTTATGGTCAAAATCATACTGCCGGTTCGGCTCTCCGCCATAAAATCCGCTTTTAAAAATGGACGGATGATGGAGAATGCTGTACGCGTTTCGATAGATGGCCGGCTTCAGCCCCATCTTCTCAAAGTTTTCCAAAGCCCTGCGCACCATGCGCTCAAAGCCCAGACGATAACGCACGTCAACGATTTTCTTTTTGGACAAATCCTTACCCGCCGTCTCGAAGCCGATTCGATAGCCCTCCGTATAAGTATCCGCCATTGTATTGACGATATCCTGGGACAGACCCGCCATAAACCGGGCCATCTTAAGCTCGTTTTCACTGACATATTCCCCATAGGCATAGAGATAACGCACATCCTCCCAATCCGCCTTCCGAATGATTTCGGCGGCAAAGCCACCCGCCTCCGTTACCAGTTCTCCCGTTCGCTCCATAGCCGCCACATCGGCATAATCACTGACAAACCAGTAAATGCTGTCCCGAATGCCGCTCTCCTCCGGGAGCCCGTGATTCTCCTGCCACTCATACGCAAAATCCGTATATATCTCCAAAAAGAGTTCTGCGCGGATTACGATTTCTTGTAGCCGCCCCTCATAGGCAAAGCCTATCAGGCTCCTCATTTCCGTATATAAAAAGGCCAAAACAGAACCGAATTTCTCTCCCAGTTCCTGCACCGCAAAGGTTGGGTTGGCAAAGCTCTTCTCATAAAATTCGGGCAATATATCCTCATACAAGGCGTTATTACGGCTCTGCAACTCCTCCAGAGAAGCCTCCCACAGCCGCCCCTCCTTCACAAAACGATAATTCTCTTCTACCAACAGTAGAAAGCTTGCCACTGTCTGAAAATATGCTGCAAAGGCCGGCTCTCCCAAAGCCTCCCCCGCAATCTGGCGGATACGCTCCGCAGCCAGTTCCAGCCTCTCCTCCATCCTCCGGGCTTCCTGTTCTTCTTCCTTTAATGCTTCTATATCCGCTCTTATCCCTGCTCTCATATCCTCTTCCTCATTTACTTCCTGATTGGTTTCCATATTTTACCCCGTTTCCGCACTGTTCTCCGCGCATAATCTCCTTACTCCCTCTCCCGGCGCCCGTTCCAGTCAAATACCCGCCGTCCCCCAGTACACAAGAAAACCCACCTCCAGCAGTACTGCCAGATTGATTGTGATTCCAAGTACCGGAAAAATTCTGTAGCAATCCTTATTCTGCAAAGAACTCGCACCCAACACGAAGCCCACCAGCGAATAAATCGTGGCCAGCAGCCCCGTCAGTCCATATCCGGCCTGAGTCTGTCCCTCTCTCAAATAAGCAAGATAAACAACGACTGCCATAGATACAAAGCTTATGATACCCAATATCGTTGCCATAATTGCCTTCTGGGGATGCGTCTTATTGGTATAAATATATTTTCTTCTCTTCATGCCAATCCTCCTGTTCCCGGACACCGTAAATCTAAAAGGCACTCCCACAGAAAAGCTTTCCCGGAAATGCCTGATAATTATTAATTATTAAAATATTATTTTGGACTTTTGTGCCAGAAGCTTTGCCCCGCTAATGATTAACAATACTCCGGCCGCCAGCCCGACTGCCAATGCTATTACGCCCAGCACAATATTCATGGCTCCGGCGCCGTTCATTGTTTTATATACCTTTTCTTCCATATCCATACCTCCCTGCGCATTTGCCGCGCAAACAGTCAACCCTTTCACCGCAAACGGCTTTTTTCGAATGTCCGATTACATTTCCTTACAGCCATACTGGGCATAATACTGATCCAAAGCATCCTTGACTGCATCGTCAATATATACTACGCCCTTATAGGGCTTGTTATACAAGTATTCTGTCACCTCGGACATATTTACAATCGCATGTGCATCGAAGCCATACTTTTCTTTGATTTCATCCAATGCGCCCAGCTGTCCGCCCAGACCAACCTCCATGCGGTTTAGGGATACTATCAGACCCTTTATCTCCACCTTTGCCTGTGCCGTAATAATCGGAAAAGTCTCCTCAATGGATTTTCCCGAGGTAGTGACATCCTCAATTATCACGACCTTGTCTTTGTCCTGAAGCCGGCTTCCCAGCAGAATGCCCACATCGCCATGGTCCTTCACTTCCTTACGGTTAGAGCAATAGCGGATTTCTCGGCCATAGAGCTCGCTGTACGCGATAGCCGTAGCTACGCTAAGGGGAATCCCTTTATAGGCCGGCCCAAACAACACGTCAAAATCATCGCCGTAGTTGTCATGAATCGCCCTTGCATAATACTCACCCAGCTTCCGCAGCTGCGCTCCCGTCACATAAGCTCCCGCATTCATAAAAAAGGGAGACCTTCTGCCGCTTTTCAAAGTAAAATCACCAAACTTCAACACTTGGCTGTCCACCATAAACTCGATAAATTCCTGCTTGTAGCTCTCCATATCTCCTGTTCTCCCTGCGTCCATCCCTTCTGCATGAAAGAGGTTTTTTTCATCCTAACATAAAAACCTAAATAATTCAATCTGTTTCGGTAAAATAACCGTGCCGCATGTAACAGTTCAACGGAAGGCTGAACTGTTACTGCCACATGGCTAAATGATTACAGCTGCGCGATATCCACCAGCGTCAGCTGATTACTTTTATTTTCCAGACTGGTCACCAGCGCTCTCGCCGTATCCATAGCGGTAATACAGTTGATGCCGGTCTCGATAGCAGTACGGCGTATCAAAAAACCATCCCTGGATTTATCCCTTCCCTGGGTGGGCGTGTCAATGACCAAATCAATCTTATGACCCAGAATTAAATCCATCACCGTGGGAGATTCCTGGGAAATCTTGTTGACCTTTCTGGCCTTTACACCGGCCTCATTCAGGGCTGCCGCCGTACTTCTGGTGGCATAAATGGTATAGCCCAGCTTCTCAAAGCGGCGGCCGATTTCTATCACCTCTCCCTTATCCGCATCCTTCACGGTAATAATCATATTCCTGTATCTGGGCAGGTCAACCCCTGCCCCGAGAAAGGCCTTATACAGAGCCTCGTGAAAGCTCCTGGCTATGCCCAGACACTCGCCGGTGGACTTCATCTCCGGCCCAAGGCTGATTTCTGCGCCCCGAATTTTCTCAAAAGAAAATACCGGCATCTTGATGGCATAATAATCTGACTCCGGCTGTAAGCCCGGCTCATAACCCAGCTCCCGAATCGTCTTGCCGAGAATGACCTCCGTGGCCAAATCCACAATGGGAATGCCGGTCACCTTACTGATATAGGGCACCGTGCGGGAAGAACGGGGATTGACCTCAATGACATACACGTCCTCCCCCTGGGCAATAAACTGAATATTAATCAGCCCCTTTACATGAAGCGCCTTTGCCAGACGCGCCGTATAATCCGCAATTTTGTCCTTAATCAGCTTGCCGATGGTAGGCGCAGGATAAACGGAAATACTGTCCCCGGAATGTACGCCTGTCCTCTCAATGTGCTCCATAATACCCGGAATTAAAATGTCCTCTCCGTCGCATACCGCATCTACCTCAATTTCCTTGCCCTGCAGATACTTATCCACCAATATCGGATGGTCCTGGGCAATGCGGTTGATGATTTCCATAAATTCTTCTATTTCATTATCCGAGAGGGCAATCTGCATCCCCTGCCCCCCCAGCACATAGGAAGGCCTTACCAGCACCGGATAGCCCAGCCGATTCGCCACCTCCTTGGCCTCCGTTGCCGTATATACGGTGCCCCCGGCAGCACGGGGAATCCCAGTCTGCTCCAGAATCCTGTCAAAAAGCTCTCTGTCCTCGGCGGCATCCACATCCTCTGCCTTTGTGCCCAGAATCGGCACCCCCATCTTCATCAGACTTTCCGTGAGCTTAATGGCCGTCTGTCCGCCAAACTGCACCACGGCGCCGTCGGGATGCTCAATATCTACGATAGCCTCCACATCCTCCGGCGTCAAGGGTTCAAAATACAGCTTATCAGCAATATCAAAATCCGTACTCACCGTCTCCGGATTATTATTTATGATAATCGTCTCATAGCCGGCCTTCGCAAAAGCCCAGGTAGCATGCACGGAGCAATAGTCGAATTCAATTCCCTGCCCGATACGGATGGGGCCGCTGCCCAATACCAGCACCTTCTTCCTGCCGCCGGTGCGCACAGCCTCGCACGTTCCTCCGAACACCGAATAATAATAAGGCGTGGAAGCCGCAAACTCAGCGGCGCAGGTGTCCACCATCTTATATACCGCATGAATCCCATTGTCATAACGCAGCTTCTTAATCTCTTCCTCGCTTTTTCCGGTTAGCTTTCCAATCACCGAATCCGGAAACTCCATGCGCTTAGCCTCCCTTAACAGCTCCGCCGTCAAAGGCCCTCTTTTCAGCGCCTGCTCCATCTCCACTAAAATGGCAATCTTGTCAATAAACCAAAGGTCAATCATGGTAATAGCATGAATCTCTTCCTGGCTAAGGCCCTTTCGGACAGCCTCCGCTATCACATAAATTCGCTGATCGTCCACAATCCTTAAGCGTTCCTTCAGCTCCTCCGCCGATAACTCCGAAAAATCATAGCTCATCAGGCTGTCCACATGCTGCTCCAGCGAGCGAATCGCCTTCATCAGAGCGCCCTCGAAATTATCGCAGATGCTCATCACCTCGCCGGTAGCCTTCATCTGCGTGGTCAGGGTTCTCTTGGCCGTGATAAATTTATCGAAGGGCAGGCGGGGAATCTTTACCACACAATAATCCAGCGCCGGTTCAAAGCTGGCGTAGGTCTTGCCCGTAATCGCATTCTTGATTTCGTC
>JAMOZS010000073.1 GCA_023667765.1 Roseburia sp. | reverse complement strand
CAGAGCAACCAGCACTCCCAGCGCGCTGCCCTGCTCCACAGATTTATGCAAAAGCTCTGTTGCGCGGGCGTCATCCTCCTTAAAACCATGCCCCTCCCACACATACTGGCGGCCGCACAGACATCTTGCCAAAATACAGGTGGCATCTCCGTCTCCGGCGGCGGAAGCCTTTTCCAGAAGGGCAAACGCTTCCTTGCCGCGCCCTGTCCGCTCGTGATAATAGATATCCTCCAATGCCTGAAGGACCTCGTTACTCAATACCTTACTCATATCTTTTGCCTCCTTTTATTTTGTTATACCTGCCCGTCAAAGTTGTTCTTCAAAGCCTCATACTCCTCCTGCATCTTCTGAAAGGTATCCTTATCGCCGCCCTCAGAATCAGGATGATACGCTTTACACAGAGACTTATAACGCTTCTCCAGCTTTTCCGGACTGTTACACCCGGAGAAAAAGACAGCGCATTGGAAAGGATCCCTGTTAGCCTCCTCCAGCTTTTCTGCCAGCTTTTTCACATCCTCACGCTGCTTCTCCAGCTGCTGTATCTGCGGAATCAGTTTCCTGAATTTATCCAGCGGAATTCCCTTTTTATATTTTGCGCACTCCTCCACAAGCTTCGAAAGATTGCGGAAATAAATGCCCCAAGCGCTCCTGAGCAGCGGATTATCCCTCTGTGCAAGCACAGTTGACACCCACTCTCCCAACGCTTCCGCTCCGTCAATATGCTCCTCCAGATTCTGCATATAGGCGTCTCCTGTCTCGGCATCCTTCTGTTCCTCCTGTGCTACACGGATTTCTCTCTCCCTGACAGAACGAATATGTTCGCTAAACTCCTCGCCGGTCATTTTCAACTCCTGCGCCCATTCATACCACTCAAACCCCAGAGAAAGCAATATCACCACACAGATTGCCATAATTGCCAGATACATAACCACCCCGTATACAAGGGAGAAGGCATCAAATTTCCCTATAAACTGGAACAGATTGATTCCGAAAGCCTTCCTGACACCGACATTCATATCCAGTATAGTGCCCAGCACCAACACAATACTCAAAATAACGGATAGGGGAAGCGCCAAAGATACCACCAGCACAATCAGGCGATTCATTCCATGGAGAACAGAATAAAAAAGGCATAAAACTCCATTGAGTACCCTTTTCCCATTGAGGTTGATATACTGATAATCATTCTCACAGACAGAATATAACTTCAAAAATCCCACATAGGACAATTCATAAACGCCATGAAAGAAACCGATAACGGCATTCCAAATCGTTATGATAACGGCAGCTGCCACATTCATAAGGAATATCACTATCATAACAATTAAAAAGCAGATGACCAAAAATACAATCAGATAAAGCGCCACCTGCAGCCCACCCTCCGGATTCTTAAAAAACTCAAAGGCGAGCGCCAGAAGCACCAGCAGCAATACCATGCCAAGAATAACCGCAACCTTTTCTAATGCCTTCGCAATCAGCTTACTGACAGTGGCAATCAGCAAAAGCGGCAACGCTAACAGGGAGAGAAGATTCACTTTCCCTATTTTCAGAAATTTTTCCATTTGCCCCTCCTCCTACTCAAACTGCGCCAGCTCATAGGTGATGCTGCTGATAGCGGAACCATTAGCGGCAAGCTCTAACGTAATGCGATTACCCGATACAGGGTCTCTGTAAACGGCGGTGGTACTATCCAGGCTCCAGCCATATAAAAGACTGCCGGTAAAAGCATCCGGTTCCCCATAGACTCCCTCCGTGCGGTGGCATACCTTATTCACGGCCATTCCCAGAGTGACACCCTCAGGAAAAACCACATGATTCTTAAACACGCGGATGCCGATGACCTCACAATCCTTCCACTCCGCCGGATTCTCGGTGGTATTCAAAAGTGTAACGGCAACCCCCAGTTCACCGTCGATAAGCTCCAGCTTTTTATAACCGCTCACCTGCCCCTCGTATTCCAAATCCAGCTGCGAGAGGATATCCCTTATATCCGTCACCTGTCGGTTAATCTGAATCAGACCCGAATATTTATCGGCCAGAAGTATCTCCGGCACAGGCTGTACGGACATCCAGTGCTTTGTAAATTCATCGGTATTGTCCACAGTAACAGACAAAAATGCATTTCTGTCCGATGACAGCTCCACGCTTTCCGCATCCGCAGCCACCTCAATTCCGGAGTATCCTGAATCACTGGCATAAAGCGTATATACCTGATAAGTGCCGGGATGCAGAAAAAGCTCCTGTTCAAAATCATTCTCCTGATTCAATGTCACTTGATACAGCTTCTCATTGGTAATGTTTCGCAAAGTGAGATGAATGGCAAAATTGTCCTTCACATTCTCCTCCAGCATGGAAAATTCCTTGGGAATGTTTACGAAAGTCACGGTACATTTACAATCTCCTTCCTTTATGCTGCCGGTTTTGCCGCAGCCCGTAAGCCCCGACAAAAACAGCGCCCAAAAAAGCCAAAGGAATGTCCTACGCCAAAAGCTACTTTTAAATATGCGCATATCAGTATCCTCCTGTATCCTAATTATTTTTCGGAAAATACATCCTTTCCCATCCAAAATACAGTCCTGCCCGCCCTATAGAAACCCATGCTCTCCACAAGGCATTTTGCCGCCTCATTTGTGACGGCTATATGGGCGTAGGGAAGCCTTCCCTGCTCCAATGCCTGATTCACCATAAAGGCCGTCAGGGACGCACCCAGCTTCCGCCTCCGACAGGCAGGCTCCACATACAGACAGCCGATGCTTCCCTCCCTGTTCCAGCCGGCAAATCCCACCGGTCTTTCCTCCACATAGACGCCATACAAAGCCCGGCTCTTAAGTCTGTCCGTCAGATATTCCCGGATATCTCCCCGGGGAACATATTCTGCCGGCTCCCCACCGTCCTGCGCCTGCTCACAACACCTTATCAGATAGGGCAGCTCTTCCACAGTAAGCAGCCGTATCTCCTTATGGGGCAGGGGCACCGTCTCCCTTCTGGTGTAGACGGCCTGACAATATTCTCCGTAAACGCGATAGCCGAAACGACTCAAGGAAGCATTCAACCCCCGGCAGTTATGGAGTAAAAGCCCCGGCGCCTCCTCCAAGGGCGCCCAGGGCCCCTCTCCCCGGGGAACATCCTCTGCGCAGAGCATCCAGGTATTGCTGTCCCTGTGATACCCCAGCGCCCCGCCGTCCCAGGTTTCCGTAAGCTCCACGGTTCCACGGCGCAGTCCGTCAATCAGATAGACATTTTCCTTTTTATGCCTTAAGAGCTGCTCCACAGCCCTTTGTCTCTTATGATATTTCTCATACAGCTCGGGCCGCACAGCCTGGGTACGTTCCAGAGAGGCCGTGAGCCTCCATTTCTCTATGTCCCTGTGATTACCGGAAAGAAGCACCCGGGGCACAGCCTTTCCCCGCCATATCTCGGGCCGGGAGTATTGGGGATATTCCAGCAAATCATTATGGAAGCTTTCCGTCCGGGCGGAATCTTCGTTGCTTAAGACTCCCGGAACCAGTCTGGCAACTGCGTCAATCATCACCATCGCCGGCAGTTCTCCTCCTGTCAGCACATAATCTCCGATTGACACATAATCCGTAACCACCTCATCCAGTACTCTCTCGTCAATCCCCTCATAATGTCCGCACAGGAAAATCAGCTCCTCCTCCCGGGCCAGCTCCTGGGCCAGTTTCTGATGAAATACCGTTCCCTGGGGCGTCACATAGATGGTCCTGAGCCTCCTTCCTCCACTGACCGCCTTCCATGCATCATAGACCGGCTGGGCCTGAATCAGCATCCCCGCACCGCCGCCATAGGTATAATCATCTACCCGGCCATGCTTATCCAGCGTATAATCCCTGATATTTACGGTATGTATTCGAATCAATTCTTTCTCCTGCGCTCTGCCCAGAATACTGGTATTCAGGCCTCCCTGCACCATCTCCGGAAACAGTGTCAATACATGAAATTTCATTCGTCCAAAAGTCCCTCCAGAATATGTATCTGTATATATCCTGCCTCTATATCCACAGCCAGTACACACTGACGGATGGCCGGCAAAAGAAGCTCCCTTCCGTCCGACAGCTCTATGACATACACATCATTTGCCCCTGTTTCCATAACCTCCTTCAGGATGCCAATCTCCCGATTCTCCTCGTCCCTCACCTGAAGCCCCATGAGGTCCGCAATAAAATACTCATTCTTCTCCAGACGAACCGCATTGGCCCTGGTGACATACAGGCTGCACTGTCTGTATCTTTCCACATCATTTATATGGTCTATTCCCTTAAATTTCAAAATAACCAGATTTTTAAAGAACTTAACCCTCTCTATCTCCAGGACAAGCTCCTCCCGCCCCGTATCCAATATGACTTCCCTTAATTTCCTGAATCTCTTTGCATCGTCCGTCGTAGGATATACCTTGACCTCTCCGCCTAAGCCATGAGTGGAGGTAATCACTCCCACCTGAAATCTGTTTTCCATCTCATCCTCCCTGCACAGGCCTCGTTCAGGATGTCTCTGCTCTGCCTGCCATGCTCCCTGCTTCACAAACATACGCCCGCAAAAAAGGAAGGGCGAAATACTTATGCGTACTCCACCCTTGCGCTTTACGTTCTGAATTCAGACGATTTCCACATCCACTCTGGTATTTTCTTTGGATGACGCCGCCTTTACTACCGTACGGATTGCCTTGGCAATTCTGCCCTGCTTTCCGATTACCTTCCCCATATCGGAGGCAGCCACATGAAGCTCTACAACAATATTTCCACCCTCTGTTTTCTCGGTGACCGACACCTCTTCAGGATGGTCCACAAGGGCTTTTGCAACTACTTCTACTAATTCTTTCATAATCCACCTCCAACGATTAGATTACTATTTCTCAATGCCTGCCGCCTTGAAAAGCTTTCCGACTACCTCTGTAGGCTGAGCGCCGTTTGCCAGCCACTTCTTAGCCAGCTCCTCGTTAATTTTGAAGGTGCTGGGGTCTGTAGAAGGGTCATAGGTGCCGATTTCCTCAATACATCTGCCATCTCTGGGAGAACGGGAATCTGCTACGACGATTCTATAAAAGGGTGCCTTCTTCTGTCCCATTCTTCTTAATCTGATTTTTACTGCCATTTCTTTTTCCTCCATAAATAAAATATAATTTGTAATATATACTCAAAAATCATTTCCAGCATTTTTTCTGTCTGATGATTTTTTCGTCAGGTAACATATTGCCATCTCAGGCCGTCTCAACCGGTTTTCCTATCCTCTGTTTAAAAAGGGAATCTGCCGCCCTTCATACCGGGGAAGCCGCCAAACATACCTCCACGGCGTTTACCGCCGCCCATCTGCTTCATCAGCTTCTGACTCTGTTCAAACTGCTTGATAAAACGATTGACTACCGCTATATCCACTCCGGCGCCTTTCGCTATGCGATGCTTTCTTCTGGGATTTAACAGCTTCGGATTCCGCCGTTCCTGAGGTGTCATGGACAGCACAATGGCCTCCATATGCTTAAGCTGCTTTTCATCTACCATTCCCTCTAAATCGCCGGCGCTAAGTCCCATTCCCGGCAGCATTCCAAGAATGCCTGACAGACCGCCCATATTGCGCATCTGCTTCATGCTCTCCAGATAGTCCTCAAAATCAAACTTACCCTTTTTCATGCGGCCGGCCATCTCCCGACCCTTGTCCTCATCTATATCAATGGCTTCCTGGGCCTTCTCAATCAGAGTAAGCACATCTCCCATTCCCAGAATTCTGTTCGCCATTCGGTCAGGGTAAAACTGCTCCATATCCGAGAGCTTTTCACCCATACTTACATATAAAATCGGCCTGCCTGTCACGGCCTTTACGGAAAGCGCCGCACCGCCTCTGGTATCACCGTCCATCTTAGAAAGAATAATACCGTCTATGCCGATTTTCTCATGAAACTCACTTGCCACATTCACGGCGTCCTGACCGGTCATCGCATCCACTACCAACAGCGTCTGATGTACCGTTATCTGCTCCTTAATCTCCTGAAGCTCCGCCATCATATCCTCGTCTATATGCAGACGGCCGGCGGTATCCAGCAGCACAACATTATGCCCGTTTTTCTCGGCAAAGGCAATGGCCTCTCTGGCAATTTCCACAGGCTTGTGGTTCGTGCCCATATCAAACACATCCACTTCCTGCTTCTGACCGTTGATACGGAGCTGTTCCACCGCGGCAGGTCTGTAAACATCGCAGGCAACCAGCAAAGATTTCTTTCCCTTCTGCTTAAACCTGCCGGCCAGCTTCGCCGTAGCCGTAGTCTTACCTGCACCCTGCAGACCGGCCATCATAATGACAGTAATGGCCTTGCCGGGCTGAAACGTAAGTTCAACGGTCTCGCTGCCCATCAGGGCAACCATCTCCTCGTTTACAATCTTTATCACCATCTGACCGGGATTCAGACCATTCATCACATCCTGCCCAATGGCCCGCTCCTCCACAGCCTTTACAAACTGCTTTACCACTTTAAAATTGACGTCCGCCTCAAGCAGCGCCATCTTTACTTCCTTCAGGGCAGCCTTGACGTCATTCTCCGTCAAACGACCCTTACCTCTTAAATTTTTAAATACATTCTGTAATTTGTCCGTTAAACTTTCAAATGCCATGTATTTGCTGCCCCTTAAAGCTGATTTCCTTTCCTATCCGTCTTTCAAATTTTTTCTCTGCTACAGATCCTCTTTTAATTCCTCCGACAGCCTGCGAATCTCTCTCATATTCCTCCGCAGTTTTTCACCGTCCGCATCCTCCGAAAGCCCCGTCAGCTCTTCAATCTCTCTGACCTTATTCTTAGCTCTCATAAACCGCTCCACCAGATGAAGCTTACTCTCATAATCCTGCAAGGCTCTGTCGCAGCGTCTGAGCAAATCATGCACTCCCTGACGGCTGATTCCCTGCTCCTTTGCAATCTCACCCAGAGACATGTCGTTGCAGACCGCATCCTCATAAACAATCCGCTGATGAGGCGTCAGCAGCTCACCGTAAAAATCATATAACAGCGCCTGTTCAAAAATTCTTTCCATCTCATCTTCTCACAATCACCACAGGGCCGCATTTGTATGCGAAATCCCCTGCACCTTGTGTATCATACACCAAGTACAGGGGACTGTCAAGTATTTTTTCTTTACAAACGGGCGTTCTATTTTTTACTTGAATTTTGGGTCATAAAAATCTTTTTCTTATACAATTTCCCTGAATTTGTACCAAAAAATTTTATACCAATTCATCCCTATTCTGTCCGTTATAAAGGAACCTTCTCACTTCCATAACCGAATCATTCGGGTCATCATTTATTACCACATAGTAAATTGTATAATTATCTACATAAATGCGATAATATGTGTACCTGCGCTCTCTGATAGAGTGATATGGTTCAAAAGCTTCCGCCACCGGAAGGCGCTCCATGATGGCTGTCTCCACTTTATCCAATAAGTCGTCTGCCGCTTTCGGATTCCTTAGTTTCTCAATAATATAAGTTATCTTCTCATCAATATCCTCATAAAAAAGCGGCAGATAACTTAATCTGTACTTTTTACTGAGCATTTATTTTCCTCCGCAGATTCCCGAAAACCTCCTCATGGCTCATCCGCTTGGCATCTTCCGCTGCAAGTCTGTCCGCCTTATCCAGCGCAGTTTCCACACTATCCGTCAGTCTCGAATACTCCTCAAGACTTAGCACCACCATTGCTCCATATCCATTCTTTGTCAGATATACCGGTTCTCCCGCATTAACAATTTTCTCAATATCAGGAAACTTATTTCTCAAATCCGAAACAGGTCTGATCTGTAACATACGCTTTACTCCTTATCGATATTTTATCTTAATTTTATCATTTCCTTTATTTTATCCTATTATTCCTGATAATGCAACCGTAATATGATTTAATAAAAATACTGATATTTGAAAAATGGCGGGGAACTTCCCCGCCATTGATGGAATCGGGTCTTAAGACAAGCCCGAATAAAATCATTGATTTGTCACAAACTTTTGTTTTAGCCTCCCGATTTTGCGTATTTACTACATTTTTGCAGATATATATCATGTCAAGTATTTTTGCTTTACAATTCTATTACGTTATTACAGCCTCTCGCCAAAATAGCTCTTATAACCCTCCCCATAAATTTCAGAAGCTCTGCCCACAATCATAAACGCCTTTTCGTCCTCCTCCCGCACAATCATCTCCGCTTTGGGAGAAAGCTGCTTGCGCATGACACACATAATAATCCTTTTCTCTCTGCCACTATAGGCCCCCGTTCCCTGTATATAGGTCGTACCGATTTCCAATTCCTCCAGGAAACGCCTTGTAATGCTCTGGGCCTTATCGCTGACAATATAGATTAATTTCGCTTCATCCTTCCCGTACAATACCAAATCCAGAACAAAGGAAGTGACAAAGACAGACACCCCCGCATACAGAGCTCTTTCTAAATCCCGCAGTATCAGTCCCGCGGCGCCTACCACCACCGTATCCAGCATAAGCAGCAGAGAACCGGTGCGCAGATGGGGCATCCGTATGCGCAAGAGCTTAATGATAATATCCATTCCCCCTGTCGTAGCTCCCGTCTTAAGCGTAAGCCCTATGCCTACCGCAATCAGGCTTCCTCCCACCAGGGCCGCCAGGAAGAAATCCTTTGTGAGCGCTCCGTACAAGGACAACACATTTGTAAAAAAAGAGGCCTGTATCGTACAATAGATGGTAGACAGAATAAAACGCCAGCCGAATTTCCAGGTTCCCACTATCAATATGGGAATATTAATCAGCAGAATCCAGGTTCCTGTCTCAAGGCCCACCACCTTGTTCAGAATAATAGCAATGCCCGTAACGCCTCCCGGCGCCAGGGCATTCGGGTCCAGAAAAAGACTGACTCCCATGGCATAAATAAAAACCGCCACGGTCATTTTTGCATACGCTTTTAATACTGCCATCCCTATGCTTCCTCTCATTTTGCTCATAATAAAAGTTTTTCCAGATAAAGCGCTTTTATCCCAACCCTAAGCAAAAATTCCCATAAGCGTCACAATCATGCATGCAATGGAACGAAAAGAGCTGCTTTCATCAGCGCTTCCTTAGATATTCGTCCTTACAAGCTTCGGCTTATAACCCTCCTTCTCCAAAGCCTCTATAATCTGATTCTTATGCTCCGTTCCGAAAGCTTCCATCGTAATACGAAGCTCAACCGCCGCATTTCGGTTAATCGACACAAACTGATTATGCTCCAGCTTGATAACATTGCCGTTTACATCCGCAATCACGCCGGAAACCCTGCACAGCTCTCCCGGCTTATCCGGCAGCAGCACGGAAACCGTAAAAATTCTGTCCCGGAAGATAAGTCCTTGCTGTACTACGGAGGACATGGTTATGACATCCATATTTCCCCCGCTCAGAATCGGCACCACCTTTTTATCCTTTACCTCCAGATGCTTTAAGGCAGCCACTGTCAACAGGCCGGAATTTTCCACCACCATCTTATGATTCTCCACCATATCCAGAAAGGCTACCACCAGCTCCTCGTCCTCCACCGTGATAATATCATCCAGATTCTTCTGAATATAGGGAAACAGCTTGCTGCCCGGCGTTTTCACCGCCGTACCGTCCGCAATCGTATTCACTCCCGGCAGCGTGGTGACCTTACCGTTTTTCAGAGATTCCTGCATACAATTTGCCCCCGCAGGCTCCACTCCGATTACCTGAATCTTGGGATTCAATAGCTTAGCCAGGGTAGATACGCCTGTAGCCAGGCCTCCTCCTCCGATAGGGACTAAGATATAATCCACCAGAGGAAGCTCCTTAAAAATCTCCATCGCAATGGTTCCCTGTCCCGTAGCCACCGTCAAATCATCAAAGGGATGGATAAAAGTATATCCCTGCTCCTTAGCCAGTTCATAAGCCTTCCCACATGCCTCGTCGTACACATCCCCATGCAGCACCACCTCGGCTCCGTAGCTCTTGGTGCGATTCACCTTCATCAAAGGCGTCGTAGTCGGCATCACGATGGTCGCCCTGACCCCGTAACATTTGGCCGCATACGCCACACCCTGAGCATGATTGCCGGCGGAGGCTGTAATCAGGCCTCTGCTGCGCTCCTCCTCCGACAGCGTGCTCATTTTATAATAAGCGCCTCTTACCTTATAAGCTCCGGTAAACTGCATATTTTCCGGTTTCAAATAGACCCTGTTGCCGGTTTGGCCGCTAAAATAATCACTGTATACCAGCTTTGTCTCCAGCGTAACCTTTTTCACCACCTCACTGGCTTCCTCAAATCTTTCAAGCGTCAGCATCTCTTCCAATTCTCTTCCTCCTTCTCTTCCGGCGTCAAATCAAATATGGCATTTACAAATTCATCCGAATCAAATTTCTGTAAATCCTCTACGGCTTCACCCACACCGATATATTTCACCGGGACATGCAGCTCAGACTGTATGGCAACGGCAATACCTCCCTTGGCTGTCCCGTCCATTTTGGTGAGAATAATTCCTGTTAAATCAGCCACCTCGCCGAATTCCCTGGCCTGTACCAAAGCATTCTGCCCTGTGGTTCCGTCCAATACAATGAGATTCTCCCGATGAGCGTCGGGAAATTCCCGCTGGATGATACGGTTCATTTTTCTGAGCTCCTCCATCAGGTTCTTCTTATTGTGAAGGCGCCCTGCCGTATCAATCAAAAGCACATCCACCCCTCTGGCCTTCGCCGCACTCACCGCATCATATACCACACTGGCAGGGTCTGCGCCCTCGCCGCCTCCCACCATGGGCACGCCCGCCCGATGCGCCCACTCTGCCAGCTGGTCGCCTGCAGCCGCCCGAAAGGTATCTGCAGCGGCAATCAAAACCTTGCGGCCGCTATCCTTAAGCTTCCCTGCCAGCTTTCCCACCGAGGTAGTCTTTCCCACGCCGTTAACGCCAATCACCATGATGACGGACTGCTCCTTCTCAAAATCATAGGCAGTCTCCTCCACTCTCATCTGAGCCTTGATACTGTCTATCAGAAGCTGTTTGCACTGACTGGGCTCCTTCACATGCTGCTCTTTCACCTGATTTTTCAAATGCTCCACAATATCGGAGGTGGCGTTCACGCCGATATCCCCCATAATCAGAATCTCCTCCAGCTCCTCATAGAAATCGTCATCAATAGCGGAAAAACCACTGAATACCGAATCTATTCCGTTTACGATATTTGCCCTGGTCTT
>JAMOZS010000072.1 GCA_023667765.1 Roseburia sp. | reverse complement strand
TTTAGACGAAGCTCTTCATCTCCTGCATAAAGTCCTCTTCTATTTTAATCAGCCTTCTGGCAATATCCTGGCTCTCCTTAGAGGCGTCAGGATACTTATTTACATATTCGCTGACCGATTGAATCCCCATATTGCAGCCATCCATCATAAGCTTCGCCACCTGATGATTATCCGGATGCATCATCATTTTGGTCTCCACCTTCATCCAGGCGCTGGCTGACGCCATTTTACCGGGCTCTTCCTCGTCCTTATGATATTGATTCAACAAATCTGCAATTTCCCGCTCCAGCTTATCGTGCTTCTCACCATAAGCCTCCAGCAGCTCATTCAGTTTTTCATCTGAAGTATATTGTCTCACATGCTTCACGCTCTTTTGCGCCATCTGGCAGCCGCTGCTGCACTCCTTCAATAATTGAATCGTGTTTGTATTCATATGCTGTCCTGCTCCTATCCGGAATATATCATCCCTTTTTCTTCTATTAGCCTGTACATTTTACGGCAGAATATGTAATGGTTCTGCCATTATTTATTCTTCCGCCAGGTCATAGGGGCAAAGAGTACAATCATGGGCAGCAGCTCCAGTCGGCCGGCCAGCATGTCAAACATCAATACGTATTTTGCAAAATCGGAGAAAATACTGAAATTCTCCGTAGGGCCCACCAGGGAAAGCCCCGGCCCAATATTATTGATGGTCGCTGCCACCGCTGTAAAATTCGTGGTAAAATCAAAATTATCCAGGCTGACCAACAAAACCGATACCGCAAAGAGCAAGGCATATATTACCACAAAGGTATTGACTGAACGGATTGTGTCATGCTCTACTGTCCGGCCGTCTACCTTCACCTTGTTCACTCCATGAGGATGCTTAATCGTAAACAATTCCTTCATCACGGTTTTAATCATAATGATAAAGCGGGACACCTTCATACCACCTCCGGTACTTCCCGCACAGGCCCCGATAAACATTAACATCACAAGAATCGTAGTGGAAAACTGCGGCCATACATTAAAGTCCGTGGTGGAAAAGCCTGTGGTCGTGATAATGGAAGCCACCTGGAAAAACGACTGCCGCAACGCCTCCGCCGGATTCGGAAAGAGATGTCTGATATTGTAGGCAATCAAAAGTCCGCTTCCCAGTATGACTCCCAAATAGGCTCTCAACTCCTCGGATTTCCATACCGTTTTTAATTTCTTACGGAGCAACAGATAATAGATATTAAAATTCACACCGAAAAGAATCATAAATATCGTAATAATAATCTGCAGATTCGGCCCATAGCTTCCCGCGCTGCTGTTTAATATGCCAAAGCCTCCCGTTCCGGCTGTAGCCAGCCCAATATTGACTGCGTCGAACAGGGGCATACCGCCGAAGGCCAGCATGAGAATTTCCAGAAGCGTCAGCACCGTATATACCCCATACAGAATAACGGCCGTAGTCTTTACTCTGGGCACCAGCTTCTCCACAGAGGGGCCCGGGCTCTCCGCTTTCATCAGGAACATAATATGGCCGCCGCTCATGGGAAATACCGCCAATACAAACACAAGCACTCCCATACCGCCAATCCAATGGGTAAAGCTTCGCCAGAACAGACAACTGTTTGACAGGCCTTCCACATCCGTGAGAATACTGGCTCCCGTAGTGGTAAAGCCCGAAACCGCCTCAAACATAGCATCCGTAAAGGATGGGATTTCGCCGCTGAACCAAAAGGGCAGCGCTCCGAAAAAGCTCATAGCCAACCAGCTTAAAGAGACGCTGACAAAACCCTCCACCGCATAAAACACATCGCTTTTCGGCTTACGAAGGCTTAACAGAATACCGGTAATCATACACAGCGCCATTACTGCCAGAAAGGCATATCCACTTTTTTCCCGGGAACAAAGCCCTATGAGCATCGGCAGACACAGAAACAGACTTTCAAACTTCAACACCGTGCCCAGCACATATCTAATAATTGAATAATTCATGACTGCCTCTCTTAATCCCTGATAATATCCTGGGCGTCCTGCAGCCCCAGATGGGTCGTAACCACAATTACCGTATCATTGGGCATAATCTGGGAATGTCCGTCCGGAATGATAATCTGGTCATTCCGGGTAATCGCACAGATTAGCAGCCCTGACTTTAGGTGCAGCTTCTGCAGCGGCACCCCGGTCAGCTTGGAGTTTTCATAAATATTAAATTCCAACGCCTCCACTCTGTCATCATACAGACGGTACAGCGTCTTTACATTACTCCCGATGGAATTCTTCGTCGCCCGCACATACTGCAGAATTTTCTGAGCCGTCAAAAGCTTGGGATACACAACGCTGTCTAAGTCCAGACTGTGAATCACTTCTCCCAGCTGCATCCTGTTGATTTTCGTGACCACCTTCTTGCGCACTCTCTTTCCGGCAAACAAAGAAAGCAGAATATTCTCCTCGTCCAGATTGGTGAGCGCCACCAGAGAATCCATATTTTCAATACGCTCCTCCTGCAAAAACTTCTCGTCGCTTCCGTCGCCATGCACAATCACCACTCCCGGCAGCTCCTCACAAAGCTCCTGACAGCGATTATAATCCTGCTCTATAATCTTCACGGAAATGCCGAGCTTTTGCAGCATTTTTGCCAGATACAGCGCAATTTTTCCGCCGCCGATAATCATTGCGTCTCTGGCGCTGTTCGTCCGCATATTGATTTTTTCAAAGAATATATTTGCATTGATTCGGGATGTGACCAGAGAGATAATATCTCCGGCCTTCAGGATGAAATTACCGTCCGGAATGCTGACCTGATTTCCCCTGTCCACCGCACAAATCAGAAATTCACAGTGAATTTTAGCAGATACATCCTTAAGCGCCATATTGTCCAACATAGAATCACCGGGAATACGGAAACGCAGCATCTCCACCCTGCCATTGGCAAAGGCCTCTATTCCGATAGCGCTGGGGAAACAAATCAATCGGGCAATCTCGGCGGCCGCCGTCTGCTCCGGATTAATAATCATAGACAAACCCAGCTCCTCCTGCAAAAACTTCTGCTCCTGGCTGTACAGGGGATTGCGCACTCTGGCTATGGTCTTGCATCTTGCCTTCTTACGGGCAATCACACAGCACAGAAGATTCAATTCATCTGATTTCGTAACTGCTATCAAAAGGTCTGCCGTCTCAATGCCGGCCTCCACCAAAACATTATAGCTGGCGCCGTTCCCCACCATTCCCATGACATCGCACTCTGTGGCCAATCCATGTACTACATCCGCATTAATGTCAATAATACAAATATTGTTATCCTCTTTGCTCAACCGCTGGGTCAGGGCCGTACCCACCTTGCCGCAGCCTACAATAATAATCTGCATGAGACAATACCTTTCTTTCTATCGGACAAAAATCCACAGAGTCTCACAAAAACTTCGACCCTGCTCTTTGCGAAGATTATAACACATATTCCAGGGTTAGGACAGCCTATTTTTTCCAAAATTCCCTGCGTCTCTGATACAGATACCATCCTATCGTAACTGCGGCAAATTCTGCCGCCAGAATCACCATATTCCAAAGCATATTCCAGGCAACCTCCCGGGGTGTACTCATATTGTACAGCATCCTCTCAAATGTCATAAGAAGATAAAGTCCCAGCCAGCCTGTATTTCTGCTCACCTGATAGAACCACTGACCCTTTGGGCTTAGACAAATCGATACTGTCAGCAGTATGACCTCCCCTATCAGACCCATCAGCACGCCCCCAGAAAGAAACGAGCCCAGCCTGCTTATCTGAGTACTCTCAAGATGAATTTTCCCTGCCCCGCAGATTACAGCCAATATTACCCCATGCAGCAACAGGGCATACAACAATAATACACCGGCACACAGGGGAAGAATCCATTTCTTTTTAGATAAGACAGGCCTTTCCACGCCGCCGGCCATGGCAGTCGCATATGTAATCATCAACACAGGCATGGTCACATAGAAAAACCAAAGCGGCACCCTCCCATAACTTCCTAAGGCCCATATTCCTAAGGGCGCCAGGATTAAAAATGTAATCATACATCCCTGGAGCGCTCTGGTTGTAAGAAAACGACGGCTTTTTTTCAAATAATCCAGCTTCAGATTTTCCTCCTCCGACTCCTCTGTCTGCAGCGCCTGCATAAACTCCCGGCAGGAGGCGCACTCCCTCAAATGCTCCTCCACTAATTCTCTGGTTTCATCAGAACACACCTTGTCCAGATAAGGCGGCAAAAGGTCTTTTGTCACATTACAACTGATTCTTCCTTCTTCCATATGCTTACTCTCCTTTTTTCCTATGCTCTCTCAACAGCTCCTTAGCGCGAAAGTAGTTCACCCTCGCCCAGTTTTCCGACCTTCCCATTACCCGGCCAATCTCCCTAAAGGACAGCTGCCCGGAAATCCGCAGATACATGACCTCCCGCATATTGATTGGCAGCTGATGTATTTTCTCCAGCGTCTCCAGCAGTTCTTCCTTTATAAGCGCCTGATGCTCCACCTCATTATGGTCCGTTATCTTCCAGTCAATCTCTTCTAACGGGACTGTATCTCTTCTCTTACCCCAGTGCTGATAGAGCAAATGCTTGGCAATCTGGCATAGCCATACCGAAATCTTACAGCTTCCGTCATAATTTCCGATGGATTTGATGGCCTGTAAAAAAGTTTCCTGGGTCAGTTCCTCCGCCAGAGCCGGGTCTCTGCATTTTGAAAAAAGAAAAAAGTAAACAAGCCTGGCATTCTCTTTATAAATTTCTTCCATCTCTTTTCCGCCCTCCTTTATCCTTATATCCGTTCCGGGGCGGTTTCGTTACAATATTTTTTTCCGTGTGAAGCCGCCGGAGTCTCTAAGAATCAGCCCTCCCGCACACGACAACATTCCCACAGCCCTGATACTGCTCCTTTTCTTCATCCGTCAAAATCACCGCGTCGGCAAATCCTCCGAAGGTAATGGAGCTGACGCAGCCAAATTTATCACTGTCGGCCAGCACATAGCATTGCCTGCACTGTCCCATAGCCGTCTCTTTAATTAAAGCTTCGTCGGAATCCGACGTAGTAAAACCGGCTTTTCTGCTCACCCCGTCAGCTCCGAAAAATCCTCTGTCGAAATGATAATTTTTCAGCATCTGCATGGCCTGGCTTCCCACCACAGCCTCAGTAGAGCCTTTCAGCTCCCCGCCTGTCAAAATCACCTGAATCCCCATAGCCGCCAGATGTTTGGCGTGAACTACGCCATTGGTGACCACAGTAATCTTCTTTTCCTTCAGATAATCCAACATATAACCGGTAGTAGTTCCCGAATCGAGGTAAATAAATTCTCCCTGTTTTAAAAGGGACGCCGCATATGCGGCTATTTGGCGCTTCCTGCCGGGATTTACCTCCTGCCTCTGGCCCGCAGCAGTCTCGCAAAGGCTCCCCGTATTCTTACGGGCAATCGCTCCTCCGAATACTCTGGTAAGCTTTCCCGCCCTATGAAGCGCCGCAATATCACGCCGCACCGTGGACTCGGAAATATTTAAAAGCTCCTTTATCTCTGTTACGGTAATCGACTTTTTCTCCTCCAGGAGCTGTAAAATTCTCTCATAACGCTGCTCTGTCAGCATACTGTCTCTCCTTTATCTGCGCCTGATAGGCAGCCACATCTGTTTCCAACACAATCTTACGGATAGGCAGGATACTTTCGGGCGCTACGGACAATTCATCCACTCCCATAGCGAGAAATTCCTTCGTCAGCTCCTTATCCGCCCCCAGCTCCCCGCAGATTCCTACCCAGATACCCTCTTTGTGCGCATTCTCCACCACCATCCGTATCATACGCAGCACCGCCGGATGATGCGCGTCATAAAACCTGTCCAGTCTGGCATTCTGCCTGTCGACAGCCAGGGTATACTGCGTCAGGTCGTTCGTTCCGATGCTGAAAAAATCCACTTCCTTTGCCAGCTCCCCACTTACCATCACCGCCGCCGGCGTCTCTATCATAATACCCTGCTCCGGCGCTCCGAAGGCAATCCCCTCTGCCTTCAGCTCCTCCTTTACCTGGCTTACCAGCTCCAAAATACAACGTACCTCCCAGACGCTGGTAATCATGGGATACATAATCGCAAGCCTTCCATATGCGCTGGCCCGAAACAACGCCCGCAGCTGCGTTTTAAACACCTCCGGCCGATTCAGACAGATGCGGATGGCCCGATATCCCAGCGCCGGATTCTCCTCCGGCTCCAGCCGGAAATAATCACATTTTTTATCCGCCCCGATATCCAGCGTGCGAATCACCACGCGCTTACCTGCCATGGCTTCCGCTACCGTCTTATATACCCCGAACTGCTCCTCCTCCGTGGGATAATCCTCCTTTTCCAGATACAGAAATTCGCTGCGAAACAAGCCGATTCCACCGGCATCATTCTGCAGGGCCAGCTTTAAATCCCTCATATTGCCTATATTGGCATACAGCTTCAGCTTCTGTCCGTCCCGTGTGATAGTTTCCCGGCCCTTCAAGGTCAGAAGCAATTCCTTCTTCTCCCTCTCCCTATGCTGTTTCTCCTGCATTTTGCCCAGGAACGCTTCCTCCGGGTCTATATACAGCATACCGCTGTCCCCGTCCACAATTCCAAGCTTTCCTTCCCATCTTTTGTCCGGCAAGGATACCCCGGCACAGGCTCCCACCAGGGCCGGAATCCCCATCGTCCGGGCCAGAATTGCCGTATGGGAATTTACGGAGCCTCCTATGGTCACAAAGGAAAGTACCATATCCTTATCCAGCTGCACCGTCTCGGAGGGCGCCAAATCCTCCGCCACCACAATGACTGGCTCTTTAACGGAAAAATCGTCTCGGCTGTTCCCCCTCAGGATATCCAACAGCCTCTCGGAAATATCCTTCATATCCCCAGACCTGGCCTGCATATATTCATCCTCCCTAGCCGCAAACATTTCGGAGAAATGATTACCTGCACACGCCACGGCATACTCTGCGTTTACCTTTTGGGTGCGAATGATGTTTTCCACATAATCTGCATAACCCGCATCCTCCAGCATCATCTGATGCACCTCAAAAATAGCCGCACTCTCCTGGCCTGCCTCTCTAAGCGCCTTATCATACAGTTGCCCCAGCTGAGCAACGGCAATTCCCTTCGCCTGATGATATCTTGCGATTTCCCCTTCCTCATTCTCTATTGTTACCCGTTCTACCTGCTGCCAATCCTTTCGATACACATGAATTTTGCCGATGGCAATTCCGCCAAACACGCTTTTTCCCTGATATGCTTCCATATGGAACCTCTTTTCTACTAAACATTTCTTTCTGCACGTTCCTGCTGCCGATAGAGCTTCATAACATCCTCCCTGGTGGCCAGGTACTCCGAGAAAGCGCTGGCGCTTCCCGCAGCCACTCCCATGGCAAAGGCATGCCCGTAATCCTGCTTTTCCAGCCATCCGGCCATAAAACCTGCCACCATGGAATCGCCGGCGCCCACCCCGTTCACCAGCTTACCCTCCGGGGCCTTTGCGCTCCATACGCCTCCGTTCTCCGCCAATAACAGCGCACCGTCTCCTGCCATGGAAACCAGCACATTCCTTGCCCCCTCCTGCTGCAGCTTCTCTGCATATCGGATGATTTCCTCCCTGCTTTGCACCTTTATCTGAAACAGCTCCTCCAGTTCCTGTATATTGGGCTTTATCAGAAAAGGACGATATTCCAGGACATTGCGAAGGAGCCTTCCTGTGGCGTCCACCACCGTTGTCACCTGTCTGTCCTTCAGCCTCTCCATAATCCTTCGGTACATATCATCCGGCATGGACGGCGGAATACTGCCGGCCAAAAACAGCACATCCCCCGGCTCCATACCTCTTAGCTGTCCTATCAGACACTCCGCCTCTTCCTCACTGATAGAAGGACCGCAACCGTTGATTTCGGTCCCCTCCATCGATTGCAGCTTCACATTGATTCGCGAATTTCCATTGGGAATCTGAATAAAATTTGTCCTGACCCCCATCTCTTCGAGCCTTCTCTGAATCTCATCTCCCACAAAACCCGCCGTGAATCCTAATGCCACACTGTCAAAGCCCATATTTTTCAGCACAATGGAGACATTAATGCCCTTACCTCCCGGCAGCATCCATTCTGTGCTGGTACGGTTGGTAAAACCCAGCTTAAAATCCTCCACAGTCACAATATAATCCAACGACGGGTTAAAGGTTACCGTATATATCATGCTCATCCTCATTTCTGCGCTGTTTTCATAGATAGCAGCTTTGTACCACAGTGCGCTGACACAGACGCTTCTTTCCTCTCTATTATCTGATATCAGAATACAGCCAAAGTCATCCAAATTCAATCAATTCAATTCACAAATGATAGGGATGATTTTGGTTATATTTGCACAAACACCCCTCTATCATAAGAATACCCCTTTTTATGAGACAATATTTCAACTCACAAAAAGAGGCATAAAATGTAATCTGATTTATATCTTTATCTGCGTCCATTTCCCCTGCTTAAAGCGAACAGACGCAAACAGGAAGCGGGAAATCTGGTCTCCCAGCACTCCTATCCAGACACCCACAATCCCCAAACCAAAGGTATATCCAAACAGATAGGATACCGCGGTACGGATGAAGGTTACGCTAATCGTAGAGCTAATCGCCGTATACAGCGTATCGCCGGCTCCTCTAAGACACCCCATATAAATTACCTGCCGAATCTGGAAAATCACGGTAAAAATAATCACATACATAATCTGCACGCCGATAGCCACGATTTCTTCTTCCTCAAAGAACATGCGATACAGCCACCCGGCGCCGAGAAAATAAAAGACAGCCAATATCACCGAAATACATCCTCCCAGCATCTTACAGCTCCGCCCGTATTCTCTGGCGCGCTCCGGCCTTCCCTCTCCCAGGCTGCGCCCAATCAGCGCCACAGCCGCAGACTGCAAGCCGTCGCCGAAGGAAAAGGACAGTCCCATAATATTCATGCCCACCTGATGAGCCGCCATAGCGTCCGTTCCCATATCTGCGGCCATGATTGCCGTCGTCATAAAACCTACACGCATCAGCATCTGTTCAAAAAATACGCTGTACCCCACCTTAATCAAATTCCGAAGGGCTTCCAGAGAGGGGCGTATCTGTTTTTCCACGATATAAGGTATCCCGATAAATCCGTCCTTTTTCAAAAGAGAACAAATACTCATCACGCAGGACACCACCGTTCCCAGTACCGTAGCCAATGCTGCGCCGACAATTCCCAGCGCAGGGAAGCCGAAATGACCTCCTATCAGCAGATAATTAAAAACAATATTGATAAGATTGGAGGTTACATTGGTTCGCATGGTTATTTTGGTATTCCCCGCTCCCCGCTGCGCCGAATTGATACCAATCTGTATGCAGTTAAAAATCATGCCTCCCATAATAATGCTGAAATAGGTGGCCGCCATATCATGAGTTTCCGGGGAGGAACCACAGAAGCGGATAATCGGATGGGAAAGGAGCACAAAGGCCACGCTCAGAGCAATAGCGGAGACAATTATAAAAATAACTGCCGTAAAGAGCAGCGTGTTTGCCTCCTTCTTTTTGTCCTGCCCTCTTCTGCGCGCCACGAGAGCGGAAAGAGCCACTCCCATTGCAAAAAACAAGGACATGCCTATGAATTTGGGCTGCGTGGTAAGCCCTACCGCCGCTACGGCATTCTTTCCCAGAGAACTCACCATAAAGGAGTCCACTAATCCTGCAAACGCCACAAAAAAGGACTCAATGATGGCCGGCCATGCCATACTGACAGAATTATGTATCATCTCTTTATCATAGCTTGCAAATTTATTTTTCATCCTCTGTTTCCTCATATTGTCCATTTCTACTATGCCGCCTGTTCGCTTCCTCGCGACAAAGCAAAAGCGGCTGCCAATCGGCAGCGCTCTCATCTTCCTCCATACTAATGATAAATTCTGAAAATGTCAATAGACTTTTTAACGGTTCGGCATTTATAAAAGCTACCCCTTCAAATCATCCGTAGCCGGATTGTTAAGTAATTTACCGTCCTTTGCAAACCGGGAGCCGTGACAGGCACAATCCCAGGAATGCTCCGCACGGTTCCATGTCAGCGCGCAGCCTAAATGAGGACATCTCTTCCTCGCAGGCCGCAGCAGATGTATGGCCGATTCAAAGGCATTCACCGCAAGCTGAGGCCGCAGCATACTCCTGGAAGGAGAGAAAAGCTCCGCATACGGATTATCCCTGCCGATAACGGCATCTCTCAAAATCCCGGCTGCCACCATAGAAGAAGTCATTCCCCATTTATGAAAGCCTGTGGCCACATATAGTCCCGGTGTATGCCGGGAATACTGCCCTATGTAGGGCATATCGTCCAATGTCATACAGTCCTGGGTAGCCCAGCGATACCGCTCCCTGGAGTCGGGATAATAGCGGGCTGCAAAATCCGAAAGCTCCTGCCAGCTGCCTCCCTGCTTACCGGTGCGGTGGCTCCCCCCTCCTATCAGCAGCAAATCCCCGTAACTGCGGAAAGAAAGGCCCTTTTCCGATTCGTCTACATACATTCCTTCCACCTTTCGGGCATTCTCATAGGCAATCACGTAAGAACGATGCTGATACTGCTTTAAAAAATAGCTTCCATGCTTATTCAGCAACGGAAAATGTGTAGCCACAATCATATGCTTTGCTGTAATCTTTCCCCCGTCGGTAATCGCACAGCCTTTTGCCAACTCTAACACCTTGGTATGCTCATAAACCTTTAAACCCGGCGTCAGCGCTCTGACAAATTTAAGGGGATGAAACTGTGCCTGCCCGGGAACCCTGACCGCTCCCTGAACCTCAAAGGGCAGCTCCGTTTTCGTTGTAAATCCTGCAGGACAGCCGATTCTCTCAAGGGCCTTTACTTCCTTCTCTATTTTATCCCGCCTGTCCATCGTATAGATTACAGAATCGGCCTCCCGGAACTCACAGTCTATATCCCGGCATAAGCCCCGGTATTCCTCCAGGGCAGCTTCATTCGCCTCCAGATATTTCCGCGCCCCCTCCAGGCCGAATCTATTTGTTAATTTATCATAAATTAATCCATGCTGTGAGGTAATCTTTGCAGTAGTGTCCTTTGTAATCCCGCTACACAGAGTCTGCTCCTCCACCAACACATAATCCACTCCGGCCTGTTTCAGCTGCCAGGCACAGAGAACCCCCGCCATGCCCCCGCCTATAATTAAAACATCTGTGCGCATGTCATGCCGCAAAGGCTCCTTACCCGGTATATCCACTGTTTCTGACCATAAAGAATTCATGTAATCTCACCTCAATCCGCTTTAGCTAAAAAAACACTTTCATCAGCGTTTTCCTAAATGTAGCCTTTGCAAATATTCGTAAGATTATACCTCTCTGCCGCTTGCCCTCTCTTTGCATCACACTGTCATTCCATTTCCTTAAAGGCATCCGCCCCACACAAGAGAACAAATCTTGGGGACTTGGCCGCCTTGCTACGCCGAGTGCGGCTGCTTTTGCAGCATATTTCCCTTCCCACGAGTGCGCATCATAAAAAACTCTGGCTTTTACTCCAGAGTTTTCAAAAATGCTGGTGGCCGGACTTGAACCGGCACGGTGTTGCCACCGAGGGATTTTAAGTCCCTTGCGTCTGCCTATTCCGCCACACCAGCCTATGCGAATATTATGATAGAAAATGGGGCCTATAGGGCTCGAACCTATGACCCTCTGCTTGTAAGGCAGATGCT
>JAMOZS010000071.1 GCA_023667765.1 Roseburia sp. | reverse complement strand
CTTAAAATCCCTCGGTGGCAACACCGTGCCGGTTCAAGTCCGGCCACCAGCAGTATTTTATGAGAGTGGGAAGTACGGAGAGGTCTGTACTTCCCATTTTTTTTAATTCCTTATTCCTGAGTAGAGATATTAAAAGAATAGGCGGATATAGGACGCTGTCGGAGAAGCATAAATTCAGTCTCTCACTCGTATAAAATGGAATGGCTATATGCATAATGATAACTATCAAAGTCGGAAAGGCAGATTGCATGATGTCCGGGAAATAGTGCAAAAGCGAGGGAAAAGTATGAGTATCTATGAGGGAACACAGACAGAAAAGAATCTGAGAAAAGCATTTTCGGTTGAATCAGAGGCCAGGAATAAGTATACTTTCTTTGCGTCCAAAGCAAAGAAGGAAGGCTATGAACAGATTGCCGCCTTATTTCTTAAGACGGCCGATAATGAGAAGGAGCATGCAAAGCTATGGTTCAAGGAATTGAACGGGATTAGTGATACGGCCGGGAATTTGGAATCAGCGGCAGAAGGGGAGAACTACGAGTGGACGGATATGTATGAGGGATTTGCCAGAACGGCAGAGGAAGAGGGGTTTATGGAGCTGGCAGCCAGATTTCGTATGGTAGCGGCGATAGAAAGGCACCATGAGGAGCGTTATCGCGCATTGCTTCACAATGTGAAGCTGGCGGAGGTATTTGCTAAGAGTGAAGTAAAGATTTGGGAATGCAGAAATTGCGGACATGTTATTGTAGGCATGAAGGCGCCGGAGATATGCCCGGTATGCGCCCATCCCCAGGCTTATTTTGAAATTAAGGCAGAAAATTATTGAGGAAAGCCCCTGTATCGTTGGTTGAAATAAAGAAAAGAGAAGAATAATTCAGGAAAAGGATTAGGAAAAAAATTCAGAAAAAGGAAAACGAAAATACAGCAGGCAGCAGGAATAAAAAAAGGAAATCCGCCAATACTGAATGCAACAGTGATAATCATTTATTACAATAAATGCTGCGTTTAAGTGGAGGTAAGTAAAATGTCTTTTATTCAGAAGGAAGTCAGTGATTTTTCGGTTCAAGCATTTCATAAGGATGCGTTTATTACCGTTACAAAAGAGGATATCATAGGGAAATGGTCTGTATTCTTTTTTTATCCGGCTGATTTTACCTTTGTATGTCCCACAGAGCTGGAGGATTTGCAGAACAAATATGCCGAATTTCAAAAATTAGGATGTGAGATTTATGCCGTATCTACGGATTCCCATTTTGTGCATAAGGCCTGGAAGGATACTTCGGAGAGAATTAAGAAACTGGAATATCCCATGCTTGCCGACCCTACTCATACATTATGTAAGGATTTTGATGTTTTGATTGAGGCGGACGGTTTGGCGGAAAGAGCGACCTTTGTGGTAAATCCGGAGGGCAGGATTGTCGCCTATGAAATCAATGCGGGTAATGTGGGAAGAAATGCCGAGGAGCTGCTTCGCAGAGTGCAGGCATTACAGTTTGTAGCCGAGCATGGGGACGAGGTATGTCCCGCTAAGTGGCAGCCCGGAGAAGAAACTCTGAAACCCAGCCTGGATTTAGTCGGTCTCCTATAGAGAAGAGATTTGGGAGGGCTGCATGGAAAGTAAGGGAAATTTATATGATGTGGTAGTGATAGGCGGCGGCCCGGCAGGACTGACGGCAGCGCTTTATCTGGCAAGGGCGAAGTATCGGGTTCTTGTGATGGAGAAGGAGAAGTTCGGAGGACAAATCACCATTACTTCCGAGATTGTCAATTATCCGGGAGTAGAATTTGCCAGCGGTAAGGAGCTGACGGATACCATGCGTATGCAGGCGGAGGATTTTGGCGCAGCTTTTTTGCTTACTACGGTTACCTCTATAGAAGCGGATAAGGATATAAAAATCATAAAGACGGCGAACGGGGAAGAATATCAAACTCTTGGTATTGTGCTTGCGGTGGGAGCCAGTCCCAGAAAAGTTGGTTTTAAGGGCGAGAAGGAGCATCAGGGAAGAGGTGTGGCTTACTGCGCCACCTGTGACGGCGAATTTTTTACCGGAAGGGATGTGCTGGTAGTGGGCGGCGGCTTTGCCGCTGTTGAAGAATCTATGTTTCTGACAAAATATGCGAAGAAAGTGACTATTATTGTCCGGGAGGAGAATTTTACCTGTGCCGCAGGTGTGGTAGAACAGCTTACGCATTATCCTAAAATCAGCGTAAGATTCCATACGGAGGTGGAGGAGGTTTACGGCGAGGGAGTTGTAACCGGTGCGAAGCTGAGGGATAATAAAACCGGTGAAATAACGGATTATCATTCCGAAGATGGCGGAGCCATAGGCGTGTTTGTATTCGTCGGCTATGCGCCTGCCACGGAATGGCTTAGCGGACTGATTGAGTTGAATGGACAGGGCTATATCGTTACGGATATGAACCGTAAAACCAGTGTAGACGGCGTATATGCGGCGGGAGACGTCTGTATTAAGAATCTGCGGCAGGTGGTGACTGCTGTATCGGACGGGGCGGTTGCCGCCACATCACTGGAAAGATATGTTTCCGAGTGCAGAGAACGGCTCGGACTTCCCAAGGCGGAACTGACGGTGGCTACGCCTGTAGCCGGAAAGAGAAGGGCTCGTGAGGACAGAGAAGAGGCAAAACAGGAGGATTCCTTCATCAATGAGGATATGAAGGCACAGCTAAGAGATGTGTTTGCAAAGTTTGAGAAAAAAGTAATTGTGGCGGCGGTTACCAACGGCGCGGGCGCATCACAGGAGCTTGAGGGTTTTGTAAACGAATTGGCATCCGTCAACGACAACATTCAGGTGGTTCATGAAAAGGGTAGCGGGACAGAGCCTTATATTGAGCTTCGCGTGGATGGAAGGGAGACCGGAATCCGCTATTACAGTGTTCCGGGAGGGCACGAATTTAATTCTTTTATTATAGCTCTCTATAACTGTGCGGGTACGGGACAAATCATTGACGGCGGGCTGAAAACGAGAATCAGTCGGTTACAAAAGGCGCATACGCTGCAGGTGATGACAACATTATCCTGTACAAATTGTCCCGAAGTGGTAATGGGTACCCAGAGAATCGCATCGCTCAATGATAATATCATGGCCCATATGTATGATATTGCCAAATTTCCTGAATTAAAGGAGAAATATAAGATAATGGCAGTACCCTGTCTGATAGTGGATGAGGAACATGTGTATTTCGGAAAGAAATCACTGGAGGAGCTTGTGGAAATCGTGGAAGAGCTTCCATAATATTTTTGTGCCGGGCAGGGAGAGGATTTCCCTGCCCGATTAGCCGATTCCGTAAAAAAGGAAGTCGGGGCAGATAAATTGCAAAAATGGAATTATTCAAAAATTTCCTCTGGCTCAATGCCGATTATAACAATAGGAACGGTTGGATTGGAACGTCCTTCTCTGATGACATTAGCCACTTCATTTTCAAACCAGGGAACGCCTTTATCCATTTTTAACATCATTGCTCTGGTAGGTATAATCTCAATACCAACGTCAATATCATCCCGAAGAAAGAAAAAGGTATGCTTCACATGTAAGTCATAGGCAACACTGAAATATTTCCCTAATTGAACCTCAACAGCAACGCGGTCCTTCACAAAATCAACCTGATTATTCGTAGAATATGCCTCAAAACCGTTACGTTCTATTATCTGTTGCTGTTCCTTCTTATCGCGCATCGAGGCAATGGCCTTTGCCGTTTCAATATCTCCGGTAACATAATAAGGGGTTTTTACCGAGCTCCATCCTAAGGGAAATAATAGCCTCTGAAATTGTTTGTTAATCTTTTTCTGACTGTATAGCGGTTTTCCTAATTTGGATTTATCCTTGCTGTACTTTATATAATCGTTTGCATCGATAGCAAGGATAGCATTCTCAATCTCTTCCCATAGTTGTTTTCTGTGTACTAACATATATTCATAACCGTTCAGATGATTATATATGTTTGCAATCTTCATTGTCGTCCCTCCATTCCATAGGTATTTGAGCGATTTTATCCTTTTCTGAGGGTTTATATATTTCCTGATAGATGGGCCGGGTTTTGAGCGTATTATTTTTTAATCGTTCTATGCGGTCAAGCCCTGTATTGACATAATCCTGATTGATTTCCGTTCCGTATGCAACACGGTCATTTTTTAAAGCGCCGAGCAGAGTGCTTCCGACTCCGCAGAAAGGGTCATATACAATATCAGTAGGGTTAGTCAGGGCAAGAACGCATCTCTCGACTAATTCTATGGGAAACTGGCAGGGATGCTCTTCCTTTTCCACATGGTTTGATTTTACGTTCGGTATTTCCCATATCAGAGAATCCCAATCATCCTCTAAACGCTTCACGGTAATCTCCCATACATCCTCCGGATTCTTCCCTAATCGATTGCAGGAAAGCTGTCCTTTTTTCGCGCCCTTATAATATTTCTTACCCGGATATTTTGAAGGAATGCGAACACTGTCCAAATTAAATGTATAAGAGTTGGATTTCGTAAACCACAATATGGTTTCGTATCGGCCGCTAAATCTGTTTTTACAATGTAGTCCGTGTCCGAAGTGCCAGATGATTCGATTCCTTAGTTTCAATCCCAGTTCTTTAAAGATAGCATAATAGAATATGTCTAATGGAAATACTTCTCCGTCGTCTATGTAGTTTCCGGTTTGCCAGCAAATACTTCCGTCAGTCGCAAGGATTCTAACCATTTCCTGTATCAAGGGTTTCATGTTATCCAGGTAAGCGTCGATACTGGTCTTTGTTTCATACTCCTTTCCTATATTATAAGGAGGGGAGGTAATAATCAATTTTACCGTATTGTCCGGCAGCTGTTTCATAAAGTCTAAAGCGTCAATGCATTCATATCTAAAATCCAGAATTTTCATATGTTACCCCATCTCTGTGTTGTTCTTCGTACAAAACCATTATAACATAAAAACAGTCCGGGGGATATACTAAGGAAGCGCTGATGAAAGCAGCCTTTTCTTAGAGCCTCCGGCGGTGTAACGGATTTGCAGGGAAATTCGGCGAAATGATATCGCTGAATAGAATTCAAGCAAAGTTTGAGGACAGATAAACAAACGAAAAAGCGGGTTAATTGGATTATAAATATGTTGGTATATGGAAAAAACGACAGGTAAATATGGTAGAATGACAGAAAAATCGGCGCGACAAGATTTGAACTTGCGACCTCTGCGTCCCGAACGCAGCGCTCTACCAAGCTGAGCCACGCGCCGTTGTCTGGCAAAAGGCATTCTCTAGATTAAAAAACCATAGGATACTGCCAACATTAAAATAATAAATAAAAAGGAGTTGATTGTCAAGCAAAAAACTTATATTATTGTAAGTAATTATTACAATGAAGAGGAAAGGGGCAAAAAGAAGCCATTTTAACGGGATAAAGGAGACCAGCTATGCAATATGCGACAGTGACATTGAAAAAGGGTGAGGGACGTACGCTGAAGGCCGGAGGTATGTGGGTATATGACAATGAAATAGACAGTATTCTGGGAAGCTTTGAAAACGGTGACGTCGTTATGGTACAGGATTTTGACAGCTATTTCATGGGTTATGGCTATATCAACACGAACTCCAAGCTGACGGTTCGTCTGTTATCCCGAAAGAGGGACAGCAGGATTGACGAGGCATTTTTTGAGGAGCGGGTGAGGGCGGCCTGGGAATACCGCAAGCAGACAATAGACACAGGCAGCTGTCGATTGGTTTTTGGTGAAGCGGATTTTCTTCCGGGTATTGTCATTGACAAATTTTCGGATGTGTTAGTGGTAGAATCCCTGGCATTAGGTATTGAGCGCTGGAAGCTGGTGATAGTGGAGGCGGCAAAAAAGATTTTGGCAAAGGACGGGATAGTTGTCCGCGGCGTCTATGAGCGCAGCGATGCGAAGGTGAGGCTGCAGGAGGGAATGGAGCGCAGTAAGGGCTTTATCGGCGAACCCTTTGACACGAAGGTAGAAATAGTGGAGAACGGAGTGCATTACATAGTGGATGTGGAAGAGGGTCAAAAGACGGGTTTCTTCCTGGACCAGAAGAACAACAGGGCGGCTATTCATCGCTTTTGTAAGGATAAGAAGGTCTTGGACTGTTTTACACATACCGGTTCCTTTGCCCTGAATGCAGGTCTTGCAGGGGCCAGGAGCGTATTGGGGGTAGACGCTTCCTCGCTTGCTATCAATCAGGCCATGGAGAATGCCAGATTGAATCATCTGGAGGACAGAGTCCGCTTTCAATGCGCCGATGTCTTTGAACTTCTTCCTCATCTGGAGGAGAAAGGAGAAAAATATGATGTGGTGATTCTTGACCCGCCCGCCTTTACCAAGTCCAGGAATTCTGTTAAAAATGCGGTGAAGGGCTATCGGGAAATTAACTTGCGGGGATTGAAGCTGGTGAAGAACGGGGGCTTTTTGGCAACCTGTTCCTGTTCCCATTTTATGGAGCCGGAGTTGTTTGCCAGGACGATTCGAGAGGCGGCAGCAGGTGCCCACAAGCGCCTACGCCAGGTTGAGTTTCGTACCCAGGCCTGCGACCATCCAATCCTCTGGGCGGCAGACCAGTCCTATTATTTGAAGTTCTATATTTTTCAGGTGTGTGAGGAGAGATGATAGGAGAACGAAGGACTGATTAAAAAAGGGTTAAACAAAGAAAAAGGAGGTTATCATGATGGCAGATTTAAAATGTGGAAAAGTATATGAATTAGCAAGAGCTTTTATTTACAGGAACGCAAGACCCCTTGATTTGGCGCGTTTTCAGTATCATTTTGAAGGGGGCGGCAAGGAAGCCGTATTGAGAGCCCTGTCCTATTATCAAAATGAGGATGGCGGCTGCGGACATGCTATAGAAGCGGATTGTTGGAATCCAAATTCCAATCCCTCCCATTCCAATGCGGCGGCCGAAATTATCAGGGAAATGGATTATGAAGATTCGAATCATCCGGTGATACAGGGACTACTCAGCTATTTTCAAAGCGGAAAGGATTTTAACGGAAAAAGCTGGGCGGTAGCGGTAGAGAGCAGCAGGAACTATCCCCATGCGTCATGGTGGGAGCCTGAGTGCGACAGCAGCTGTCATACGAAATATAACGGGACTGCCCAAATAGCAGGGTTTATTGTCAGATATGCTCCCAGGGACAGCGAACTGTTTCAATTAGGGCTGAGAGTTATCAGAGAAGCTATAGAGAATCTTATGACAGAACCTTTGACGGATATGCATACCTGTGCCTGCTATGTGAGGATGAAGGAATATATAGAGAAGGCCGCAATAGAGAGCAGCGTTGCATATGACTGTTTAAGCCGGAAGCTGGAGGAAGCAGTTAATCGATTGATAGAAAGGGATGTAGAAAAATGGAAATTTTATGGGTGTAAGCCCTCCAGCTTTATTGGTTCAAAGGACAGTCCTTATTATGAGGATAACAAGGTTCTGGTACAACAGGAGTGTGAATATCTGAGAGCTACCCAATTAGAGGATGGCTCATGGGCGATTCCATGGAGCTGGGAAACGTATCCGGAAGAATGGGCTGTCAGTAAGAATTGGTGGAAGAGCCATTGTATTATTATAAATCTGCTTTATTTGAAAGAGATGGGATATGATTTGTCTTTATCATGCCAAAAAGGGCAGGTATAAAGCGCTTCATAAAACCTACTTGCAAAAAATGGATTTGCCATATATTCTATAGATATGGGGTAACTGTTCAGAAGCAAAAAGAATTGGCGATTATGTATGGGTGAAAGGAGTATGGGCAAATGCAGATGGCAGATTATGAAAAGCAGGTAAATGAACTATGCGCGAAGCTTACTCTGGAGGAGAAGGCGGGGATGCTCCACGGAGTCGGATTATTCAAAACGAAGGAAGTGAAAAGGCTGGGTATTCCGGCGCTTGTGATGTCCGACGGCCCGATGGGAGTCCGGCAGCAGTTTCCTGATGATTCCTGGATACCGGTGGGAGCTTCCGATGATTTTGTAACTTATGCCCCCAGTAACAGTGCGATAGCGTCTACCTGGGATCCGGAGAAAGCTTATATGGGCGGTAAGACGCTGGGCGAGGAGGCAAGAGGACGGGGGAAGGACGTGATTTTGGCGCCGGGCATCAATATCAAGCGTGACCCGTTGTGCGGCCGGAATTTTGAATATATGAGCGAGGATCCTTATCTGGTGGAAACAATGGCGGTGCCCTTTATCAAGGGAGTGCAGGAAAGCGATGTGGCGGCCTGTGTCAAGCATTTTGCAGTTAATAATCAGGAGACGGACCGTCTGCAGGTGGACACCATAGTGGATGAGCGCACGCTGAGGGAGATTTATCTGCCGGGCTTCAAGGCGGCTGTGCAGGAGGCGGGCACCTATTCTCTGATGAACGCCTATAATAAAATGAGAGGGGTTTATTGCAGCGAAAACAAGGAGCTTTTGGATGATATTTTAAGAGAAGAATGGGGATATGACGGCACTGTCATAAGCGACTGGGGTTCCGTACATTCCACGATAGATACGGCGAATGCTTCTATGGATGTGGAGATGAGCGTTACCACGGATTTTGACAATTATTATTTTGCGAATCCTTTAATAGAGGCCGTTAAAAAGGGTGAGGTAAGCCAGGAGGAGATTGATAAAAAGGTAAAGAATGTGCTGCGGATGATGTATCGTCTCCATATGCTGGGGGACGAGGCTATAACCCGGAAGGCCGGTTGTTATAATACCGGGGAGCATCAGCAGAATACGCTGGCTATAGCCCGGGAGGCAATTATCCTTTTGAAAAACGAGCAACAGCTGCCTCTGACCAAGGAAAGGCTGCAGCCTACTTATGAGCCTGAGGCAGGGTTAAAAGAGCGCTCCGATAAAGAGACCCCTGTAGCGCCCAGAAAGAGAAGAATTGCTGTCATCGGCGTAAACGCCTCCTATCAGCATGCAGGCGGCGGCGGAAGCGCGGAGATTAAGGCCCTGTATGAGATTTCGCCTCTGATGGGATTAAAAAAGGCACTGGGAGGCAATGTTGAAATAGAGTATGCTCCGGGCTATTTTATTCCCGGAAAAAAGGATGTAAATGAAGTGAACTGGCAGGAGGCAAGTCTGGAGCGCATTGTCATGGGTGCGGACGAGCCGGATGGCGAGGAACAGGCAAAGCAGCGCGCCGAAATTCAGCAGGAACGTAAAAAGCTTTTGGAGAAGGCCTGCGCTTTGGCCAAAACCGCCGACGAGGTCATTTTTGTGGGCGGTCTGAATCATGATTATGATGTGGAGGGCAGAGACCGTTCGGATATGAAGCTTCCCTATGGGCAGGATGAACTGATTGAAGCGCTGCTGGAGATAAATCCCAATACGATTATTGTGATGGTTGCAGGTTCTCCGGTGGAAATGCCGTGGCTTGAGAAGGCGAAGAGTCTGGTCTGGTGTTATTTCTCCGGCATGGAAACCGGTACGGCGCTGGCTGAGATTTTGCTGGGACAGGTAAATCCCTCAGGAAAACTGGCGGAGACATTTCCGACAGCATATACGGATACCGTCACCAGTAAAAACGGACAGTTTAGTCTTATGAATCAGGTGATATATAAAGAGGGGATTTTTGTAGGGTATCGCTATTATGAGAAGGAAGCAATCAAGCCGGCATTTCCTTTCGGTTATGGTCTGTCCTACACGGATTTTGCCCTTGAGAATTTGATGGTAAGGCTTGGAAAATTATCGGAAAGCAGCGAATACACATCGGACGGAATCGTGAACGGGGGAAATGAGACACTGGTGACTGTCGGAGTGACTGTGACGAATACAGGCAAGATGGCCGGTGCAGAGGTAGTACAGTGTTATGTGAGCGATGTGGAATGTAGTGTAGAGCGCCCGGTGAAGGAATTAAAGGCATACTGCAAGGTATTTTTACAGCCTGGGGAGAGCCGGGTAGTGACCATGAAGCTGCCCCTTAAGGCATTTGCTTTTTATGATGTTGCAAGAAAGGCTTTTGTGGTGGAGCCCGGTAAATTCGTGCTTCATGTAGGCAATGCCTCTGATAATTGCAGGCTTCAGACAGAGGTGGAACTGTAGGCAGTTTATTGGAATTCAGCGATTCGTATAGAGTGCGAAATAGATGAGAGGTCTGTCCTTTGGGCGGCCTCTTTTTTCGTTTTATGAATTCTATTCTATCAGTTCTATAGGAAATTTGTATGTCAAGTTCTACAAGAAAATTTGTATTGACAAATAAATAAATTGTGGTATAGTTCTAGATGCAAATGAGTTGCATTTGCATCTGGGCAAAGTAAACAAGAAAGACAGAAGGAATAATGGGGGCAGAATATGCTGCAAATCTTGGAACACACAATAGAACATGCCTTGTTGGACGGAGTGAGGCTCTTGCCCTTTTTGTTTTTGACGTATCTGGCGATGGAGTATCTGGAGCATAAGGCAAGTGTAAAAACGGGAGAATGGGTGCAGAAATCAGGAAGGTTGGGACCTCTTGCCGGCGGCCTTCTCGGGGTAGTGCCTCAATGTGGCTTCTCTGCTGCCGCTTCTAATTTTTATGCCGGGAGGGTTATCACTCTGGGTACATTAATGGCGGTATATCTGTCTACCTCTGACGAAATGCTGCCTATTATGATATCAGAGCAGGTTCCGGTCGGATTGATTCTAAAGGTTCTGGCGGCGAAGGCGGCAATCGGTATCACAGCGGGCTTTTTGATTGATTTCATATATCGGCCCCGGAGGGAGGAGCATCATCATATCCATGAAATCTGTGAGCATGAGCATTGCCAATGTGAGAAAGGTATTTTCCGCTCAGCACTTTGGCATACGCTGCAGATTTTTCTGTTTATTCTGCTGGTGGGCTTTGTGCTGGAGCTGTTTTTGCAGCTGGTAGGGGAAGATACACTGGGAAACATGATTTTGAATCGTCCGATTATCGGCCCGGTTCTGGCAGGGCTGGTGGGGCTGATACCCAATTGTGCGGCGTCGGTGGCGATTACAGAGCTGTTTCTGAACGGGGCATTAAGCTTTGGAGCAATGCTGGCTGGGCTTCTTGTCAATGCCGGTGTGGGGCTTGTGGTACTCTTTAAGGTGAATCATAATAAGAGGGAGAACATAAGGATATTGGTATTACTATATGTGATTGGAATTTCTGTGGGAAGTATTATATCTTTGGAAGCGCTTTAATCAGCGTTTCCCTTTAGAAACCTTTATCTTTTATGGAAAAGGAGGCGGTCATTACGTCCGATAAACAGGAACAGAAAACAGTACAAACGGAATATCCCCAGGGACTTAAATGGACCAGACAGCGCAAGCAGGTTTATGAGATATTGCAGGAAGCGAAGGAGCCGCTGAGCGCCGTACAGATTTTTGGCCGATTGGAAAAAGAAGCGGCAGAGCAGTATGCGCTATCCACGGTTTATCGGATTTTGGCGGCTTTTGAGGAGCGGAAGCTGGTAAACAGGATTACCTGGATGGGTGATACGGTAGTATACGAACGGAACAGAGGAGAGCATACGCATTATGCCGTCTGCCTGGACTGTCGCAGGCGCATTCCTCTGGAGCATTGCCCCTTTGCCGATATTCCTCTGGAGAAGGAGACAGGGGATTTTACAATTACGGCTCACAAATTAGAGCTTTATGGTTATTGCAGAGACTGCGTAGCTCGACATAAGACTCGATAATTCCCGAAAAGCGCCGACGTAAGGAATTTTTCATGCGGGTTTGGTAAGTATTGTATTTATTTTAGTACAATTGCAAAAAATCTACAAAAATTGAAAAAAGTACTTGCATTTTTGAAAACCTTATAATATAATAACTCTTGCGTTGTAAAAGATAAAGGAAATGCACCGCTAGCTCAGTTGGTAGAGCACCTGACTCTTAATCAGGGTGTCCAGGGT
>JAMOZS010000070.1 GCA_023667765.1 Roseburia sp. | reverse complement strand
TTCCGTCATACATTCTGCACCAATATGGCAAATGCGGGTATGGATATAAAGACCTTGCAGTATGTGATGGGGCATTCTGATGTGGGCGTTACGCTGAATGTTTACACTCATGAAAGCTATGACCGTGCGGCGAAACAGATGGCAAAGATATTAGACTTCAAAGAAGCTGATACACAGGAAAAACAGAGAAAATCAGGTTGATTCTTGTAACAGTTACTACACCAATTACTACACCATTTGCCCGTAAATTTGCGTAGATTTATAACGGATTACGCAGACTAAGGGTAAAAAACCAAAAATGAAAAAGTGCCAAAAAGCCTGAAAAAGTCAAGGTTTGTAGGCTTATGAAGGGATATAAAAGATATGATTAAAATACTATTCATCTGCCACGGCAATATCTGTCGTTCTCCCATGGCAGAATTTGTAATGAAAGATTTAGTGCGCAGAGCAGAGCTGGAGGAGCAGTTTTATATTGCATCTGCAGCTACCAGTACGGAGGAAATCGGTAATGACATCCATTATGGAACCGGGCGTAAATTAGCGCAGGAGGGGATTCCGGTAACGCCCAGAGGGGCGATACAGCTTACAAGGGCAGATTATGGGAAATATGATTATCTGATAGGAATGGATAGCGCCAATATCAGAAATATGAACCGTATGTTAGGAGGAGACCCGGAAGGGAAGATTTATAAGCTGCTATCCTTTGCGGGAAAAAGTGACGATATTGCAGACCCTTGGTATACCGGTAATTTTGATGAAACTTATGAGGATATTTTATTGGGATGTCAGGCTTTGCTGAAATATATACGGGGGATAGAGAAGATTGTAGGGGAAGATGGATTGGCATCCAAAGGATTGTCTGACTGAATGGCTTTTGCCATGTTCTTGTTTTATGATGTCATTTCATGCTATTTCTTTTTTCGCTTTTTCAAATGGAGTACCATTATAAAATAGGATATAATTGTATCGAAATCGGGATTTTATGAGGTGAAAGTATGGAGCATATAGCAGAGTTAGGAAAAAGTGTAACAGGTTTCAATATTACGGAACAATATATTGACTGTATGTGTGGGAAAAATTTAGTTAAAATTGATAAATGCTCCCAAGAGATTATCTGTCAAAAGCCAGTTTTTGAGAAAGAAGGATTATCAAGGAAACTAACCGCAGATGATGAACGGATTTATATATATGATTTTTGTACACTTTATGGATTTAACCAAAAGAATTATGAGCTTATTGGCAAATGGAAATTAGGTAAGGATTTGAGTTTTGATATATGTGGGATAGCAGTTGATAGTAATACTGTTTATTGTTTTATCCGCAATGGAAAAATTATTACCGTTGATAGACAGTCATACACCAGATACATGGGGAACAGGAGTTATGTCATTGAAAAAGTCATGGAAACATTAAACTGACAGGTAAAGTGATACATAGATTGACAGGCGAAACGACACCTATGTCATGCTTAAACTACTGGAAAATCAAGGGATTTTATTGGAAGATAGATAAGTATTGCATAAGTGTGTATCTGGAGGCTTGAAATAAGAACAACAGTTGTTATTTAGGGAAACACTGATAAATACGTTTCCCGCACCGGATTCGCGCCGCAAAGCGGCAAATTCCCATTAACGGAGCAACTAACCGAACAACCTTTGACGAAACAGGAGGAAGTAAGTGATTAGGGCAGTAATTTTTGATATGGACGGCACTTTAATTGATACCGAAAAGTATTATCGCATCTTTTGGCCAAAGGCGATGGCTGAATTTGGGTATACATTGACAGACGAACAGGTGCTATCTATGCGCAGTCTGGGTCGTCCTTTTGCACCGGCTCAGTTAAAGGCATGGTTTGGAGAAGATTTGGATTATGGTGCAGTTCGAGAGCGCAGAAAGCAGCTTATGGAAGAATGCCTTGAGAGAGAGGGAATCAGTAAAAAACCAGGTGCGGTAGAGATTTTGGAGCTTTTAAAGGAACGGGGTATTGTTGCGGCGGTTGCCACGGCCACGGATTTGGAAAGGACAGAAAAGTATCTGCATCAAGTGGGACTTACAGAATATTTTGACAAGCTGATAAGTGCGGTTATGGTAAAGGAGGGGAAGCCTTCACCGGATATTTATCTTTACGCCTGCCGTCAGATAGGGTTTGCGCCGGAGGATTGCATTGCGGTAGAGGATTCTCCCAACGGGGTATTGTCTGCCTATCGGGCGGGGTGCAGGGTTATTATGGTTCCCGACCAGACTGCGCCGGATGAGGAATTGAAACAGTATTTATATGCATGTGTGGACTCTCTGGAGCAGGTTGCAGAATATTTATCTTAGGAAAAGTTCGGTATCTTTGTTGAAGATGTATTTTGGACTCCCGTTTCGGAATAGGAAGAAACTATTCCCCATTGAGAAGGTCCTAATTCCCATGGAAAAGCCCTAATTCCCATTGGGAAGCTTGATTTTTGTGACATACAGTGATACAATTTTTGTGTTGCAGAGTTGTGTTCGGAAGGACGGCTTTGCAGGAGGAATTCGATAAATTTATAATGAATATGCTTTTTTCGGGAATGGGAAGAGCAGGGAAAGGACAAAAGGATGAAACAGAGTTTTGAGTCAATTATAGCGAAGGTTAAGGAATGCGGTATGAAGAAGGTAGCCGTATCTGTGGCACAGGATTCGGCTGTGCTGGAAGCGGTTCGGGAAGCTAAGAAGCGTGGAATAGCTGACGCTGTTTTAGTGGGGGATGAGGCGAAAATCAGAGAGATTGCAGCCACTATTGATATGGATGTAAATGATTTTGAAATCATTGATGAGCCGGATATGATTGCAGCTTCTTTGAAGGCTGTCAAACTGGCCCATGATGGCGTGGTGGATATGTATATGAAGGGTCTGATTGATACAAAGAATTTCCTTAAGAGTGTATTGGATAAGGAGGTAGGACTTCGTACCGGTAAGCCGCTTTCTCATGTTGCGGTATTTGAAGTTGCAGGCATTCAACAGATGTTATTTTTGGCGGATGTAGCTTTTATGACGTATCCCACTTTGGAGGACAAGGTAAATATTATAAAGAATACGGTGCCGGTATGTAATGCCTGTGGCATTGAGCAGCCGAAGGTGGCGCCTCTGGCTGCGGTTGAGGTAGTGAATCCTAAGATGCCTGCTACTGTGGAGGCGGCAGAATTGACCCGTATGTGTGAGGCCGGGGAGATTACGGGATGCATCGTAGACGGACCGTTATCGCTGGATTTGGCCGTGGACCCTGAGGCTGCTAAGCATAAGGGCGCTACGGACCGTAAAATTCAAGGTGATGCGGATATTCTTTTGTTCCCGGATATTCATGCAGGTAATCTGGTCTATAAGACCATTGTACATATGGCGGATATGAAGAACGGATGTATTCTCACGGGGACAAAGGTACCGGTTATTCTCACCAGCCGTTCGGATACCTTTGAGACAAAGGTAAATTCGATTGCTTTGGCAGCAGTTGTGGCTGAGGAGTTGAAAAAGCAGCAATAAACATCGATATCGGGACAGACAGGAGAGAGGAATGTAAGGATGTGAGGGAAACGCTCATGAAAGCGTTTCCCTCACGAATAAATCAGGCAGGAGGAAAAGCAGATGGCAATTAAAAGTTTAATTATTAATCCCGGTTCCACCTCGACCAAAATAGGTGTGTTTGAGGATGAGACGCTGTTGTTTGAGGAGACCTTGCGGCATTCTACAGAGGAGATTTCCCAGTATGCCGCGATTGTAGACCAGAAGGATTTTCGTAAGAAAATTATTACGGATTTATTGGAGAACAAGAATTTCGACATGAAGTCTCTGAATGTCGTTGTTGGCCGAGGCGGTATGTTGAAGCCGATTCCCGGGGGCACCTATGCGGTAACGGATGATTTGCTGCAGGATTTGATTGTTGGCAGACAGGGGCAGCACGCTTCTAATCTGGGAGGAATACTGGCCAGAGAGATAGGTGATTCTCTGGGAGTGCCTTCCTATATTGTAGACCCGGTGGTGGTTGATGAGCTGATGCCGATTGCCCGTTACAGTGGTGTGCCGGAGCTCCCGCGTACTTCCGTATTCCATGCTTTGAATCAGAAAGCTGTAGCGAAGCGGTATGCAAAGGAAATTGGTAAGCCTTATGAGAGCCTGCGTCTGATTGTCGTGCATATGGGCGGCGGCGTATCAGTAGGCGCTCATGAAAACGGCAAAGTGATAGATGTGTTTAATGCCCTGGATGGAGATGGAGCGTTCTCCCCGGAGCGTGCCGGAGCCGTGCCCAGCGGAGCCTTGATTAAAATGTGTTTCTCAGGGAAATATTCCGAGAAGGAAGTATACAGCAAGGTAGTGGGCAAGGGCGGTTTCAATGCCTATCTGGGTACGAACGATATGCGTGAGGTGACAAAACGCGCAAACGAGGGGGACGAGAAAGCGGCTGAGGCAAAGAAGGCGTTCCTTTTGCAGGTATCCAAGGATATCGGTTCCATGGCCTGTGTGTTAAAGGGTAAGGTAGACAGGATTATCGTAACCGGCGGTATTGCTTATGGCGCCGATGTGGTAGCATCTTTAAAGGAAAGCGCCGAGTGGATTGCGCCTTTCACGGTATATCCCGGAGAGGATGAACTCCTGGCTCTGGCACAGGGGGCTATGCGGGTATTGAACGGCGAGGAAGCTGCGATGCAGTATTAGTATAGGGGAAAACAAGTGAATGTGAAACAAAGTATTTGGCAGAGAATCTCTCCCATGAAGCTTATTTTGGGGGGATATTGTCTGATTATTTTAATAGGGACGCTGTTGCTGGCACTTCCCGTTTCCACGAGGGGAACGGGAAGTACGCCTGTTTCGGATTGCTTTTTCACGGCAACTTCTGCCACCTGTGTTACGGGTTTGATTCGATATGATACCTTTTCTCACTGGACGACCTTTGGGCAACTGGTTATCATAAGCCTGATTCAGATTGGCGGCGTGGGTTTTATGACGGTTGCCATTCTGGTGATGGTGCTGGCCCGGAGGAAGATTAGCTTAAGTCAGCGCTCTTTGATGCAGAACTCTATCTCCGCCCCGCAGCTTGGGGGCATTGTACGCATGACAAAATTTATTGCACTGGGTACGCTCACGGCGGAGCTGTCGGGCGCTGTGCTTTTAAGTATTGATTTTATTCCTCGTTTTGGTCTGAAAAAAGGAATTTATTTTTCTGTATTTCATTCGATTTCGGCTTTCTGTAATGCCGGCTTTGACTTGATGGGCGGCACGACGGGCGAATTTTCGTCTCTGACAGGTCTGGCAGGCAACTGGTATGTGAATCTTGTTATCATGCTGCTGATTTTTGCAGGCGGTTTGGGCTTTTTTGTGTGGCATGATATAGGCAGCAACAGATTTCATTTCAAAAAGCTGCGACTTCACAGTAAAATGGTTTTAAGCATCAGTATCGCGCTGGTATTTTTGGGGGCAGGAGTATTTTTCCTGTTAGAGAGAAAGCAGGGAATGTTGGCGGGCATGAGTCTGGGAGAAGGGCTTCTGGCAAGTCTGTTTCAGTCCGTAACGGCAAGAACGGCGGGTTTTAACACAACGGATTATGGGAATATGACAGAGGCGGGGATTTTTGTCATGATTTGTCTGATGCTGATTGGGGGTTCCACCGGCTCAACGGCGGGAGGCATGAAAACCACAACCTTTTATGTATTGTGTGTAAGTATTTTTGCAACCTTCGGTAGAAGAAAGAATATTGAGGCATTTGGCAGACGGATGGAGGAGAGTATTACGAGGACGGCCTCCTGTGTGTTTATGACCTATCTGCTTTTGATTACGGGTGTTACGATTATTATTTCGGCGATTGAGGACATGCCCTTATTGACGGCGTTGTTTGAGACCGTATCGGCGATGGCTACAGTGGGGCTTACACTGGGAATGACGCCCTCTGTGGGAATGGTGTCGAAGCTTTTGCTGGCATTGTTGATGTTGTGCGGGCGAGTGGGTTCCATTACGATGCTGCTGGCATTTTCCTCCGAGAAGCGTGTGATAAATTCCAGACTGCCCTTAGAGAAGGTTCAAGTAGGGTAATTGTCCCTTGTGAAGGTGAGAAAACGGCTGTAATTTTATTTTTGATATGATATGAGGAGGTAGGTGTATGAAGTCAATCCTGGTAATCGGGCTGGGCAGATTTGGCCGTCATATGGCCCAGAAATTTATTGAAAACGGTCATGAGGTGATGGCAGTTGACAGCAATGAGGAGCGGGCCGATGATGCAGTGGGAGAGATTCAGCAGATTTTGATTGGGGATGCTACAGAAGAGCGCTTTATGGAAAGTCTGGGTGTGCGGAATTTCGACTTGGCGGTCATAGCCATAGGCGAGAATTTTCAGACGGTGCTGGAGGTTACGGTGCTGTTAAAGGATTTGGGCTGTCCCTATATTGTTGCCAGAGCAACCCGGGATGTGCATAAGAAGCTGCTGCTCAGGAATGGGGCGGATTATGTGGTTTATGCCGAGCGGGAGGTGGCGGAGCGTCTGGCCATCAAATTCGGGGCCGACAGCATTTTTGATTATCTGGAGCTTACACCGGAAATCGGTATTTATGAGATTGCGGTTCCGGAGAAATGGAAAGGCAGAAGTATGGTGGAGTTGTCTATCCGTAATAAATATCATGTGAGCGTTCTGGCTACTAAAAAAGGGGAAAAGATTTTCCCTTTGCCCCATCCCAAGCATGTATTTGAGGCGGATGAGAGTATTATGGTCATGGGAACTGCTCAGGATATTAAGGCGATAACCTGAAACAAACGGCGGCATTCATTGAAAATATGCTGCAAAGCAGCCCTGCCCCTCAATCTTGAGGGGCAGGGGAGTTGAGAATAGGCGAAGCCTATTTTTCTCCGTTATAAGGGAAATTTAAAGTATCTTCTGGCATTATCATAAGAAATATCTTTTACAATCTCTGAGAGGATATCCATGTCGGCGGGAAATTCGCCGTTTTCTACCCAGGTGCCCAGCAGATTGCACAGAATTCTTCTGAAATATTCATGTCTGGTATAAGACAGGAAGCTTCGGGAGTCAGTGAGCATACCCACAAAGCCGGACAGGTTTCCCAGATTAGCCAGGGATGTCATCTGTTCCTGCATACCGACCTTATTATCATTAAACCACCATGCGCTTCCCTGTTGGATTTTTCCGATGGCGGAGGAGTTCTGGAAGCAGCCGATAATCGTGCCGATAGTCTGGTTATCATGGGGATTGAGGCTGTACAGTACGGTGCGGGGAAGCTCGTCCGTGGCTTCCAGCGCATTCAGGTAGTCGGCCAGCTGAGCGGAGGGAACGCTGTCTCCGATGCAGTCATAGCCGGTATCGGGCCCCAGTTCCTTATACCGGGCGGTATTGTTGTCGCGTTTGCAGCCGTAGTGCAGCTGCATAGCCCAGTCCAGTCTGTGGTATTCTCTGCCCATAAAGAGCATGAAGGCCGTCTTAAACTGCATTTCCTCCTGACGGGTCAGCACCATTTTGTTAAGCCTCTTTAAGAAAATCGCTTCCACATCATCATCGCTGACAGGCTGGTACATCACATATTCCAGACCGTGGTCGGATACGCGGCAGCCACAGCTGTCAAAGTATTCCATACGAATTTGCAGAGCTTTTTTTAAAGCGGCGAAGGTATTGATTTCCGTCATGCCGGTCACAGCGGTAAGCTGATCCAAATAGTCCAGATAGTCGGGCTTTTCGATATTCATGGCCTTATCGGGTCTCCAGGCAGGCAGCACTTTTACATCAAAGCTTGAGTCTGCGGCAATCATTTTATGCCATTCCAGCGTGTCAATGGGGTCGTCGGTGGTGCAAATCAGGGTTACATTACTCTTCTGAATCAGGCTTCGCACGCTCATATCGGGCTGGGCCAGTTTCTCATTGCAGAGCTTCCAGACCTCATCGGCGGTCTTCTTGCACAGCACGCCATGATAGTCGAAATATCTTTGCAGCTCCAGATGGCTCCAGTGAAACAGGGGATTGCCGATGGCCTTGCCCAGGCATTCCGCCCATTTACAGAATTTTTCGTAGTCGGAAGCGTCTCCGGTAATATATTTTTCTTCAACGCCGCAGGAGCGCATCAAGCGCCATTTATAATGGTCGCCTCCCAGCCATACCTGCGTAATATTGTCGAACCGGCGGTTCTCGGCAATTTCTCTGGGATTGATATGACAGTGATAGTCTAAAACGGGGGTATCTTTGGCATAGCTGTGAAACAGCTTCTTGGCAGTCTCAGTTTCCAACAGGAAATCTTTATCCATAAATTCTTTCATAATATATATCCTTTCTCCTTAAAAAATAAAACAGGAATCAGCAACCATTATTGATTATAGCGAATATGTCTGCCTTTTTCAAGAAGCCGAGGAGGATTTTATAACCGGAAAGTAACGGAAAGCCATGATTTAGCCTTATGTTGTTGCACATAACTTTTTTATTTGATATATTATAAGTGTTTCATTCTTGTATGAAAGAAGCGCTGGTAAAATCGATTCTTCCTTAGACTTTCCGACGGATGCATACGGATTTGTGAGGATAGTCAGTGGCATTGTGCAGGGGAAACGGACTGTAGTGAATTAGAAAAAGCATGCCTGAACAGGCGGAAAAGAGGGATATATGTATACAGAGGGTAATATTTATATGGGACTTGCCGACGGTCAGCGGGTTACCATGCAGTTAAATATGAGCAATCGTCATGGGTTGATTGCGGGCGCCAGCGGTACGGGTAAAACAATTACCATGAAGGCTATGGCGGAATCCTTTTCCGATGCGGGAGTGCCGGTTTTTTTGTGTGATATAAAGGGCGATGTATCAGGTCTGGCTATGCCGGGAGCGGAGTCTGAGGGAATGGAGAAGCGCATTGACAAATTCGGTATTCGTGACAGCTTTACCTATAAGGGGTATCCGGTCTGCTTCTGGGATATTTACGGAAAAGGAGGACATCCCGTTCGTGCAACCGTGTCGGATATGGGGCCGGATATTCTGGCCAGAGTTTTGGATTTGACGCCTGCCCAGGAAGGCGTGCTGGATGTGGTATTTCGAATCGCAGACGACAAGGGACTGCTTTTGCTTGACTTAAAGGATTTAAGGGCTTTGTTGGGCTATGTGAATGAACACAGGGAGGAATATCAGCTGGTATACGGTAATATCTCGCCCCAGTCAGTGGGCGGTATTCTGCGGGCCTTGCTTCCGTTGGAAGCGCAGGGAGGCGATAAATTCTTCGGAGAGCCGGCATTGGATATTTTTGACTGGATAAAGACGGATTCCGCCGGAAAGGGTGTGGTGAATCTGCTGAATTGTGTAAAGCTGGTACAGAATCCCACATTATATGCGAGTTTTATGCTCTGGATGATGGCGGAGCTTTTTGAGAGGCTGCCGGAGGCGGGGGATTTGGAGAAACCCAAGCTGGTATTTTTCTTTGATGAGGCACATATGCTGTTCTCCGACGCTCCCAAGGTATTGGTGCAGAAAATTGAGCAGATGGTGAAGCTCATCCGCTCGAAAGCGGTGGGAATCTATTTTGTGACACAGAGCCCCAGAGATATACCGGACGGTGTTCTGGCACAGCTGTCCAACCGTGTGCAGCATGCGCTGCGCGCCTATACGCCCTCCGAACAGAAGGCGGTGAAGGCGGCGGCTCAGTCTTTGAGAACCAATCCTGCGTTTAAGGCGGAGGATGTGATTATGGAGCTGGGAGTAGGCGAGGCGCTCACATCTTTCCTGGATGAAAACGGAGTGCCGGGAATGGCCCAGAGGACTTCCATTATCTGTCCCCAGAGTCTGATGGGGCCTGTGGACGATAAGGTGCGTGTGGAAATGATGGGGCAGGACGGTATGGATAAGTATGATTTTATGGTGGATAATGAGTCCGCCTATGAGATATTAATCAGTCAAAGGGAGAAGGAGACGGAGCAGGCGAAGCTGGCTGCGGAGAGGGCCCAGCTGGAAAAGGAAAAGGCCGAGTTTGAAAAGCAGAAGGCGAAGGAAGAAGAGGCGGTCCGCAAGAAGCAGGAGAGAGAGGAAGAGGCAGAGCGCAAAAAGCAGGAGAGAGAAGAGGAAGCTGAGCGCAAAAAGAAGGAGAAGGAAGAAGAGGCGGCCCGCAAGAAGCAGGAGGCGGCCGCGGAGCGGCGCAAGAACCAGATTGAGCGGCAGTTAATTAACACGGGTGCGCAGGTGCTTAAGAGGGGCCTGTTCAAAACATTATTTAAATGAGGTAAGTGTTTAGAGGGATTTAATCGTATTTTTATTGATTATACTGTGTCAATCTGTTACAATATGGTTTAGGTTTTGTAAAATAAACATGCCTTATGTGCATGTGGGATGGATAAGGAAGTATTATGAAGGTAATTGATAAAATATTTGGAACCCATAGTGAGAGAGAAATTAAGAGGATTACGTCTCTGGCGGATAAAATTGAGGAGCTTCGCCCCGCTATGCAGGAGTTGTCGGACGAGCAGCTTCGGGGTAAGACCGAGGAATATAAGAGGCGCTTCAAGGAGGGAGAGACGCTGGATGCTCTGCTCCCGGAGGCTTATGCTACCGTGCGGGAGGCGGCCAGAAGAGTCCTGAATACAGAGCATTACAGAGTACAGCTCATTGGCGGTATTATCCTGCATCAAGGGCGTATTGCCGAGATGAAAACAGGTGAAGGAAAGACCCAGACCTGTCTTTTGCCTGCCTACTTAAATGCGTTGGAGGGTAAGGGCGTCCATGTGGTTACGGTCAATGACTATCTGGCAAAGCGTGACGCCGAGTGGATGGGGCAGGTGCATGAGTTTCTGGGCCTGACGGTAGGCGTGGTTTTGAACAGCATGACTCCCGAGGAGCGCCAAAAGGCTTATTCCTGTGATATTACTTATGTGACGAACAACGAGCTGGGCTTTGATTATCTGAGAGATAACATGGTTATTTATAAGGAGCAGCTTGTTCTGAGGGATTTACATTATGCCATTATTGACGAGGTGGACTCTGTGCTGATTGACGAGGCCAGAACGCCTCTGATTATTTCAGGCCAGAGCGGTAAATCCACAGCCTTGTATGAGATGTGCGATTTGCTGGCGCGTCAGATGAAGCGCGGTGACGATATGCAGGAGCTGTCCAAGATAGACGCTTTGATGGGTGTCGTGCAGGAGGAGACAGGCGACTTTATCGTAAACGAGAAGGATAAAATCGTGAATCTGACGGATGCCGGCGTGGAGAAGGTGGAGCGCTTTTTCCACATTGATAATTTCGCTGACCCGGAGAATCTGGAAATCCAGCACAATATTATTTTAGCGCTGCGAGCTCATAATCTGATGTTCAGAGACCAGGATTATGTGGTTAAGGACGACCAGGTATTGATTGTTGACGAGTTTACCGGGCGTATTATGCCGGGACGTCGTTATTCCGACGGTCTGCATCAGGCCATTGAGGCAAAGGAGCATGTAAAGGTTAAGAGGGAGAGTAAGACGCTGGCCTCCATTACCTTCCAGAACTTCTTTAATTTATTTGAAAAGAAATGCGGTATGACGGGTACAGCCCTGACGGAGGAAAATGAGTTCCGGGAGATTTACGGCATGGATGTGGTGGAGATTCCTACTCATCGCCCGGTAATTCGTAATGATTTGCAGGACGCCGTGTATAAGACGAAGGAAGAGAAGCTAAAAGCTATTGTTGAGGCGGTTGAGGAGGCTCATGGGACGGGCCAGCCGGTGCTGGTGGGCACGATTACCATTGAGGCCAGTGAGGAAATCAGCCGCAGGCTCACAAAGAGGGGAATCCCCCATAAGGTTCTGAATGCAAAATTCCATGAGCTGGAGGCGGAGATTGTGGCGGATGCAGGTATTCACGGCGCCGTTACGATCGCCACTAATATGGCAGGCCGTGGTACGGATATCAAGCTGGATGATGA
>JAMOZS010000006.1 GCA_023667765.1 Roseburia sp. | reverse complement strand
TCTTAAGCAGCTTCATCTCCCCCTCATCCGCCACCCGAAAAGCCGGATCCAGACCGATTTCATTAAAATGATTCCGAAGCAGGAATAAGCTGAAGCTGTCAATCGTGGTAATCAGCGCATTGTGCAGCAGCGTTGCCTGCCTTTGAAGATGAGCCGATTTCGGATTCTCTTTCAGCCGGTCCGCGATAGCCTGTCCGATACGTTCCCGCATTTCCGCTGCCGCCGCATTCGTAAAGGTCACGATTAACAGTCTGTCGATATCCACGGGATTCTCCCCGTCACATACCATCTCCACAATCCGCTCCACAAGCACCGCCGTCTTTCCGCTTCCCGCTGCCGCCGATACCAGCACGTTACAATGATGAAGCTCTATCACCTGCTTTTGCTCAGGGGTAAATGCTATTGCCATTTTCTCTTTCCTCTTCCATCCTCGCAAAAATCTCATCCCTGTCAAGCTCCGGGAGCTTCCGCTTCCGGCAGCCCGGATTAGCGCTGTCAAAGCCGCAGACCCGCTTATAAATACAATAGCTGCAGGCCTCGCCCGAGCCTCTCTCATAGGGATTTAAACTGATTTTTCCGTCCAGTATCTCTCTCCCGATGCTTTGAAGCTTACGATTCACATAATCCGATATCAGCCGCAGCTCCTCCTCGCTCATAACAGACGAGCGGGAAGAGAGACTTCCGTCCTTTTTCTTTTCCACAGGAATCACATCGGACTTTGTCTCCATATATTGATCCAGCCTGTCCACAATATCCGACGCGCTGTTTACCACTCCTCTTGTGCGAAGCTTCTCCAGAATCTGTGCGTCTATCTCCTCCGGCGCAAGCTCCTTTCGGCTTTCCACCGTAGGGTCGTCAATATGATAATACAGCATGGCCGCGGGCACAATCTGCTTGTCCGGGTGCTTTCTGGCCTCCAGCTCCATAGCGGCATTCATATAAACCACCAGCTGCAGCTGCAGCCCATAATACAGCGCCGCCAAATCAAAATGCCTGTCCCCCGACTTATAATCAATGACCTTCACATACACATGGCTCTCATCCTGCGCAATATCCACCCTGTCTATACGGCCTCTCAAATGCATCTTTTCCTGCTCCGAAAGAGACACCTGCACGCTGCTTAGACTTTCCGCCTGCCGGAAAGATACCTCATAAGCCTCCGGCGTAAACACCCCTCTCTGCAGCTGCTTTTGCAGCGTCAGCACTGTGCGGAGCAATATCCGATTCATACGGGTAATCATATAGGCATTGCGGGCGCTGCTATACAGCACGGTATCTCCATAAGAAGCGGCATAGGCCTCCACCGCCTCCTCCACTCCCTTCTGTGCGAAATCCCGGGAGAAATCAAACCAGGTCAGACCGTTCTCTACCAGTTTTCCCGCAAACAACTCCAGAACCCCATGGTAGACATTACCCATATCCACTGTCTCAAAGCCAAATTCCTCTCTCTCCTTTAACGCGAGGCCATATTGCAGGAAATGTCTGTAGGCACAGGCCGCATAGGTCTCCAGACGAGTGACGCTGTTTTCCAGCTGCTTTCCGTAAAGAGCCCTTGCCACAGCCCGGGAAAGCGGCGAATCCTGATATCTTTGAAAGGCCGCTTTCTGTATCAATACACGTTTCGTTCTCCGCTCTTTGTCGTCATAGGCCTGATACAGGGTAAAAAACGCTTCCTCTTCCTCTGCCGGCAATGTTCCCTGAGCATATTCCCGAAAGGTTCTGGCTAAATGCTCCATCCCCTCCGCCGCATTGGCTGCCTGCTCCAGAATACTGCGATTCTGTGGATATTCCACCCTAAGCCCCGGAAACATTTCCCGCAGGGTATCCATTAAATAGGCCGGCCGGATGCTCTTTCCCTCGCTGTTCATACGGGCGCAGGACAAAAACAGCGTTTTCGTGGGCTTTGTCAGATTCAGATATAGATAAAAGCGCTGAATAAACATCTGCTGCCTGGGGGTAGGCGCCAGCGTGAACTCCGACTCCTGTAAGAATTCTCTGTCCATATCCGAAATAATTCCTCCCTTAGAGGCATTCTTCGGGATATTCCCGTCATTTACCCCCAGGAAAAACAATACCTGTACGGAGCGAAGTCTGGTTCGCTCCATATCTCCCACAAGAACCCTGTCCACATTCTGAGGAATGGTTCCCACCTCAATTTCACCGAAACCGGCCTCCAGAATATCCGAAAATTCCTGCAGGGAAATCTCCTCCTCCCCCAGCAGAACATAAATTTGATTCAGCAGCTCCATCACAAGCCGGTATATCTGTGCATACTCCCTCGCCCGGGAAAGGTCTCCCTCCTGTGCAAAATACTTCTCATAGCCGGAAAGCTTCTGCTGCACCTGATTCTCCACAAGAAAGGCATACATATGATTCACATACTCCTTTGCCTGCTGCCTCTTTCCCAGATGAAGCTCCTCCACCTGTCCCATCAGGCGTTCCCTGAGCTTATTGAGCTTGGCCAGAGGCTCTTGTGTCTCCATCCCTGCTGATTTATGTACAAACGAACGGCTGTAGCCCCGATACCCTCTGATGCCGAATTGCAGCACATAATTTTCCAGCCGGTCAATCTCCTCGGGCTCCATATCCGCAAGACCGCTGCGCAGATAATGAAAAACCGACTCATAGGAAAAATCCTTAAGATAAAGCTTCAGTACACTTTTCATATACTCTATCATGGGATTTAAGACAATTCCTCTGGTTCGGTCTATAAAGCAGGGAATGCCAAGTCTGGAAAATTCCGTTTCCACATAGGGCGCATAACCCTCCAAATCTCCTATGACAACGGCAATATCCCGGTAAGCCAGACCCTGTCTGTGAATCTGCTCCTGTATGAGAAGCGCCGTCTGATGAACCTCCTCCCTGGGGTCCGTGGCCTCAAACAGACGAAGCTCCTGCTGCTCTTCCACATAAGGCGCATAGCCATAGCGAAACAGATTTTGCTGCAGATAAAAAAACGCCGGCGAGTCGTTCCCCTCCGCCTCTGTAGGCACCACAATATCCTGCCCTCTGTCTCTCTTTACATGCGCCTCCTTTGCCAGCCTCTCCAAATCCGCCACTGTTTTTTTGCTCAGATAAAAAAGCTCCTGCTCTCCCCTTAACTGATAGGGGTTTTCCTTATCCCCCATGGTAATCGTAACAATCGTCTCCTGGGAAAGCCTCATCAGCTCCTGCACCAGTCGATTCTGAATCGGGGTAAAGCCGGTGAAGCCGTCCAGTACCACAACGCTCCCCGGTATCAGCCGGGATTTCCCCAGATTCTTACGCAATACATCCAGAGTCTCCTCCGTCGTGATAAAATTCCCCTGTATATACTCCATAAAGCCCTTATACAATGTCTCCAGGTCCTTCAGCTTAGACGCCAGCGCCCCTCTCTTCTCTGCAAAGGCAATGAGCTTTCCCATATCCTCTGTGCCAATCCCATACTGCATAAACTCGGAAATCGCACTTTTCACCTCATGGATATAGCCCTGCCTGTGAAGAAATCCCCCCAAAACGGGCAGCTTATCCTTTAAATCCGCCGCCACCTTCTGCAGCACCAGGCTTTTGCCCGTGTCATCCAGCACCGGAATGTCCCTGCCGCCCACTTCCTCTAAAATGCGATGGCCGAGCCTCCCGAAGCTCAACACATCAATATTTAAAATACCTCCGTCCGGATGCATGGTCACAAGCTGCTTCTGTGTCTGCATCGTGAACTGGTCAGGAACCAGTATCAGAAAATTCCGGCGCGGCGAAGCCTTCGAACGGCGAATGATTTCCTGGTACAGCGCTTTGCTCTTTCCCTCGTCCGAGGAACCGAAATAAAACCGCAGACTCATAGCCGTAACTCCACAGGACAATGGTCGGAGCCCGGTATTTTGTCATGAATCTCCGCGCCCGTCAGCCTGTCCTTCCATCTCTCGGAAATCACAAAATAATCGATACGCCAGCCTACGTTCTTCGCTCTGGCATTTGCCATATAGGACCACCAGGAATAAATATTCTCTCTGTCGGGATAAAAGTAACGGAAGGTGTCAATAAAGCCTTCTGCCAGCACCCGGTCAAAGCACGCTCTCTCCTCATCGGTAAAGCCCGCATTCTTGTGATTGGTCTTAGGATTCTTTAAATCAATCTCCTGATGGGCCACATTTAAATCGCCGCAGTAAATAACAGGCTTCTTCTCATCCAGGCTCTTGATATAGCTCAAAAATGCTTCCTCCCACTCCATACGATAGGAAAGCCTTGTCAAGCCTCTCTGAGAATTGGGCACATATACCGTCACCACATAAAAGTCCGCAAACTCCGCAGTAATGACCCTGCCTTCATGGTCATGCTCCTCCACGCCAATACCATAGGTCACGCTGACAGGCTCCTCCTTCGTAAAAAGCGCCGTCCCCGAATATCCCTTTTTCTCCGCATAATTCCAATACTGATGATAACCCGGCAGCTCAAGGTCATGCTGCCCCGCCTGAAGCTTCGTCTCCTGCAGACAGAATACATCTGCGTCCGCCTCCCGAAAAAAATCCATAAAGCCCTTTTGCAGACAGGCTCTCAATCCGTTTACATTCCATGATAGTAACTTCATCCTTAACCTCATTTCCGCGATACTGCTTCGCAAAGACTTTCGTTTTTTGATTATACCATACTTAACTTCCGCCATCTACCACAAAAAGATAGACAAAATCGAAAAAAGGGGACATAATAATAGAAATACCCCAGGGTCAACGATTCCATTATAAAACATTCTAAAAAAGGAAAATCTTCTATGCCGACGAATGCAGCTGTTAAGGCTAACCTAACCGAGATGAAAATCAACCAAAAGAAGCTAAACCAAAAGAAACTAAACCAAAAGAAACTGTTTTTATTTGATATTGACGGCACTTTAGCCGTCGGGGATACCCTCTATGAAGGCAGCGCCGATTTGCTCTCCTATATAGAACAGATTGGCGGACAGGCCTATTTTATCACTAATAACTCCACCAAAAGCGGACGGGATTATGTGGAGAAATTTAAGACTGCCTTTCAGCTGGACACAAGGGAGGAACAGTTTATTACCTCCGGCTATATGACCTTACGTTTTCTGATGAAACATTATCGCGATAAGACGATTTTTGTTCTGGGAACCCATTCCTTTATTGAAGAACTCAGAAAGAACGGTCTGCATATCACAGAAACCGCCGGGGAAAAAATCGATTGTGTGGTAGCAGCCTACGACAGTGAGCTGACCTACGGGAAGTTGATTCAGGCATGTCATATATTATTCACAACGGACGTACCGTTTTACGCCACTAACCCGGATCTTCGCTGTCCCATTGACTTTGGCTTTATTCCCGACTGCGGCGCTATTTGCCATATGATAACAGACACCACGGACAAGATACCTGTTTATCTGGGGAAACCCAACAGAGAGGTCGTCGATTTATGTCTGGAGCTGTCCGGCTTCTCCCAAGATGAGACTCTGGTAGTGGGGGATCGTCTCTATACGGACATTGCCTGCGGTATCAACGGCGGCGTAGACACCTGCGTGCTCTTCACAGGAGAGGCCAGACGGGAGGACCTGGAACACACGCCCTATCAACCCGATTTTGCCTTTGAAAATGTACAAGAGCTGCTTCATGCCTGCACCGCAGCAACAAGATCCTCTTAATCGCAAATCCCCTTCTCAATAATCCCAAAACCCAGCGGATAAGGGCCTGTGTGTACGCTTATGGTTGCGCCAATCTGGAACAGGGGCAGCTCCTTAAGCTCATACCCCTTGCTCCTGATAGCCCCAAGCGCCGTATCCCGAAAGCTTTCCGCCTCCTCCTTATCGTATCCATAACCTATACATATGCTGTAATGCTTAAAATCCGCGTTCTTTTCCTCTAAATAATTCAACAGCAAATCAAGACATTTACCGATAGTTCCTTTACGGCTTCTGCCGATTCCGGAGGGAAATATCTCTCCCTGCTTTAATGTGATAATCGGCTTGATGCCCAGAAGGCTTCCTGCCACGCCTGCCACCTTGCCGATACGGCCGCCATGCTTTAAATATTCCATATCGCCTACGGTAAAGAAGATACGGCCGCTGTCCCGAATTTCCTCCAGACGTCTTACCGTGTCCTCATAGCCCATCCCCTTATCCCGCATGTTGATGGCCTCCAATACATACAAGCCCTGCAATACCGTGTTCACGGTAGAGTCAATCACCGTAATCCGGGCGTCAGGATATTCCTCCAGAAGCATCTCCCGGGCGTTTAGCGCCGACTGCATGGAGCCGCTGAACTTTGTGGTAATGCAGATACATACGACCGGCATATTCTCACGCACATAAGGCAGAAAAGCATCCGCGAAATCCTGTACTGAGGGCAGAGAGGACTTGGGATACACTTTGGGATTGTCCACCATTCTCTGATAGAAATCCCGAATTTGAATCTCTACATTCTCTTTCTCGTAATGCTCTCCGTCAAAGGACACATAAAAGGGCACTACCGTAATATTCTTTTGGGTGGCAAGCTCCTGGGACAAATCACAGGAACCGTCTGTAATAATATGAAATAATTCGCTCATGTCAAAATTCGCCTTTCCTTTGCATCATACACAAGTAATATACCACGTGTCAGTCTAAATTACAACATAAACTCGCACAAATATTTCGGAAAAAAGTTGTTATTATCATTTGACATAGTTTGCTAAACCACCTTACATTCTACAGAGCTTCTAACCTGACAAATCTCTTCTTTCCTATCTTCAACGTATCCCCGCTCTTTACGGCGTCCGTCAATTCCCGGGCCCGCTTTCCGTTCACCTGTACGCCACCCTGCGCCAGCTTTTCCTTCATCAGCTTAAGCTCCTCTGGCATCATATCCATGGCCAGTTCAAAATACTTTATCATCAATGCGTCCGGGATTTCCATAACCTTGCAGAACATAGTATTTGCATCCTCGTAGATTCCAATGTAATTTCCCAGACTTTTACTCATTTTTTCTTTGCCGTGGATTCCTTCCCGTATCGGCAGGAACAGAGCCGCCTGGGGTCCATTCCAAATTTTATTCTCAGGGGAACCCCCCGTAAGAATACTCCGACAAGAACAGAGCGGACAAGTCGCACGAGTGCTCATCAAAAAAGCTCCCGTCCTCAAAAGGACGAGAGCTGTTCTCACGTTACCACCTAATGTTTACAGACAGTTCACACTGTCTGCCTCTTCGAGTACGGCCTGTCAGGCTTATACTCTAGCACGCTAACGGGTGCAGGCGCCGTCACAGCCTACTATCGGCCTCTCCCAATCTCTGATTGGCCAAATTCGGTGTGAAGCTAATGCTATTATAGTCCGGGAATTTAGGATTGTCAAACCTTACTCCACATCCTGCAGCGCTGCAAAGCCCTCCTCGCCGGTACGCACCTTAACCACCTGTTCCACATGATATACAAATATCTTACCGTCTCCGATATGGCCGCTGTAGAGGACTTTCTTCGTGGTCTCGATAACGTCGCTCACAGGAATCTTGCTGACAACTACTTCAATCTTTACTTTAGGCAGCAGCGTGGCGTCCATCTCAACTCCTCGATATCTCTCGCCGGCGCCCCTTTGAATACCGCAGCCCATTACCTGGGTCATCGTCATACCCGTCACGCCCAAATCATTCAGAGCCCTGCGCAGCTTCTCATATCTGGACAGCTTTGTGACAATCACTACCTTGTAGATACCACTGGAGGATACCATAGGCGCCTGCACCACCTGTACGGCTGCATTCTTCTGGAAATCGGAAGCATTCTCATAGTCCGAAACACCCAGGTCTGTATTCTCGTTCTCATCCATGGTCATCGTATTGGAAATATCCATCAGACTAAAGCCTGCATAGGCGGACGGCAGACCGTGTTCCGTGGCGTCCAGACCAATAATTTCCTCCTCCTCAGAAACCCTAAGCCCTACCAGCGCTTTGATTACAAAGAAGGTCAGTGTAATCGTAACCGCCGTCCAGGCCGCTACCGTAACAAAGCCCAAAAGCTGCAAACCCAGAAGCTCGAAGCTTCCGCTATAAAAGAGACCTTCTATCATTTCACCATTTGCATTGGCAACGGAATATCCCGGAGCCGTGGAGGTTGCAAACAAACCTGTGGCAATCGTACCCCAGATACCGTTCATGCAATGTACTGCCACCGCACCCACAGGGTCGTCAATATGTAATTTATTATCCAGTAACCAAACACCGAATACTACCAGCAGACCGGCTACGGCACCGATGATAATTGCACCAAAGGCATCCGTCACATCGCAGGGTGCGGTAATTGCCACCAGACCGGCCAGGGATGCATTCAGACACATGGATACATCCGGCTTGCCGTACTTTAACCAGGTAAATACCATACATACCACTGTAGCGATGGCAGGCGCAATCGTGGTGGTCACAAAAATCGAAGCCAGCTGCTCCAGACTGCTTGCAGCCGCACCGTTAAAACCATACCAGCCCAACCATAAGATAAACACACCCAATGCGCCAATCGGAAGATTGTGTCCGGGGAAAGCATTCACCTTGATTACTTTTCCGTCCTTGTCCTTTACGAATTTGCCGATACGGGGACCAAGGATTTTCGCGCCAATCAGAGCGGAGATACCGCCCACCATATGAATGGCGCAGGAACCTGCGAAATCATGAAAGCCAAGCTGTGAAAGCCAGCCGCCGCCCCATATCCAGTGCGCCTCGATAGGATAAATCAGTGCGGATATCACACCGGAATAAATACAATAGGACAAGAACTTCGTCCTCTCAGCCATGGCCCCCGACACAATCGTCGCAGTCGTTGCACAGAACACCAGATTGAAAACAAAATTAGACCAGTCAAAGTTCTCATATGCAGTGAAAATATCAAATCCGGGCTTTCCTATAAAGCCTGCCAAATCCTCACCCAGTAAGAGACTGAAACCAATCAGGATGAACGTCACCGTACCGATACAGAAGTCCATCAAATTCTTCATAATAATGTTACCGGAATTTTTTGCTCTGGTGAATCCTGCCTCCACCATTGCGAAACCGGCCTGCATCCAGAATACTAATGCCGCGCCAATCAGAAACCAGACACCAAATACTAAGCTTGATACATTTTCCATAACACCTTTCCTCCTCATTCTCCCTGACGGCATGCCGCCGGGTTACTGTCTGCGCAATGGATAACCATAAAAAAGCGATACTTCGAGGCTTTTTTAATGCCCCGTTGCATCGCTTCCCATACCGTATTCAGCCCCTTTTACCGACAAGGAACTTCCATTGCACAAAAGGCGCTATGGTTAAACCACAGCGCCTTTGCTTGTTGGAATGAAGTATAGCACCACTCCCCTTTATGTGTCAATCACTTTTTTAAAAAACTTATCAAAAAAAATAATAAAATCTTGCTTCTCGCAGCCGTTTGTGCTATTGTATTTATATAAGAGTGGGTTATTCTGCATATCAAACGGATTTTGATATGTCTCACACAGAATCGCAGTTGTCACCAATTTCAGGGAAGAAAGGAGGCGTGACAATGGGAGCTATTCTCAATACCATATATAATCATTATCTGACTGCCTACACACCCAAAGGGCTTACCCAGTATGACACTCATAAAAAGAGTGAGCTTCGCGGTGTCTATAATTCCATTGTCAAACTAAATAAAGAGTCTCCCTGGTATCTTCCCACTACCAATAAGGATACCCAGCGCTATGCGATAGATTTAAAGGAGAATGCCCGTCAGATGCGGAACACGATTGCGCAGCTTGGCGGCTTGGAGGAGGACGGTCTTTTCAATAAAAAGAGCGCCTACTCTACCGACGAGAATGTGGTTTCCGCCACCTGCATAGGTTCCGCTTTTAACGATAAGGATTCCGCCGCCTATACGCTGGAGGTTCATTCACTGGCTTCTCCTCAGGAAAATCTGGGGCAGTTTCTGGCAAACGAGCCTGTACGCCTAAAACCCGATACCTATTCCTTTGACGTAGCAATTAATGATATGAACTATGAATTCCAATTCTCTGTCGGCGAGGATGAGACTAACCGCGAGGTACAGGAACGCCTTGTAAAACTCATCAATAACTCTGCTGTAGGAATTAAAGCCTCTCTGGCTGAGGCGGAAGGACGGACGGCTTTGCGTCTTACCTCCGAATCCATGGGCTTGCCCCAGGGAAAGGAACAGATTTTTAGAATCAGCGACCACAAAACCAGCAAAGCCAATGGAACCGTTGACTATTTCGGCTTGAATTATACCACCAGAGAAGCTTCCAATGCCGAATTTGTAATAGACGGCGCGGAGCATATCTCGGCCTCCAACCGCTTTACGCTGGGTAAAATGTTTGAGGTAAGGCTAAACAGCGTAAGCCATGAAGGGGAGCCTGTCACCATTGGCCTGAAAACGGATGTGGAATCCTTTACGGATAATATTTCCAGCCTGGTAGGCGGCTACAATGAATTTATGAAAGCCGCAGCTTCTTATCTGGATTCACAGGCGAGGAGCCGTCAGCTGGTCAAAGAGCTTCAGGGGATTGCCACCCATTTCGGTTCCTCTATGGAATCCGTCGGACTGACCCTGTCAAAAGAGGGCACCTTGTCTATTGATAATGGTTTGCTTCGACAGGCTGCCGTACAGTCAGAAAACATCCCAAGAACCTTTGAACCCCTGAAGGGCTTTTCCGATGCTTTGCTGGCCAAGAGTAATCAGGTATCCTTAAACCCTATGAATTATGTAGAAAAAAAGATTGTTGCCTACAAGAATCCGGGACATAATTTTGTCAGTCCCTATGCTATGAGCGCCTACAGCGGCATGATGTTTAACGGATATTGTTAAAGTGTTAAAGCCTTCCGGGAAAACGTGGAATGCCACGTTTTCCCGGAAGGCTTTTTTGTGCTTTTTATTCGGTTTTCAGTTTGTTTTCAATTTAACTCCCGGCTTACCATATCCAGAGCCGCCGCTACTACTTTATCCATATCATAATAGCGATACTGTCCCAGGCGGCCTCCAAATAATACATTCCTTTCCTGTTGCGCCATCTTCTGATAACGCTCAAACAATGCATTATTCTTCTCGTCATTGACCGGATAATAAGGCTCGTCTCCCCTTTTCCAATCGGCCGGATACTCTCTGGTAATGATAGTGCCCTTACCTGTCTCAAACTCAAAATGCTTGTGTTCTATGATACGGGTATAAGGAATATTTCTCTCGGTATAATTCACTACCGCATTTCCCTGATAGTTATCACAGTCCGCCAAATACTCCTCCTCAAAACGAAGAGAGCGATACTGTAATTCTCCCAGACAATAATCAAAATACTCATCTATCATACCGGTATACAGAACCTTATCAAAGCGGTCCCCGCCGTCAATGCTCTCAAGCTCTCCCTGACAGTTTACGGCTCCTCTTCCGGGCACTCTGGCCCCTGTCCGGGAAACAAATTCCCGGTAAGAGCTTTGAAGCACCACCTTCGTGCCCTCCAAAAGCTTTTCCACAATTGCGGTATAGCCTCCTATGGGTATTCCCTGATAACGGTCCGTAAAATAATTGTTATCATAGGTAAAGCGCACCGGCAGCCTCCTGATAATAAAAGCAGGCAGCTCCTTACAGGCCCTTCCCCACTGTTTCTCCGTATAGCCCTTTACAAGCTTTTCATATACATCTCTTCCCACAAGGGAAAGCGCCTGTTCCTCCAGATTGGACGGTTCCTCCACCATACAATCCGCTCTTTGTCTGTCAATAATCTCCTTTGCCTGGGCAGGAGTTCTGATGCCCCAGAGCTTACTGAAGGTATTCATATTAAAGGGCAGATTATACAGCTCCTCTCCATAAACTGCTACAGGCGAATTGATATAATGATTAAACTCCGCAAATTGGTTCATATAATCCCAAATCCGCTTGTCGGAAGTATGGAAAATATGCGCTCCATATTGATGCACCCATATTCCCTGCTCTTTTTTCGTATAAATATTTCCGGCAATCGTTTCTCTCTTATCAATACACAGGCATTTCCTGCCGGCTTTCTTCATTTCATGGGCAAATACCGCCCCAAAAAGACCTGTGCCCACCACCAGATAATCATACCGCATCTTACTTATTCTTCTTACCCTTGCCTGCCTTATACCTGTCAATCTGCACAAAATCGTCCATCAGACTTAAAATCTTGGCTCTTCCCTCTTCGTTCAGCTTTACATAATACTGCATCACACGATTTTCCAGAAGCTGGGCGCCAAGAGAAGCATCCCTTTCCAAAGAAGAGAAATCCACAGGATTCAGACTCAGCTTGTCACACATCTTGATAACCGTTCCATAGCCCATGCCCTCAATGCCGCGCTCCAGGGCAGTAACCAGAGTACTGTAAGGGATATTCATCTCTAATGCAAACTGACGTACGCTGCGATACTGTCTCAAAATTTCCTTTTTCAAAATCTCTGCTTTTGTCATATTATCTTCCTCCAAATTCTGTAATATACGCACTATATATTCCCTTTTAAAGAAGTACGCATGTTTAATATACGATATTTCGTGACTTTTTTCAACCCCTGATTCCACAATTTCCGAAAAATTAATAATTTATGGCTCTAAACCGTAAATCTGTATAATTTCCAAATACGGACTGTCATATAAATCTCTGGGCGTGACAATCATTCCCCCATCGCTGTCCAGATTGACGCCAAGCTTCCTGTAAGCATACCACACCAAATGCGCACAGTGCGTACCGGACAACTGTACCCTCTCTTCCGTATCTGTATCCGCCTTCGCCTGTACAATATCCGGCAGGAAATGTAGTTTTCCCTTCATTCCGTCAGCGAATGCCTCCTTCAGCCCAGCCGTGAGACGATAGGGAATCCCCTCCAGCCGCTCTCTTGCATATTCCCCCAGTTCCTCCTGCTGCCTGTCTGTAACATTCTTTAACCTGAGCACCGCAAACCCGGGATAATTCTCCCAGCGCTCCAGGGATAATATCCCGGAATTTTTTCCCGGCACCTGCGCCTCCAGCGTCAATCTCTCCTCTCCGTCTATCACTAACGCCGCATGACCGCTGCGCCAGCCCAATACATGACTGTTGAAGGTAATCAGGATATCGCCGGTCTCCGCCACCGGTATCCTTTGCCCTTTGCAATCCTTTGCCAGCCGCTCTCCCATTGCAATAAAGGAGTCCCTGCTGCAGGTGATTTCCACCTTATCGAAATAATTCCTTTGCAGCTCCAAAAGCAGTTCCGGCCTTCCCTGACTTCGCAGGGCGTCCACCCCCGCCTTTGCAAGCCCCGTCTGATAAAACAACAGGCTGTAATCCCCCTCTGTCAGTTGCCCCTTATATAAATACTCTCTAATATCTTCCATCGGATAATCCGGCGCTATATGAGCCCTTGTCTCCGCGTAAAAGGTCCACGCATACAAGGCGAGAAGCATAAGCCCTATGCCAAGGAAACGCCTGCCTGTTTTAGATTTATTCCGGAACCTCTTTTTCTTCCCCATAAAAATACCCTTCCCTACGATTTATAAAAGAGTATTTCCCATATCCTGTCTGATGAAACAGGATCTATCCGATAAAAGGAGTTTCTTCGTGACTTCGGTTCCGAAAAATGTTATGATAAGGGTAAAAATAAGCGGCACAGCCGGGAAACGGGATTTTTATGAAGATATTATTTTATCGTTATGGAAGTATTTGCGAACCTGATTTAATAGAAGCCTTTCGTTCTCTGGGACTGGAGGTCATGGAAGAAACCGCAGAGATTACCGATAAGGGACTGACCTCTGCCGAAAGAGTCCGTCTGCTGCAGGCCTCCCTTGAGGAGGCAAAGCCCCTGTTTGTATTCAGCATCAATTTCTACCCGGTCATAGCGGAAATCTGTCATATTTATAAGATACTCTATCTATGCTGGACGGTGGATTCACCTGTTCCCGAACTGTTTTCCTCTGCCCTCTCATACGATACAAACCGCATCTTCCTGTTTGACCGGGCGCAGTATACCCGTTTTGCCCCCTATAATCCCAACAATATTTTTCACCTGCCGCTTTACTCCTCGGTGAATCGCTTTGACAAGGTCCTCCAAACCATCAGCCCCGGGGAGCGTCAAGCCTACGGCAAAGACATCTCCTTCATAGGCTCCCTCTACAGCGAGAAAAATCCCCTGAAAGAGCTCTTTCCCCGGCTGCCGGCCCATACCCGCGGCTATATACAGGCGCTCATCAACGCCTCTCTCAAAATTTACGGCTATCATTTTATTGAGGATACTTTGACCGACGAATTGGTAAACACCTTAAAGAATCGAGCCACCGATTTCTATACGCCCGGAGAAGCCGTGGCCAATCCCGACAAATATATCGCCGCCCACAGCTATATCGGTATGCAGCTGGCGGAGACAGAACGCATACAGACCTTAAATACACTGGCGGAGTATTTTTCTGTTGATTTGTATACCTACAGCGATACTTCCCCTCTGCGGAACGTGAATGTTCATGGGGGCATTGCCTCTCTGACAGAAATGCCAAAGCTTTTCCATTTAAGTAAAATCAATCTGAATATGACCATCAGACCTATTCAGGAAGGACTTCCTCTGCGTATTTTTGATATTCTGGGCTGCGGCGGCTTCCTGATGACCAACTATCAGGGGGAATTAAACGATTATTTTGAAATCGGCACGGACCTGGAAGCCTACTCCGGCCTGGAAGAACTGGTGGACAAATGCGCCTATTATCTGGAACATGAAACCCTTCGCCAAAAAATCGCACAAAACGGCTATGAAAAGGTATGCGCTGCGCACACCTGCTATCACAGAATTGGCAGAATGCTTGCGTCTGTGTTACCGCCCGAGCCCTAGGGTACAACAATGCTGCGTCTGCTTACCTTTTTACCATACCCCCATCACTTTCACAAAATCGCCCTTCTTGTCTCTCATCATCTCGAACCCCTGCATCAGTTCGCCCAAGGGCAGTCTGTGGGTAATCATTTCCTCCGGCCTGATTCTCCCCTTCTCCAGCCGCTCCAGCACATAATGCCAGTCGTCGGAAGTCTCATGGGTATAGGAAGAATTCCATGTCCCCTGCAGCTTCAACTGTCTGCGCAATATTTTCCAATATACATTTCTGGAGAGTTCCACATCCGACGCCGGATTCCCCACCAGCATCATTCTGCCCTCCGCCGCCAGACTGTTCAACCCCTGCTCCAAAACCTCGTTCTTCCCCACACAGTCAAAGAATACATCCACACCTTCTCCCTGCGTCCTGTCCGCCACCCAATCCTCCAAAACAGCTTCTCTCACATCACAGCAATGCTCCCTGGGAATCCCCAGCCGCCCTGCCTGCAGGAGCTGAAAATCCTTATTCCCTGCCACATATACCAAATGGCATCCCATCTCTCTCAAAAGCATCACAATAAACAGTCCGATGGTTCCCTGACCACAGACCAGTATCGAATCCTCTTTTCTCACGGAAAGCCGACGAATGGCATGCGCCGCCACAGACATAGGCTCCAGCATGGCTGCCTGTTCAAAGGTAACCCGGTCCGGCAATTCTATCAGATTCCAGACAGGAACCCTTACATATTCCGCGAAACCGCCGGCTGTTCTGGAGCCCAGATAATTATAGTTCTTACAAAGCTCATACCGCTTTGCACCGCAGGCAGAACAGCTTTTACAGGGAATCAGGGGAAATACGCCTACCCGCTTACCCAGCCATTTCTTATCCACTCCTGCGCCCAGCTCTGCTACCTCCCCGGAAAACTCATGCCCCGGTATCAATGGATAATGATAGGTTCCCGTACGATAAATCCGGGGAATGTCCGAACCGCAGATACCGGCGGCTCTCACCCTGACAAGCGCCTCTCCCGGTTCCGGAACCGGCCGATTTACCTCCTCCAACCTAAAATCCTTTATTGCATGCAATACAAAAGCCTTCATATCTTCTTCTCCATCATCTGCCGGAATCGCAGTAAATCTTCTCTTGTGGTAATCTTAAAGTTCGATTCGTCGCCGTCCACCAGGGCTATGTCCAAGCCTGCCATGATTGCCGGCTCCGTTGAGCCATTTACGCCTAAAATATCCTGGGGGAACAGCATTTGATTGGCCCTTACATAGCTCCCCAGCACAAACGCCTCCGGCGCCTGCCCCGCATATAGCTTCTGCCGCTCCAGAAGAGAGGTAATCCTGCCTCCCTCCCCCTGATATACCGTATCCTTCATTGGCAGCACCGGTAACGCCCCGTCATGTGTTTCACAGGCCGACAGACAATCCTCTATGATACGGGACGATACCAACGGCCTTGCCCCATCATGAATGATAACCACATCCTCGTTACAGGCATATTTCAAAATGTCCTGCAAGCCATTCCAGATTGACAGCTGCCTCGTGGCGCCGGGTCTCGAAAAGCCCTTCAGCTTCTCTCCCGCCCAATCGCGGATAGAATCCTCCCACTCCTGTCCGGCCACAATCTGTATGGCATGAATCCGGGTATGCTTTTCAAACGTATCCAGACAATAGGAGAGAATCGGCCGCTCTTTCACCTTCTGATACTGTTTCGGTATATCTCCCCCAAGCCTGCTGCCGCTCCCCCCTGACAGAATCAACGCAATATTCATTCTCCTTCATCCTCAAGCCTTTTCATCCTAAAATCCCTCTAATCCTCAAAGTCTTCTCAGTCTCAAAGCCCTCTAATTCTTTGAAGCGTCTCTCCATAGGGCTGTTTTTTCCCAAACAAAAGAGTGGTTCCCAGAACAAAGCCCCTGATACCCTTAGGCGCGAATGTCTTTATCTTATCCGCCCCGCAGGCGCCGTCCCAATAGATTTCAAAATCCATCTCATCCTTCAGCTCCAGCAGCCGGTCAATTTTCCTGCCCACATAGGGCATAAACATCTGTCCTGCATTTCCCGGATTGACAGCCATAACCAGAACTCTCTTTACAATGCGCAGCATCTCCATCACGGTTTCCACGCTTGTACCCGGATTAATAGCTATTCCGGGTATCAGCCCCGCATCGATAATCTTCTGCAAGGTAGTAGAGGGATGATATTCCGCCTCGGGATGAATATAAATCGTATCCCCCTTTCGCAGCCTTTCAATAAACAAATGAATATTGTTGTTGGGATGCTCAATCATCAAATGCACATCCAACGGCCTTTCGGCAACGGAAGCTATGTAGCTCATATCGTTAAGCGACATGGCGAAATTCGGCACATAACGACCATCCATAATATCGATATGAAAGGAATCGATGCCGCCGGCCTCCAATTCCTTTACCTCTCTTTCCAAATTTCCATAATTGGCACACATCATCGATGCCATCAGTTCAAACTGCATAATCTTTCTCCTTCGTCACAAATATTCCCTGAGCAGCTTCTCCCGAAATTCCTCCATTGTCAGCCAGCCATTTTCATCTTTAACAGCTTCCTCTGCCTCATGCAGTTTCTCCAGTAGTTTTTTTTCTGCTTTATCACGCTCGTAATCTTCTATATCCATTACCACGAATCTGCCCCTCCCTCATTATTTTATGCTTATTTCCAGTATTCTCTGCAGTCTGCTTTGCAGCGAATAATCCCTCAGCACTCTGGCTCTTCCGTTCTGCGCAATTTCTCTGCGGAGTTCCTCATGTCTTATATAAAACTCTGCTTTCGCAACAGCGTCCTCCAGGCTCTCATAGACCACCATTTCCTCTTCGTTCACAAACTGCTCCACCAGTTCCGGCTGATAAGCAGAAAGCAGAAAACCTCCCGCCCCCATCACATCCAGCGCCCTTAAGGGGATACCACTCTGGATACAGCGTAGTATCGGATTCAGATTGATATCAGAACAGGCAAATACCTTCGGCATCTCCGTGACATAATCAACCGGCGGAAAACAACGGACGCCCTGCAGCATTTCGCTGGAATGAAAGGAATACAGCCTGACGTCATACCTTCTGCCTAACAGCGTAAGAAGCGCCAGCCTTTCCTTCCTGGTTATCTCACTCGCCATGGCAAAGAGCAGGGCCTCCCTGAGCAGGTGAAAAGGCGTCCCCGGATGTTTCTCCTGCACATATCGGTTAAACTGAGCCACCATTTCCTCCGTTACCAGCTCCTCCAACAGATAACAGCCATATATCTGCTGTTGAACAGCCATTGCCGCGTCCAGAAAGCCCCGGGTATATTCATCCGCCAACGCCCGTAAATCCTGCATCCGAGATTCATATAAGCTTCCCACAAAGGATACCTGCGCCCCATATTTCCTGACATCCGCATCAGAAACAGGCAGGTCCCTCAATCTCTGGCTGTTTACGCCCAGAGGCAGATAATACACCGTGTCAAAGCCCGCCCGAATATACTCTTCCGTCTGCACTCTGTCAAAGAAGAACACATGATTTGCCGGATTCCCCAGAGTCCTTTCCAAATCAATTACATTCAGCGGATTGTCATAACACCATGCTATATATTTCATATCACATGCCTGAGCCATCTTAGACAGCATGGGCCAATAATTAATGCTGAGCAAGGCGTCAAACCGGGCAGGCTCCACATTCTGCAAAAACCATCGTTCAAAGGCCTCGTCCGTATTTTTGTCCGCAAATTTCCATTGAAAGGTTTCAAAGGAAATACTCTTCTCTTTACAAATCCATTTCACATCATACTGTAAATACGCTTCCCATTCGTAGAGTAAAATTCTCATAAGTCCGCTTCTCCCATATCGGCCTTGCCTACATTGCCTCTTTCTTCATAGCGACCTCTCTCTCTTCCTGCCATTTTAAATATTTCATATATGCTTCAAGCGATAACTCCTCACCCTCTTCTGCCACACCTTTACGCAATAACATCTCCGTGTTCAGCTGCCTTACTTCCTCCTCCATAAGCTCCGGGAAATATGTTGTCCGAAGCTCCCCCTTCTCATCAAACACCAGTAATCTATCAGCGCAAAACGGAAGCAGACAGTTCAAACTATTCACAGAACAATTTGCAACAAACAGCGAACTCCTTGGATAAAGTCTTTCAACACTTCCCGATACCTCGCACCGCAGGATTTCTCCCTTCTCCTCGTTTAAATCATCCAGCTCATTCGCCCCTAACAGGAGTATTTTACTTCCCAGCCTGAATATCCTAAAATATGGCTGTACACACTCCGAAGCATCAACCACTTTATTACTGTTTCCTGTCACCGGGTCTATCATTATCACTTCCCGCCCCACAGCTGTAATACAATAGTATATACCGGATTTTACGGCAATACCCTGAAGCTTGACACCTGTGTCCAGGAGATTCATTTCTTTTGTCCTCAAATTATAGTACAAAATGTAAGAAGTATCTGACAATGTAAAATACACATGCTCCCCCTCGCAAAAATGGCTGAATATTTTCCCTTGTACTCCCGCATTTCTTAATGTAGCCTCCCATATCTGTTCAAAATAAAATGTTTTATTGTCCGTGTCAAAACACAGGCACCCCTCCCCCACATCCCTAAAAAAGGAATAGATAATCCCCTCATATTCCACGGATATGTAAGTACGGGATTCAACCCCATAGGACTCATAATAGGCAAGTTTTTCCTCCATCAAATCATAAGAAAAAACTCTCAGCGGTCTCCTTTGCTCCGAAATTCCCCATATTTTATCCTTACCAGGGCAGGTAAAATACCATGTCTCCTGATTCTCATACTCCAGACGGCACACGCATTTCCTTACCCCACTAACCGGGTCAATCCGATACAAACCGGCCATATTAACCGGAACCGTCCAAATATATCCCCCCTGGACACAGGCAGATTTTATTCGCAAGCTCTCCTTCTCCACTATTTTATCCTCCTTTTTAAAGAATGGCTCTATACTTTAAATCAAATCTGATATTTCCGTCATGCGGTTAAAAAAGGGATCCTCAACTGTCATGGACAAAAAGTCCGGAGCCGTAATTTCCAGCCCATGTATCAATCTCAGAAACACTTCGTCCAGCTTTTTGTTCTCATGTCTTAAGTCCTTCGGCACCAGCTCAAGATAGAGACGAAAATAATCCAGAATCCCGTTCTGTACTCCCAGAAAACACCGTTTATCTCCTTCCGACCTTGTCTCTTTGGCATATACAGGTTTTCCTCCGTCCGCAAATCCATAGATACTCGGATGGGGCGCAGTCAAAATCGTTTCCAATATATAATAGTCATCATAGATACTACTCTTCTGCGTCTCTTCCTTCTTATAAAAAGCCTCTATGTCCAGTCCCTTATCATGCATAAACCCTGGCTCCAGCTGCAGAAAATACAAACCCTTCACAGGTTGTTTCACTAATTTCTGAACATAGAGCTGCGTGGTTCCCTTTGCCACAAAATCAAAAAAAGCAATGACATCGTCAGATATCTCCAATGTATCAAGGTATGCCTGATATCCTTCCCGCCAGACGGCGGAACTCTCCAAAATACTTTTCTCATATTTTAACAGGCCCGCCTCTTCATACGCAATATCCCGGTCGGAAATTTCCCGCGCCTCCAGGCCGAATCTCGCCTTCAAATTCTCCTCCAGCCCTCCGGAAAACTTCATACCGTCCACATACAGAATATCCCTTTTATCATATATCCCCGCCCTGATTGCCGCAGTTCTTGAGGTCAGGAAATATTCCGTTCTGGCGTCGGGCTCCAATTCCTGATACAGCTTTTGGAGCAGATAACCGTCTCTGGCGCCAAACCAGATATTTTGTATACCATACCGCTTTACCTGTCTGTGAAACCAAAGGACAAAATCACTGATAATCGGCGCACAGACTAAAAAACCGATGTCATAGGTATCAGATATTCCGATTCTCTTCTGTTCTGTTTCAAATTGAAACGGATTATTGAATAGTTCCGAGACAAAGAAACCAATTTTCAGTCTGTCAGTCAATGCGTTCATATGCTCGGACAATCCCAAATATCCCACGGCATCCAGCAAATCACTCCCGCTGTAGAGCCGGAAGCTGTCTATCCCGGCTCTGGCTGCCCCTTCCACATCCGCCGTAATATCATCCCCTATATGCAGACAGGAGGAAGCGCCGATACTTTCCTTCAGCTGTCCGAATAACTGCTGTACCTTTCCCGTTCCATACTCACAGGAAGCCAGAATCCCCTTATATCCTTTCACTCCCGCCCGTTCCAGAAGCCTATTCAGCTGTGGGGAGGTATAATAGGTATCTGAAACGATATATACCCTTTTCCCGGCCTCCACTATCTCGCAAAACACCTCGCACACAGCGGTTCTTGGAAGAATGGTCTTACAGTCTGTCTGCCATTCCAGTTCTGCAAGCTCAGATGCGGCAATATTGACGTCGTCCAGTTTTTTCAACATATGCTGATATATTTCTTCCAGAGTCGGGGCACCGGATACTGCCAGCTCCTTTTCACTCTCCAGCCTTAACTTGGAAAACCCTTTGATAGAAACGCCCCGATTCCTGAGAGCAATATCCACCAATTCATAAATATCTGTAGGAAACAATACCCTTCTCATAACAAGGGTGTCAAACAGATCAAAGCTTACCACATCTGCCTGAGCTATCTTCTGAAGCAATTCGCCCCGAGTATATCCCGGAAGCAGCGAAAAATCATAACAAACCCTGCTTTCCTCCAGCAGATTCTTTCCTCTGATGTCAAATAAAGCGATTCCCGACTCCCTGCACACCTCTCCAATCCGTTTTGCAATCACCCTGCAAGAGCCCGGTCTGGCAACTACAATAATCAGGGCCGCCTGCTGCCGGAGCACCGCGGATAAGGGCAGAATCGGTAATCCATAGATTTCACCCTCCTCCCTGAATCCGTCCAGCAGACCGATAATATGAAAATAATTCCCCAGTTCGGGGAGTACCCGTTCCGTCTCTGTACTCAATCCGTATAAGGCAACTTTTTTATCCCGAAAATGTTCATATAAAGCATCTAAACCCGGCATCGGCTCCGCCCCTCCCGTATCGAATCACCTTTCTCTCACAAATCACGTTTCCTTACAGCCACTGTGACATTGTCTCGTAGTTTCCCTTACCTCATATCTCGTTTCCATACTGATAAATATTCAGCAAGGGGTCATAGCAGTCTACTTTAAGCTGCGTATACAGTCGGTATCCTTCCTGCATAAGCATCTTATGTTCATACGGATTTGCATAGATAAAATAAATCCGCCGCCGTCTGCGGTTATAACTATTCTTTATATTTTTCAGTACTTCCCGCAAAATATCCCCTGAAAAAGAATTATAAAAGAAAAAAATACTATACCGGTCAATGTCCTGAAATCCCGCGGCGTCCCCCAAATAAATATCCGCCTCAATATTCAGCAAGGCCATGTTTTTTCCGGCCGTCTCATAAATATCCTCCAGGAATTCAACGCCGCCAACCACATCCATGCCATACAGATATGCCATTAAAACAATCTGCCCTTTTCCGCATCCCATGTCAAAAAAGCTTTTCTCTGTATCCAGCGCTCTGATTTTCTCAAAAACCTTATCAACGGCACAGAAATCAAAAGGGGTGCTGTCATGATAGTTTCCTGTAAATTGATTCGGTCTCTGGAGATGGGTAACCGGCCTGAAATCAATCTCCGGGTTGACGCTCTGAAGGTATTCCAGATAATTGCCCCCAATATCCCTGCGCACGTCAAAATAAGTCTCCCCTTTCCTATATCCTCTGGCGCGCATTTTTTTCTGAGCCTTTTCACTTTCCCACATGGTCAACAAGACAACATACCGGGAGGAATCTATATAATCCAGCAGGGAAGAGCGATATATATTTAAATCCGCCATATTGGGGAAATAGAGGAATTCGTCAATATAATACGGAATACGGACATTCGGATTCAACTCCTTGAGTCTACACTCGCAAAAAGCGCCGCCCTTGCCATATCCCCATATTATAATGTCCTTCTCTCCGGCTTTTCTTAAAATCTCTTCATAATAATCATACATTCCCTGAAAAAATTTCTTTTTTCTTTCCATGCTATCCTTACCCGCTCCCTTTTACATCGATTTACCATTCAAAGGAACATTTTTCCGGGAAAGCCCGGTTTAACGCTTCATTGACAGCCCCCTTCATAATCGGAAATTCATCCGGGGTACAGTTTTCATTAAAGCTAATCATAGGATATTGTTTCTTATGAATCGCATCCGCCACCTCGGTATAAGTATCCATCGAAGGGAAGAAAACTTTTCCCCGGGTTCTTCGGGGATAAAATTCCCCGCTGCATATCTGCCAGTAGCGAATCAGATACTGGGTGACGTCGGAGTAGCCTCTGAACCGATTTCTCGAACCGCAATCCAGCGCCGCCTCCTCTATCTCCCACAGGTGTGCCAGCACTGATTTCTTCATGGCATTGGCCATATGCGGGTCATAGAAACCCGGAAAATCATACCAGTACTGCAAAGATTTTGTGCGCTCCAGCCGGTCCCCATAATCCGGGCAGTACCATTTGTCCCAGTTCTTTTCCTGCACCTCCCGCTTTTTAAAATGCCGGTTGATAAGAAACATATTATTTACCTGAGCATATCTGGTCGCATGAGAGACAGCCCCGAAGGACGTGGTTGTAATGATGTTTTCCACCGCTTCGTCGCACACCTGATTATCTTTAAAATAATAGGTTTCCTCTATCGGCTGCAGGGGAAACACATCATCGCTGAACAAAATAAAGTTCTCTGACAGAGACGGTATCCTGTGCAGATTCATCTCGATTGTGTTCGAATTAAATGTGGGAAGATACTCCTGGGGAATATAATCTGCATGCCTGACGATTTCCAGTTTAGGATGGGCTGTATTCAAAAACTTCGGAAGATGCCCGTATGTAATAAAATATATTTTATGATACCAGGGCATACATTTTTCTATCGCGCGAAACCAGTACTGTAAATTATCCCAGCTTTGAAACCGCACATTGGATGCTTCAAAGGCCTCCATGCCCGTTTTCCCCGCCCACTTGTTCCTGTCCTGCTCCCAGACGGCGTCCTTCTCATCTACCCAGGGAAGCACAATATCAATCGGCTGATTCTGTCCCATCCTGTATCTCCTTTTTATGTTTTTTCTATCTCTCTTGTGATTCCTTCTGTCATTGATTCTTCCCGCCAACACCGTTAAGCTGCTTTTGTTGCAACACAGCTGACGATTTCTAAAGCATTTGCAGGTCTCTGCACAATAGGGATGTCAGTGCCGACCCTCCCATGGTGTTCAAATGAGACACATCCAGGAAAAACCGATGGTTATCGCAAATCTCTCTATTACCCTTATAATTCCAGAATTTTACCCCGTATTTCGTACAGACAGGCTCCACGATTTCCAAAAAATTCTTTTTCCAATCCTGCATCATCTCTTCTTCCGCACGCTCCATAGAAAGATAGCGGGGAATCAATGTAAAAACCAGATTTAACCTTCCTGCTTTCCAACCACGAAGCTTTGCCATCATTTCCTCTAACATGCTTTCATTCTCCCGAATCGTATCCTCATTCTTCTTCGTAACGATGCTCGAATGCAAAAGCTCCTTATCTATTGGTGCATCCGGGCTGATATAATCCCATCTGTCATTTTCATACGATTTTCTCCCTACACATTCATCAATAAATAAACTTTGTCCCTTAACCCCCCCCCGAGGAAATCCGTATATGGCCTGTGATGCATCGTGATGCAGCCGCCACATTGCAGGAAATTACTATACACACTCCCTCTTGAGACGTCAAAATTAAAATAATGCCAGTCCCACAAATCTATAATAATATTCTTCAGTTTGGGGAAGCGGTCTTTGTATTTGTCCAAAATTTCATTGATAATAACATAGTCCTGAAAAATGTCCCCACTGTTTACAGAAAAATTTATAGCAGGGCCGGACATCTTCTTTTCTAAAAATCCATAGAGCGCATGGGAATTTCCAAAAATAATTGTCTCAATCTGTTCTAAATCATAATTTAACAATTTATAGCGCCAGCGCTCCCTGTTTAAAGCATACCAAAGGGAAACTACCTTGTCAGGACTAACGTGGTATTCTTCCACCAGCATTTTAATAACCTTCTGTAACTCTGCAAGCTTGTACAGTGTGACAACAATATAATCATATTCTACGTTATTTATTTCCTGTATTTTATAAAACGGCTTATTGTTATACCACTCTATTTGTGCAAAGGAATCTGTATACCCGATAATAGAATGTTCTTTTTTTATTACCTTTTCACATTCTTCAGCGCCCTGCCCCAGTCCAAACAGAAGAATTTTTTTACCGTGCTCAGCCATACATTCCGTCCTCCCATAACTATAAAAATCACTCCGTAAACATCCCTGTTTCATGGCAGACAGTCCTGCCGTCATTCCTCCAGCAGGGTGCGCAGCGAAAGAATCTTGCGAAAGCCCATCTTCTCCAGTTCTTCCCTGATGGCATCATAATCAAAGACTGCCGTAACGATTACCCCATCCGGCTTCGCCAGGTTTTTGTCAGGATAACAGACGGGCGGCGCCTCCTGTTCGGAGCCATGCGCCTTTCTGTCCATGACATATAAGACGTCTACCCCTTCCTGCAATAATTCCCGGGTCAGTAATTTCCCCATTTCCGCATAACCGTACACCGCAACACTCTGAATGCCTCTGGCGCTGAGCAATGGCGCAAACCGCCCTCCCCCAATCAGTTTCTCAACCCATCTTGTATAGGTCCAGTAAAACACCGTTTGTTTCTGCAGGCGTACTTCCCCTTCCGATACCTGCGCCGTATCATATTCCCCAACAGAAACATGCCTGTATACCTCAAGGCGCCTGTCCGGCATTCTGTTCTGCATTCCCCGGTAAACAGCTAAATGCTCCGCCATATCAGCATAGGGTACCACGCTTAACTGGGATTGATGAAAAGAGATTAATTTTTTTTTCCTTTTCATAGAATCGGTTATGTCCAGATAATGAGTAGGATTCTGTATGGGTGTATGTACTTCATAAAAAAATAATTGTGTTTTTATGTTTTTCTGCCTTTTAAGCGCCCGCATCACACAGTTCGCAGCCGCCGTATGATCCGGATGTCCATCCTGTGTTCCTGTAACAAATACCTTGTCATAGGCATACAGTTCAAAGTCGTCCAGCCCGTCCAGATGCCGCATCAATGTCCCATCCTCAAATTCTCTGAAGAAATACCTGCGGACACCCAGATAAGTCATCTCCCTGACAAATTCTTCTCTCCGGATAACCTTTTCTCTCTCCGGAGGCACATCCCCTTGTCCCTGTCTTCCGTCGGAAAGTACCAGCACATCGCATATCCCGGGAAACAGGGCCAATATACCCCCCGCCCCGATACACTCATCATCCGGATGAGGCGCCACAATTAACATATGCTGCGTTTTATCTATCTCAAGCTGTTGCATCACTCTTTCCCCGCTCTAAATATCTTGCCATACATTCATCCACCACTTCATTCCAGTAATATACCCTTCGGAATCTGCTCTTCAACAATTCCTCCACTTCCCTGTTCGGAGTATTTAAGGTGATAAACACCCCGTCCGCATCGGGCCAGCCCTCCTCCGGCAGAAAGAAGCTTATTTTCTCATCGCTTTTCTCACAACGGTCAATGCCATACGCAATGGCAATATCCAGTTCGGAGGCTAACTGCAGGAAAGCGTGTCCGCATACCCCGTATCCGTAAAAGGCCGCCTTCTCCAATCCCTCTCTTCTACAGAAAGCATTTATTTCCTCTAGTACCTCCGGCCGGTATATCGTCCCGCTGTAAGCCTCATATTCCTCCGCCCCGAACCGCCTCTTATAATCATACTCCCCGCCGCCCAGATATAAATATCGGCAGCCTCTCTTTATCAGTTCTTCCAAAAGAGCCTTATATACCAGCAGACCGGGAGAATACTTTTTTAAATCGGTATCATAACTGAAATTCTCAAAATAGACGATTTTTCCTACCTGACAGAAAAAAATCACAGCCGCCATCCGGCTGCCCGCCTTCAGAACCATGGCGTCCGTCACATGATAATGGTTTAAATACTCCTGGGGCGTCATATGGTAATCCGTGTGATGTGTCGCCATTTTCCACCGAAAATATTGTTTCACCACATCATCCGGTATCTTTTCCGAATAAACGACCAGGCTTACCGGACCCTCCTTTTCCAGTTCCCGTTCCATTCTCCGTATGTTCGAACGATGCTTCGCCCTCATACGGTCCGTCAGTCCCTCCGGCGTATCGGGAAGCAGAATCCGCATATCATTTGTTGCCTGTAAAAATCCCCGGTAATGATTGCCTCCCCGCTGTATGTGAATGGAACCTATATCCTTCCGGTCAAAAACCCTTCTGACAACCTCCTCAAACACTTCCTGGGGATATGTTTTTCCCCATACATTCAGGAAGGCCTTTGTCCCTTCCACATGCATGTCTATGGCATAGCTGTTTTCATGAGATACACATACAAACCGACTGTTGTCATCAGGATAAAGCATATCAAAGCGGTTGTATATCAAATCATCCGCATCGAATCTTATAGGTGTCTCTTTTTTGTTTTCCACAAAATCATTTCCTCTCGTGAGCTATACTCTTAAAAATACTGGCGGACGCCATATTATCCTCTCCTCTGAAATACCCTTTGCACAGATTCCCTCTTTAATCTTTGCCGCCGTATCCCCGTCCTCTATGGCAATGCATATCAGGTCATACTGCAGGCCCGGAATTTCTTCGGGACTGCAGACAGGATACCCTGCTTTCACATATGCCTCGTAGTCCCTGTCAACCCACGCAATCACTTCTGCATAACGCCCGCTTGTCAATTCATTATAATAATTTTTTCCCACTTTCCCCGCGCCATAAATAATAACCCGGCTTCCCCTGGGAAGCAACTCATAGGGCGCCACATAGGCCTGCATATCAATATCATACAGGGACTTCGCCGCCGATACCAGAGAGGAATGAATACTAAAATTCACGAAGGGCCTCTGCTGCTCCCAGATTCCCAGCTTTGAAAAAGTAGCGTAAAAATACTCTTTTAATCGGAAAATTCTGTCAAAAGAATTTCTGTCAAAGGTATGATTCATGGAGCCCTCATGAAGTCTGTAGTGGTAATAGCATTCATCCGTAATAATCATGCCGCCGCACTGAGGAATCAAGGAATACACCAGCGCTTCATCCTCCCCGTAGGTAATGGAATTATCAATATGATATATTACTTTTCTTAAAAGCTCCGTCCTGTATATCTTTGCAACCGCCGAATTTACAACGCCATATTCCCCGGTAATGTAACTGCGCATCATATTGGGCGTTATGGTGTCAGCAATACTCTCCCGCCCGTACACGCCGCATGGGAGGGAATCAGAAACATTTCTGGCGCTGCCCGGCTTTTCAAAGATTAATCCCGAGGTGACCATATCCACCTCCAGGTCACACTGTTTTATCCTGCTCATCAGATTTTCGTACATATCCGTTTCGATTCGGTCGTCACTGTCTACATAGGTCAAATAGGCCGCCCGGGCCTCCCTTGCCCCAACCTTTCTGGCATTGGGAAGCCCCCCGTTCTCCCTATGTATCACCCGGACCCGTGGGTCATTTTTGGCATACCGGTCACACAATTTCCCGGAGCCGTCCGTTGAGCCGTCATCAATGAGAATCATCTCCATATTACAAAATTTCTGTCCCATAATACTGTCGATACATTCCGTCAGATACTCTTCACTATTGTATATCGGAACTATGACTGAAAGTTCAGGTTTCTTCATCAATATGCCTTTCTGCGCATTTTGACGCGCTCCCATCATGCCGCCTGCCGCAGCACAAACCGGAAAATTTTCATTCCGTTCACACGCCTGTATGGCACTCTTCGCAGTTTAACTGAGAAATAAATTCACTCATACGCAAAACAGTACCCGCATATTTCAGTCTGTATAGCTCATCCTTCATTTCCGAATCGTACGTTTCCTGTGTAATAATGATAAAATCATACTCATTTACATTCTTCAGGGCGGGACGTACGATCCTTCTGCCTTCCTCCTCCGTCTCCGATTGAAATTTATCAAAAATAACCCTGACGTCCATTCCGTAGGACCTTAATAGCCTAAGATAGGCATTTCCTCCCTTTGCAGCGCCGTATAAAGCCACTTTAGGCTGCCTGTTCTTTTCAGACCACTCCCTGATTTTATGCTCTGCATCCTCCATCATTACCAGGTCTGCAAGGGACACAAAATTTCTATGTTCTAAAATATAAGGATTCTCTTTCTGGGCAGACAGCTCTTCCCCCTGCCATTTCCATACCTTTTCATGATTAAAAACCGGGTCTGACATAACCTTCGTAAATTCCTCATAATAGGGATGATGGGGATTCCTTACGTCATAGAACCACTCTACCGCTCTGTCCATAACTCCATAGGGTTCAAAAAAGCGAAGCCTGATACGGTCCATCTCAAATTCGTCCAGACATTTTTTTACAAACGCCGGCATCTCCCGATAATTCATTTCGCATATGACCGTGGCAATATTAAATGTGTTGACAATATTCTGCTTTCTCAACTCTCCGATAAAATGTAAATTGTCAATCATATTCTGCATGGGAAGCTTTGTCCCGGACAGGTACTGGTAAACCTGCTCCTGAAAACTGTGAACCGTAACAGATACTGACAGCTCGTGCTCCCCGATACGGCGAATCCTGTCCCAGTTGGCAGGCGTGAATAAGGAGCCGTTTGTCTCGATTCCTATGGAAATCTCCGGTTTTAGTTCGCTCTCTGCCAGCAGCTTCAAAATAGAGCTGCTGCAGAACAGTTCTCCAGCCCCGTTCGTCATCAGCCTGTCCAGATGAGGCATCATCTTGGCGATTTCCGTTTCTATTTTCTGATAATTTGCCGCTTCCTCCGCTTTGGTCTCATACACATGCTCCCGGCAGAATTTACAGGCATAATTACACTGTAACTGATAACTGATATTACAGGTTTTCGGATACTCCGGAACATAATAATCAATTTCCTGGGTCTCTAACTTTTTATTGGCGCAATGGGGGCATTTTGCGGCATTACAATACCTGTACGAACCGTCCAGCAATGATTCCCGGAATTTTTCCGCCGCCTCTCCATGCCATAACTCCTCGATGGTATGCTCTGTCAGATTACCGATAAAATAATCGGTCCAGCCGCACATCCTGACCCGGCCTTCCTTACCTATAATCCATATATCTTCCAATCCATGCTTACATACTTTTCTTGTGTCCATTCCCTGAACATCTCCTTTCCTAAAGCTGACCATACTGCTATATGACCCAATAGGGGGCATAGTAATCCGATATTCCCTTCCCGGCAAGAGACTGCTCTATCTCCAGCCTGTAATTGGGATGCACCGCAACCAGTACGCCCGTTTCCTCCCATCCGAAGGGATAATCCTTCACTTTCCATACCGGTGCGTCCGTCCATGAGGCGACGGCGTCCTGATTATCAGACACCACATATCCCTCTATCTTCCTCCCCTGTTTATCAAGATACTTTGTCAGCCGTCCGGCATATCTGCCTGCCCCCATGATTACTACCCTGCCATGGCCCGCCAGATAATCCAGCAGTCCTTTGTCCCGATATTCTTCGTCCTCGTGCAGCAGGCTCCACAACTGTTTCTGTTTTTCAAGGTACTCTGCGCCGGCGCTGTCAACAGCGTCTTTCAGCCCGTCACATATCTCAAAATACTCCTGTTTTGTACAGGCGGTATTATTTTCAAGGGCATTGGTCAATAAATAACTGTTTATACTAATGTCCAAAAATTTAGAAAAACGATACTCTGAATAGGCATCATACTCCCTTAAAAACCGAATCATCCCCAATCTATGTTTCATTGCCTTTTGCATATCGCCTTCCTGGATGGATGACCAGGAGTTATCATGCATATACCGGTACACAGACATGGGCTTCCTGAAATAATAAATATATCCATGTACCATCGCTCTCAGCCGTCTCGGCCAGTCTCCCACGTCACAGGCCGGAAAAGAACTGTCCTTAAAAAAGAATTCCCTTCGCATCACCACCGAGGCATGGGGTATCGTACCGCTTTTTTGCAGTATCACATCCTCAGCGCTCAGAATCCGGTCGCTGTCATAGAGAGAAAACTCCCGCCTCTCATTCTTTCTATAATCGATAACAACAGCATCATGACAGGTAAGCACGCAATCCGGATGCTGCTCCATATAATCAATCTGGGTCTGTAATTTATCCGGATCCGTCCAGCAATCGTCGCCCTCGCATGTGGCTATGTAATCCCCCGTCAGATACTTTTGCGAAATCCGGGACTTCATATCCAGGCGGAACGGCTCCCGATAGGTATTTCGTTTCGCTATCATTGCCATGATCTTATCCGGGTATTTCCTGCTGTATTCTCTGACAATCTCCGACGTTCCGTCCGTAGACGCATCATCATATACAAACACCTGATAGTCAAAATCTGTCTTTTGATTCACAAACCCTTCCAAAGCTTCCCTGATATACGGCTCATGATTAAAAGCATTGCAATACACAGATACCTTGACCTTCCGGCATACAAAATCACATTGCGGAATAATATCCCTGTATTCACTTAACCAATCCTCTTTGACGTCCACACCCAACCTCCCGTCTCTGCTTTCAAAACCTGTCTCTCTTGCATTGCTTCCCCATTACCCGGAATTCTTCTTTCCCTTGCCCGACTGTCACAACTCAACACTTGCCGTTCTCGGCTCAAAACAACAGCATGGTCTCAGGCAGACAATCCTGACCCCGCTGGCCCGCTGGGGACCGATTTTCATAAAAGTAGCCAGAACCGTGTTCTTCCCTCCCAGACCCAGGGTTCCTGAGCCCGCCCGGTTCACCCGCTTTGTAATCTCCTTTTCCAAATCACTCTGCCTGTCATAGGAGCCGTCCACCATGGCCTGCAGCATCAGTGCCGCCGCCTCATAATGGGAGCGCCCGATGCCGACTGCCAAGGTACTGGGGGTACATCCTAACAGTTTCGTGGCTTCCACCGCCCATGAGACGATTTCATCCAGGACAGCTTCCACACTGTGTTTATGAAAAATCCGATAGGTCTTTGCACGTATGGCAGGTCCGCCTCCCAGCATCAGCACATGCAGCCGAATCGTATCTTCTGTCATATTGCGCATCACAACCGGCGCCGTTTCCAGGGCCGCCGGATCTTCATCCAATCCCAATGACTGGTCAATTCGCTGTCTGTCATTCCCTTTGACTGCCATAGGACGTCCCGGCAGTCTCCTGAGCCCCTGCCGAACTCCCTCCTGAATAGACTCCAGCATATTGCCTGTAATGGCGGCATGAGGGCCCATCTCCAGAACCAGATGGGGAATACCGGTATCGTCGCAAAGGGGGCTGCTGTTTTTTTCCGCATAACAGGAATTTTTCAACAACATCTCCATCACCCACTTTGCCTGCTCATTGTCTTCCTCCGCAATCGCCCTCTCATAAGCTTTCTTTTTATCAGGCGAAAATGTTGAGCCCGCTTCTACCAGGGTCCTGCAGACTTTCTCCACAATTTCCTCATCATAATTCATACTAATCCTCCCTGTCAGAGCAGCTTACTGCGATGACACCGCGCCGAGAATCTCAAATTCTCGGCTGCGATTGCAATTTGAGGCTCTGACTCAATAGACGCTGCTATTATGAATCGCTCCGATAATCGCAGGATACTCCCTGACCTCCAGCTCGTAAAATGCTTCCATGCCCAGCTCCGGAAAGGCGATAACCTTCCGGGAGATAATACCGTTTCCCAATAGAGCCGTAACGGGAGGAATCACAGCGTAGGCGGCGTTATATTCCTCCAGAGCCGCAATAGCGTCGCTGCCAATCGCCCCTTTCCCCAGATGCAGTTTAACTCCTGCCTTCGAGAGCGGCGCAATACTTGCTTCAATCTCCGCCTTGTTGCTGGAAGTGGGCCCCACCCCCGCAGGGCTGACCGCCGTATGGAAAATCACACTTCCCGTCAAGTTGATTCCCTGTTGTTCTAAGGCTCCCTGTTCCATTAACCTGCATATCTTAGGCAGCACGGCGTCTCTGCCGCAATAGATTTTTCCCGATAGCAAAATCCGGTCTCCTAAGTGCAGCTCCCGGACCATTTCCTCTGATATCGGCGTTTGAATCGTTATCAATTCACAGTCCTCCTTCAAAGCATACCTTGCCCTATCCTCAATAAGTCCCCTGCATCGCATACAGGTTTAAATCCCTTCTCAAAACCTCCTCACCCTCAGCGCTTTGAACAGATAATCTATCATATGCTTTATGAACGGATTCCAGAATTTCTTCTTCACTCGCTCCCTTCACTATAAAAGCGCCGATTCTCCCACCGCTGGCAGAACGGTTGTCTATATGCATGCCTTTTGTTTTATACATGATAAAATCCTCAATCACATGCCCGGCCAGCAGCCGGTCTACTCCCTCGACATGGTCAAATACGCAGTCTCTGGCATATACCGTATTGACCGCCAGAACATTTATCGGCGGATGCCAGGCGCTTACGTCCGCCTGTTCACCCAAGGCACACCTTATGACGGCATCCATTACATCAAAGCCTGTATTCATTGGAATGGTCTTAAAACAGACCCCCCCGCCAATGCGGGGAGCAAATTCTATCATACTGATATCGTCCTTCGTTGCAATCCCCTGAAAAAAGAATAGAGAATTGGTTATTCCGAACGCCTTCGCCAGTTTACCGGCAATATCCTCCGCCTTTTTTTCAAGCTCCCTGGGAATACGGGCGGGAATCAGCGCCCCATAGCATTTAATGACCTTTTCCTCACCCTCTATAATACTGATTCTCTCACTGGTCATCAGCAATTTTGCCCTTCCGTTATGAATATAACAATACGCGCTGAACTCTTTTCCCTCTACATATTCTTCTATAATGGCTTTCCCGTTTCTGCTGATTGCAAATGACTGCTCCAGGTAAATTAACATCTGTTCTTTATTTTCCGCTTTTTTTACCCCATTGGCGGAATTACAATTAGCAGGCTTTACCATAACGGGATACCGTAACTCTTTTTGTAGAATCTCCTCTTTTGATTTGATACAATAATATTGAGAGGTTAATACGCCCTGCTCCTGCATAACCCTTTTCATACAATCTTTATCGTTAATTCTAAGGGCCGTCTCATAACTATAGGGGGTATATAAGCCCAGTTTTTCCGACACATAACAGGCGGTGGCATTCACCTGATCTACACACCCGCTGAGGATTACGGAAATATTCCATTTCCTTGCAATTTCCAGTACTTTTTCCTTATCCAGCGTACTTTCTTTTATATGCACGTCCGCTGCATCCTTTGCCGGCGGATTGTCAAAATAATCTACCAGCAGCGTATCATATCCCCTCTGTTTCAACCGGATAAGCAACTCTCTGTGCGCCCCTATACCGCCTAAAACCAGCGCTGTCTTTTTTTTTCCATTGTCCATAACACACTCCTGCCCCAGCATCCTCTTATTCAACACTTCCCCGAAGAGACTGGACGGCCTCCGGATAGTAAGTATCTATCATCCTCTTTACAAGAGACACCTGTTTCGCCCTCTTCTTCGCATCCTCAGTCGTCGATTCCCAGCTGTGGGTCTGGGCCACCGAGCCTCCCGTCTTTAAATAGATTGGCGCCGCAATACGAATCATCTCCGGCACTTCATAATGTCGGATAAAGCCCCCTGTGGATTTTGGGTTCTCCGTATGGATATCTATCGGAATCTCTATTGCCTGACGTATCGCTGCCAGCATCTGGAGCTGGATGTCTCTCACAGGGTTGATGGAATCGGCGCCTATGCTTTCCAGCAGTCTGGCGGAGCATGGATTCCCATGCCCCATATGAGCGGAAACCTTAAATCGGCAGTCTCCGGGAATCTCCCCGGCCTTCCTCATCTCGTTTAGCAGCCACAGACAGCCCTCGTCATAAACCAAAAAGAATCGGCACCCCAATGCCGCCGCCCGTTTTACATCCTCTACTGCGCGGACCACCTGTTCCTGTCCTCTTAACCGGTATCCCATACGAACCCCCTCGGGCGTATTTACAGAAGCGCTTGTATCAGTGGTAGCCCTCGGCCCAATTGCCAGAATCAAATCAATTTTCTGTTCCTTTGCAAGCTGAACCATATGGAGTATCTCGTTGTCAGTCAACAGCATAATTCCCTTAGTCTGGGTCACCCGGTGCAGCCATATCCCATATTTATCCATCTCCTCCAGAAGAGCTTCCATTACCTTCGGGCCCTGAATTCCGGGCACCTCAAAACGATATTGTCCTCCGTCCGCAAAAGTCTTCAGAGAATCAGGCAAATCATATGCATCCCTGTCCGGCATTCCTATCGATTTTAAAAAGGCTCTGGTCTCCTTCATAATTATCCCTCTCTTTTCTATCCCAATCTATCCCAATCTATCCAAATAATTTCAGGTACTCCGACTCATTTTCAATCACACCGTAAGCCATTGCCCGCATATACAGCTTCTCCGCCCAGTTCTTATGAGGGCCAATCTCATTCATTTTATTAGCGTCCGCACTCTTTATCACTCCTCCGGACGTCTGTAAAATCTGGCAGGCGTCCTCATACTCCTCCCGGGTAACGGCCAACATACCGTTTACAAAATTCAAATGGGAAGGATGTATAATCGTTTTTCCGATAAATCCATTCGCCTTGTCCAAAATCAGTTCCCGCAACAAACCGTCAACGGCGTCATTTACAATGGGCTCCCGTTTAATCAGAGTTTCCGTAAAGTCAAACTCCGGCAGATTTTTCCATCTCATTTCCTTGCTTGCCCGGAAGTACTCCCAAACCGGCCCGGAAAGCGTATATTCATTGTCCCTGGAAAACACATTCAAGATATCCATCAGACAATCCCGAACCGTCATAATGTCATATATCGTATAATTAATGCCCCGCCTCACGCCAAAGCAGGAAGAAAAATCCGTTCCCCCCACCCGAATATTTAAAACGATATCCTTATACCTTGCCAGAATATCCCTGACCGCCAATAACTCCTCCATCCGGGATTCCTTAAAAGCCACTCTCCGGTCTTCCATAATGGGCATACCGTAAATAATTTCGCCAAACTTTTCGTTTAATTCCCGTAGATAACTATAGTACGCCTCCCCGTTCTCCGAATTAAACTTGGGAAAGTTAAACGCTGTTATCAGCTTCATATGCCTCGGCTCCAGCCGCTCGGCAAAATTATGAAACTGCTCCATATTCCTTATCCTGAAAATAATCAACGGCAGTTCCCGATAGCTTATCTCTCCCGCTTCCATTTTATCACTTATCAAATGAAGCAGCTGAATGGAATTTTCCTCCGCCGCAGGGACGTCCTCCAGCCTGCAGGCGTCTTCAAAACAAAGCACCATGGAGGTAAGTCCCGGATATTTTCTGCCGATAATGGCGGCTGCGAAATCCTTCGTGCCCGGCATATACATAGTTGCCCCCAGACAATATTGAAGCAGCTCCCGCTCCGTATACTTACAGAACTCTACCGGTTCCTTCACAAATTGGAAATCCGGGTTGTATTGGTGATGTCTCATATATTTATTTTCTCCTCATGTATCCCCGTCGTTCTTATCATCTCACGGATAGAACAGCCTGTGGCTATGTTACGATTTCCAGATGTTCCGGGACGGAAAGTGTATCTGCCAGTTTGTTAATCTCCTGAATCTGCTTAAGGGGAAGCTCCACCGTTTCTGTATTTTTGTCAGTTTCCCGATAACCCCGCTCTCCGGGAAATAACACATTTCCGGGAGCGCCGCAGCTAAGAATTTCCCTTCTCAGAATATCCAGTCTCGTTCGGTATTCCGCCTCATCAACAAATTTCTTTACATCCAAAGTAATAAACAGATGCCCGTTCCGGGAGGGAACCTCTGTCTTACTTAAGGGCTGCACTCCCCCCGCATAGGCCGAGCCTGTCAGCAGTCCGGCAAACATATCCACAAACAACGCCAGGCCGTACCCTTTATATCCGCCAATCGGAAACAGAGAGCCCGCAAGCGCCTCATTTGGGTCTTCCGTGGGTTTCCCGTTCTTATCCATGGCCCAGTCCAGGGGAATCTTTTCACCGTTTTTGGCCGCAAGCCGGATTTTCCCTCTGGCGGCTACGGATGTTGCCATATCTAAAATAACGGGGGGCTGCGTATCGCTGCCCGGAAAAGCATAACACAGAGGATTGGTTCCCAGCAGCGGTTTGGCCCCTCCCGTAGGAGCTATGGCCGGAGCCGCATTCGCAAAGATAATTGCCGCCATCCCCTGCCGGGCCGCCATCTCGCCAAAATATCCTGCCATACCGAAATTATGACTGTTTCGCACACCAACCGCCGCAATACCGGTTGTCCCGGCACGCTCCAGGCAATCCTTCATGGCCCATTCGGCCGCAACCTGTCCAAACCCGTTATGGGCGTCATAGACGGCGACTGCGCCACTGGAGCTGACCTGCTCCATGCAATTCACAGGATTCAGGGTTCCACTTTGGATTTTTTTGACATAAAGCGGCAGTCTGCCCACACCATGGGTGGCGACTCCACGCCGGTTGGCAAACCGAATCGTCTGCTGAATAATCTCTATACTGTCCTTATCCACGCCGCATTTTAGAAGCACATATTTTGTGATATGATCAATCTTTTCCAGCGAAACTCTTGGCATATTTCCTCCTGTTTACCTTTCCATTGCCGACAGCAAATCCCTTATTTTCATTGGTTCAGACCCGTTAATCCTCTTTAAAATATCTGTGCAGTATGGTTCACTGTACCCTGCCGAAGTAACCAGCGAGACAAATTTGGCCTCCAGTTCCTCCTGGGATATGGGATTTTCGGGTTCCCCTTTGGGATAATCCACACGATTTTCCCATATTCTTCCGTCCTGCAGATGAATCGTCACGATTGCCGCCCGCCTCTCTCTGGTCAGCGCTGTCAGCTCCTCTGAACTTACCACTTTTACCTTTCGGGCAAGCTCACAAGCTCGGGAATCCCTGAACTTATCTTCGGTAAACGCATCTGCACCTGCGGTATGATATAAAAGCGCCGCCGCCACGCTATAAGGAATGCTCATCTTCGCCTCTCCCACACTGGTAATACTCCAATGGTCATGTCCATATACTGCCAGCTCATAGGTAGTCACAACCACCGCCTCAATGTCCGTAACGGCAAAGTCATATTCTTTTCTGAGATTCAGCGCCGCCTCAATAGGGGCATGACAATGCCTGCACGCGGCATACGGTTTCATATAGGCCCCCCATATACCAAGCTTTTCCTGAGGTTTTGTAAGTTCTTCTTCCACACTCTTATCGCTGAAACACTTTATAAATCCTCTCGGTCCGCCCAACACATCCTCCGGCCCCGAAAAGTATTTTCCAAACAGAGCCGCATTCGTCCCGGCCGCCGCAGCCTGGGCCACATTATAGGGTTTCTGCTCTGACTGTCCGGTAATGACTTCCAACAGCCCTGATGCGGATGTAGCCGCTGCGCTCAGCACATTCTTCATCCCGGCTTTATCATACCCCAGCATGGCGGCAATTCCCATGGCCGTGCCGATGGCGCCGCATGTACCGGTGGCATGAAATCCCTTCCTCTTATGGGAGGGCTGGATGACCGTCCCCAGACGGACTGCCGTCTCGTATCCGATAACGGCGCCCTTCAGCAAATCCGCCAGATTCTTTTCTTTTTTTTCCGCAACCGCCAACAATCCCGAAAAGATTGGCGCAGCCAAATGCATCATGGCATTGCGATGCCCGTCGTCCAACTCCAGGACATGAGCATTGAAAGCATTTAAGAGAATTGCCGCATCCATACTGACTCGTTTATGATATCCAATGACGTGAACATCACCCGGATAATCCCCGGCAATTTCCTCCGTCACCTTCCGGTTGACGCCGGCTCCTCCATACGCCGCTGCCAGATAATCAATCAGATGCTCTTTACTTTTGCATTTGACTTGGTCAGAAAAATCCTGCTGCGTTAAATCATATAAATACTGAACAAATTTATCGGTTATTGTACCCATACTTCTTTCTCCCCGACAGATGATAACTCTGTCAAAGCCGGCAGCCTCTGCCGCTATTTTAAGATGCTCTCCCCAATCTCAATGAGCTTCTTTACATAATTTTCTACCCCGCCCGGAGTATTCCGGGTTCGTTCCAACATTAATTTCCCCTTTTCTTTACGCACTTCTTTATCTGCATAGAGAATATCCGCATATTTTTTACACTCGTTATAATCTCCTTCAACAGCATTTTCTCTGCCCAGCTGGGGCAGAATATCAGAGGGGAAAGCAGAGGATACGATTGGTATTCCGCATTGCATGGCCATATAAATACATCCTGCAGCGCCGTTGCGATTCGGATTCCAGTAAATATCACACATTCCATATAAGCCATACAAATCCGGTTCAAATCCCCATTCGATAATCCTCTTCTCGTCCAGCAAAGCGCCATACGCCTGCTTGATGTAATCGCATATGGCGTCCCCTACCAGCAGCCAGACCGCATCCGTATGTTCCTTTAAGAAAGAACCTACACAATCCACAAAATCCCTGGTCAGCTCCTGCCGCAGACGATATCCGCTGGTTACAATTAAGAATGCTTCCTCTTTAAATCCATGCTCCGACCTGCCAAAGGGCCTGCTGCAGGGTATACTGTACTTGCATAAATCCGGCAATGCTTCTTCCATTTGTTCCTCAGAAACAGAATGAAATATGGAATTCTCCTCTATACATATTTTCTTATCCCTTGCCACATATTTGTCAAACCATGCGCTGGACGCATATCCCCTCATGGGCATGGCCACAGTTGGAAAGGCATCATAATAGATGGGGGAGCAGAAGGCATATTCACCGGAAAAATCATATACTATGTCCGGATGAAAGGCATACAGATGTTCCGCAAAATGTTCGATTCTCTCCTGCATGGTGGCTCCCTCGGGAATTACCACCTCTATTTCCGGCGCCAGAAATTCCGAATATTCCTGTCGGGCCAGATAGGACCTTTTATCTAACACAACGATTGGCCGGAGGAAGCTTTCTCCCTCTCTGAATCTCAACAAGTCAATGGGAAAAATTTTAATTTGATATCCCTGCGCACTCATTTCATTTACATAGGGCCGCATAAATTTAAAATGAGAGGATGACGTCTGGTCAAAATTATGACCTATAATGGCAATATATTTCTTATCACGCTGCCGCTTTTCCCCAACCTGCGCGTTTCTATGAACCACATTAACAAAGGGAGAAATATTTTCCCGGATAATTTCTCTTTTATCCAGGAAAAAGTTATGATATCTGATAGACGCCATTCTGGCTTCCATGCATGAAATATCCCATGTCAGCCATATTCTGGCTTCATAATTGCCTTTGATATCCCGGATACTGCGCATAAATAATTCTGCGCATTTCCCGTCAAAACATCCTGCCTCATATAAGAATCTCAGCAGAATGATTCTCTTTTTAGGCGAGCGTTCTTTTGCCAGATACTGCATAAAATATTCTTTATATTTTTCACACAATTCAATATTTGTATAGGAATAGTGCTTTAATTCTTCGATGGCACCGGAAAAGGAGGCTATATCGCCGTTGCCTCTCTTCATAAAATCCTCCAGACAAAAAGACAATTCCTGATGCCCTTTTGTCATTTGGCTTAACCTATACAATGATTTATTTTCCTGCAGCTCCCTGGGCTTGACCCATATTATCTTTTCGGAAGGAACGCCATAATTTGTTATTAATTCCCCCCTGACCGCCTGAGCAATACTGTCCTCAAGAATCGCAATCACTATATAGTCAAAGGCATATTTCGCCAGGGCGCTTAATGGTTCAACGGGATACTGAGGCGAAAAAAATTCGTCCGCATCCCTATCAATCAATGCCGCCACATTACAGTATTGAAGTTTCGCAACCTGTTCATAGAAGCACTGTCCCACAACTCCCATAGCATAAATAATAATATCAGATTCTTTCGGAATCATATCAAAAGGGAAAATATATTCTGCCATTTTTCCTCCCTATCAATCTATCTATTCTTCGTCATTACCCTGACGCCGATAAATATAAATAACCAGCTTCTATTTGCTCACGGCCTCAAATGATTTTCCATCTGATAACTGATTGTATTATATAATAAATAGAGTAATCTGTAAATAGCTCCTAAATTCAGGCACCCGGCAAATATTTTATGCTTTGTAACAGTTCAGTGGCACCGGTCATAAAACTATTGACACTCCTAAAAAAATATTGTATTTTACATATAATCTTATGTTTCGTTTATTCCGCACTTCCGGACATGCCGCCATCGGCGGCGCAAACAATTTTGCCTGTATGATAAAAAGCAGAAAGGATTACGTGAGTATGAACCTGGGAATCGTAGGCATTGGCGCCTTTGCACATGAAGTATATGATATTGCGGCATTTCAATCCGACAAGTGGGATAAGATTTTTTTTATCGGCGATAAATTAACCCAGGATGTATCCTACACAAACGAAACATTTTTTAAGGATCCCATCGCTAAAAACACAGAGGTTCTCATCGCTTTGGGAGAGCCTGTGTATCGGGAAAAATTAAATCAATTATATACCGACCATGGTGTACCGCTGGCCACTCTAATAGACGGCAGAGCTGTGGTATCCAGCCATTGCACCATCCTTCCCGGAGCCATTATCTTTCCTTTCTGCTATATTGCGCATCATGTTACCATCGGAACCAATACCGCTATACATGCTTCCGCAATTGTCGAAAATGATTGTCAGATTGGCAGTAACTGCTTTATTTCCCTGAACAGCTTTATCGGCTCCAAAAGCAGTATAAGCGACAATTGTTTTATCGGCCCTAACGCCGCATTACGCGACAAAATAACAGTCGGAGCCAATACAATCGTCGGTATGGGCTCCGTCGTAATCGAAAATTGTGCGGAAAAAAGCGTCTATGTGGGAAACCCTGCGAAAAAAATAAGGGAAAACACTAAGGGAACTGTTTTTATATAAAACTGCATATCCTGTTTATATCTTCCTCCTGTAGACTCTCATACATAGGCAGGACAAGCACCTGCTCCGCCAGTATCCTTGCCCGCTCCAGCGAAAGACTTCTATATTTATTTTTAAAGCACGCCTGATCGGAGGTGAGCGGATAGAAATACTTTCTTGCATGAATATTGTTCTGTCTCAAACGATTATATACTTCGTCTCTTCGAGCCGAGCCCTCTCCTTCTAACAACACAGGAAAATAGGCATAATTATTTGTCGCTTCCTCATCCCGTTCAAAAAAGCGCAGACCAGACGCCTTATCCAAATTCCGTTTATACCAACCATACTTTTGTTTTCTCATTTCTATACTTTGGTCAATGTGATTCAGATTACAGAGCCCCATAATCGCACAGAATTCGTTCATTTTTGCATTTGCGCCGACTTCGGTGACCAGCTCTTCTCCTCTTATGCCAAAGTTTTTCAAATTATATAGTTTATCATACAATTTTTCATCTCTGAAAGCGATTCCTCCGCCTTCAATAGTATGATATACTTTTGTAGCATGAAAACTGAATACGGACGCATCGCCGTAACTTCCTATTCCCCTGCCTTTATATTTTATTCCAAAACAATGAGCGGCATCAACGATAACCTTCAGGTTATACTTATCTGCAATACGCTGAATCGCATCTATTTCACATACATTTCCATACACATGTACCGGTACAATAGCCACAGTACGCTCTGTAATCAATTCTTCAATCTTTGTTTCATCTATTGTACCATCCTCCCATTTCACATCACAAAAAATTGGTTTTAATCGATTGCGTACAATAGCATGAGTCGTAGATATAAAAGTAAAGGGAGTCGTGATAATTTCACTTCCCTCCGGAAATCCAAAGGCCTGTATGGCAAGTTCCAACGCCATATGTCCATTTACCATAAGTGAAAAATTGGGAACATCCAGATATTCTTTAAGCCTCTTTTCCAACAGCTTATGATAAGAGCCCATATTGGTTATCCAACGGCTGTCCCACAGCGGACGTATCGCTTCCACATATTCTTCAAAAGGAGGCATAGAAGTCTGCGTTACCAAAATTTTTTTGTAATCTTTTTCCATCAGAAACCTCTTTGCATTGTTATATTGTACTACCTGATATTTACTCCGATAGTGATAACAAGGGGAGCGAAAATCGCTCCCCTTTATGGCCAGTCTATATTCTTAAAATATAGCTTCCTCTGTTATTTAATTACAACATCTGTAGTCTTTCCGTTTACAGCAATCTTATATGTGCCAGCGCCATAGTTAGCGGATTTCTTTAAAGTTGCAACATAGCTTGCCTTAAGAGTAATCTTCTCATCATCAATCGTAAGGTTGGTGCCTGCTGTCAAATTAACTGCTGCCTTCTTTACTGCTGTTGCCGGAGGAGTCAGGGTAACTTCGCTGGGCTTTGCTCCTGTATAATAAACTACGATATCGTTCGTTCCGTCAGATTCAAAAACGCCCTTAGGAGCCTTGGTAGGATCTGCTACCGTCCATACAACCTCTACAGCGGGATTTGCATCCTTCAAATCTTCCCAATCAACGCCCGTGTTGGTATTGCAGGCGCCGGTAAGCTTGAAGCTGTAAGTGGAAAATCCAGTATAATCGTTAGCCTTTGCTTCATCCGTCAAATCGTATACATACTCGCTATCTGTAGAATTATATACTACTTTATAAGCGCCGTCAGCAGCTTTGTTCATCTTTGTTGTAATCTGAGTACCTTCGGTAGTAATAGCCTTTGTCTGGGCCGTCTCGCCTTCTCCGCCAATCAGAGCCAGATACAGCTTTGCTGCCGTGTCATCTGCTGCGAAAGTAGCGCTCTCAGCCATAGTCAGACCCTCTACTGCGGTAACTGTTGCCGTAAGAGTTACATCTACATCCAGAGTACTCTTATTGGTAATAGTAAGAGCGTCACTGGTTGCGGTATAAGGATCATCCGTAGCTCCTTCTACTTTTGCATTTTTAAAGAATACGGATGCTCCGGCTGCAAATGTAGCGTTCTCATACTTTGCATGGTTAGTGGTAAGGATTAATCCCTGAGGGTCCATAACATAGTCAAATGTCGTAGCTCCTTCAGCCACTGTAGGCAGAACCACAGCAAATACATCCTTATTCACAACGCCTTCAACAGTACCTGTTCCACCTAACGAACCGGTTTGAGTACCATCATCTTCGGTTTCAGTTTCAGTTTCGGTCTCTGTAGGCGTCGTTACCTCCTCATCCTCGTCACCAGGTGCAGCAAATGCCGTCATGCTGCTTGCAGCTATCATTGCCATCGTCAGTGCAGTAGCTGTGATTTTCTTAAATGATTTCATATGTTTTTCCTCCTTGAAATAATATTATAAAACAACCTGTAAACAGGCTCTTTGGCTGGCAATTAATTTTGAATCTCGATTGTAAGGGTTATTTTCAATGTACTCACCGTCTCCTGATTTTCATCCACCAAATGATAGGTCATGATACAATCATAGGTTCCAGCTGCAAGCTCTTTATCCAATGTAATATTCTCAATATGACTTCCCAAAGGTAATATGGGCGAACTGTAAATCAATTCGTTCGTATCCTTCAGATTCACATCAAAATATACGTCGTTTGTATTTGTAACGGCATTTTCTACATATGCATTTTCAGAAATGCTCTTTCCGTCCTCAAATACCCATTCGGAGTTCATGGTAACTTCATAATAGCCCGGCTCATTGACATCCTGTTCACTTAAACTGGCCAAAATCTCTTCCACATTCTCCGCATTGACTACTACATTGCGCTTTTCAGCCGATACATCGTTCTTTCCCCGCAAGGTAACTACAATAATTGTCAGAAACGCCATAATGATAATAACTGCTAACAAAAACACTATTATTCCGGCATTTCCGCTTTTCTTTGTCCTGCCTCCTCTCTCGATTCTACGGGTAACATCCTTGTCTGCCATCCCTGCAGTTCCTCCTCGCCAGCCCTATATCTAAACAGCGTCTCCGCTGTGAGATACCAATCACAATCTAGTACTTATTTCCTAGAGATATTATACTAATCTATCTGTGAAATGTCAATTACTTCCTTTTACATTTTTCTAAAATCTACAGTCACAAAATATGCTGCTGTTGTACTGCCAATACAATATATCACCTTAACCCTACAGGTACATTAGGGGAACACTGATTAAAGCGTTTCCCGTAGGTCATAATTATTACTGAAATATATATCGGCTATGTTCTCAATAACTTAAGATGTATTCCGAATTATTTTCAAGTTTATTCTCGGACTCCTGTCCAAATTCCTCATTTACCCTTTTCACATCATAAATCATTGAAATTCCCGCATCGCCGTCTTCCCAGACATCCTTCGCCCCAACGCTCATACAGCCGCCGATGGAAAATTCTGCGCTCTCTCCCGCTTCCAATACAAGCTCATAAACTCCCGGGTCCTGACTCACTGTGATAAAGCTGCCGTCTTCAAAGTACAGCTGAAGGCGAATCAGCTTATCTTCACTTTCCCGGATATCCTCCTCAGATATCTCTGCCGGAGCCACCGCTACGCCCTGGGCAAGCTCACATACAATATTGGTCAGACTTAAACGGACGGCTGTATCGCCTGTGTTGCGAAAGCAATACCTGTCGGAGTGAATCTGGGTGTCGTTAATCATCCCATACGGGTCCATAAGAAAGTCCAGATTTTGCGGAACCTGCAGCGATACCACATCCTGCTGCCTTGTCCTGATTGCATCATTTCCGCTTATGCTTCCCTCCCAATAGTCCACGCAAGTCCCTTCTCCGACTACGGCCGTCGCATATGCCACCGGAGTATGCGGCATGAAACCAACAAGAAGCAATATCACTAACGCTGCACTGATATATTTTTTCATCTCCATACCTCCCTTCCTGCTTCGGGAACTCCTGCCCTACCAGCCAAGTTCTCTTGTTCGGTAGCGGAATATACCCGCCAGTCCAAATATGCCTGCAATTATGATACATAACACTGTCTGCCCTGTAATCTGTAACGCTCCCGCCTCACGAAAGGGATTCAGCCATGACAACGGAGAAATCCAATACAATCCGTCCAACCAGCCTAATAACCGGTTGAAAAGCTCACCATTTATCTGTAAGCGTTCCAGAATCCAGCATGCCAAATCTCTTATTTTATACAGATTCCCTATGATAAGCGTTCCAAACACAACACCGCCCGCCCAATAGGTCTGTTCTCTGTAGCCACAGCACAAAGCGTAGCTGACGCACACTGTTAAAAGCAGCAGTAAGACAAAACAGCCTCTTATCATCCATCCAAGCATTGCCATGACATTTTCCAACAACAGCACGCGGCTTGCGCTGCCTGCCAGCAGCAAGACAACCCCGGGCAGGAACAAAGCGACATACGTTGCCAGCATACTTACTGCCGACCATGTAAACTTATAAATTGCCAGCTCATATCGGCCGCACCATTGATTAGCTATCAGATAAATGTGATTGTCCTCTTCCTCCCGCCAGATGCTCTGCATCCCCCGGGCTCCAAAGCTCCACGCCAGCCATACATGAAGGCACATCACGAAAAGCTCTATAAACGTAAACAGACTGCCGCTGGGCAAGGTTTCCTCCGTAAATCCCACAAAGGCATACAGCGCCGGAGGCAAAGCCTTCACATAGGATAATCCGTTAAACAGCCACGATTCCTTCAGACTGTAAATGAGAAACAGCAGCAGCAAAAGGCTTACTCCCACCGCCCATTGTATGAGCAGCCCACGCTTCTGATAATCCCACTCCCGCCGCCATACCACCTTTAACTGTCTATTTCCACCTTGCATAATTACCTTCCAGCTCCTCCGTCAGCGTAAGCTCCTCCACAATCCAATCCGCACACTCCGCATGATACATCAGAGCCGCCAGTGTTTTCATATCTCCCTTATACAGATATGTCCTTGTACCCTTGCGTTCACAAATGAATCGGGATAGGTATTGATTCAAATACTCTTCCTGCCCGCCCCGTACCGTTACCGCCTTACAGCGGATATCAGGATGCGTAACCCGGGCATTTACCGCTATTTTCCCTTCCTTTAAATAAATACATCTGCTGCTGTACTCCCTCGCAGTTTCATAACTTTTCTCCGTCACCAGAACGCCTCCGCCCTGCCGACAATGCTCCTGCAGCAATTCGCATAAAATACGATATACCTCAGTCTCAAGATAAGTAGAAGGCTCATCCAGCAGGATTAACTTCGGTCTGACACATAAGGCTCCTATCATCTGTACCAGCTTATTGTTCTGATAGGAAGTGTCTAACAGCCCCTCCTCCAAAACGACGCCAAAGCGCCTGCATAGCTCTTCCTGGTATTCTCCGTCATAAACCTCGCTGCACCTCTGTATATAGGAAAGATATTCTTCCCCGGTAAGATGCCCTTCCCATATAATATCATCCGGCAAAAACCGCAGCCGGCTCTGCTGCTCCCTGGTCAGTCTGTTCGGCCGCTTTCCCCATAGCTTCACCGTTCCCGAATATCTCGTGCGAAACCCCATCAATATCCGAAGCAAAGTAGTCTTTCCTGCATCGTCCCCGCCAAATATCGTGAGGAAATCTCCCTCCGCCAAGTCAAAGCTGACATTCTGCAATGCTATCGTATCGCCATATTGGCTGGATAAATCTCTGACTGAAATCATGCCGCACCTTCTTACTATTCATCTCCGTCTTTACTGCCGTCTAAAATGCCGCCAGACTCTTCTTCTGCTGTCCGGCAATGCAGTATCATAATGGGTTTCCCCGTCTCCTGATAGGACTGCAACAGAGCGTTCATATCTCCGTAATAGGCATCGCTGGCTTCCATCGCCCGCTCTTCCTTATCCGTCGTGTCGTAAATCCCAAAGCCCTCTTTCTGATACGCTTCCACAAGCTGTTGATATTTTTCCCAAAGCTCGGGAGCGGCAGCGCTCACCGTCTGGGGAATCGCCTTGTGGGGCCGCCACCATAGAGCGATATTCTCCTGCTCCTTCTGCAGAATTCCGAATACCTCTTCCATCTTTTTCAGCATTTTTTCCCCATATTTTATCAGTTCTCCGGCGTTATTGGTATACAGAAGCACTTTCTTACGGCTTCCGTCAGGCTTTTCCAAAACCGCCTTCCAGGATGCAGGCATATCCTCCTGTTCTTTGTTTTCCTCCTCTGGGACAGGCGACAACAGACCAAGCTTTTGACTCCTGGACTCTACATCCTTTACATATTCCCTCAAATCCACAAGCTGCCTTTTATAGAAAGGATACTCATGCATTCCGCTCTTTTTGACGACTATCGAATAGTCTCCATATACCATTCTCAAAAAACTATCATATTCCTTTACTGCCGGAATCATGAAATTTTCAAAGGGAAGCCCCACCGTCTCGTCAAACCATTCCTTCGGAAAAATCTTTTTCTCCCAGGTAATATAATCCCCATACATTACCAGATAATCGCTTTCCTCTTCCCTGTACATCATGGCAAGCTGATTGGCAAGCTTCCACAGAGGAGGCAGCAGCTCTTCCCAGCGCTCCTCCAAAATCAATGTTCTGTCAAAGGTTACCTTGCAATATTGCTCCAATGCATCAATGGCATTTGTCAGTTCCTTCTTACAGGCTTCTATCTTCTGCTGATTGTCTTCCTCACCTTCATCGTCCCCCGAAGCTTCCTTCATCAGCTCCAGTATATCCTTGGCCATCTGCGTTCCCCGCCCCGCCAACGTAAACAAGCTCTTCTGCAGCTCCCGTTCCCCCCTATCCCGGGGCAGATAATCCAACGGAAAAATATCTAATCCCACGGTAAAAGGACATCCGTGAAATCTGCTCAAAAAATCCGGCGCAATACTGACTCCGCTCCCGTTTATGACATTGCCGTGATATTCGGAATATCCCTCCTCGGAAAAAGGACTGCGTACCCGAAAGCCCTCCGGCAGCTCCTTTGGCAATACCGCAAGCAGCTTCATATAATCCTCTCGTTTCATCAGGATATCCATATCATCATCCCAGGGCACGAAGCCCTGATGTCTCACCGCTCCCAACAGAGTTCCATAACCTGCATACCAGGCAAGACCATACTTATCGCACACCTCGGCTACCGTCTGCAATACCTCAAGCTCTGCTGCCCACACGGTTTTCATAGTTGTATCAATATAAAAGCCCTCTCGAACCTCCTGTTCAAAAAAACCCTTCTGAAACTCCAGCATAATTCTTCTCCCATTCAGACTAGAACAAAGCGGACAAGTCCGCTTCAACTCCCTGTATCCCTCAATCTTGAGAGACTTGGCTGCTTTTGCAGCATATTTCCATTCGCATGAGTGCGCATCCTATTTCTTACATTATATATGAATATATCGGTTTATTCCACTGGTTTTTATATGATTTTCTGCCAAGCTCCCCAAAAAATCGCACAGAAACAAAAACTACCAATATTTTTCCATACTCTCTGCCGCTTGCTCTTCGGTCAGAGAAAATTTCTCCTGCACTTTCTCCGTTGTTTCCTCATAGGTTTTTCCCAATTCCTTAAAAACGCTAATCAATACTTGTATTCCCTGTTGTATTCCTTTCGCAATCCCTCTATTCTCTACACCCTGACTGAGATTACACATAGTCGTCACCTCTCTCTCTATAGCTTCTGTCATTGGAATATCAAATTCTTTTTCCAATATCTCACATTTCTTATCCGGCTCTCTATCTGATAGAAATAGTAAATACAGCAACCTGAGAATTTTATTATGGCTGTCCTCCTCAGAGATGCCCAGACAAATCATTATTATCGTAAGTAAATCGTAGTATTCCTTCTTTTCCGTCACATGCCCCACATAATTATCTTCTGTTATAGAATAACCTGTTATTGTATTTCTGCGCTCTTTGGGCGGATTCATACATATCCAAATAGAATAGACCTTTTGAATTCGCTCATAGTGCGACTTTACAAAGATAGTGCCATATTGCGCCGATATCATACGACTACCATAATATATAGCGCGTTTTACCAAAGGATAACCCGGATAAAAATTATTTTGTGCCTCCACATTGATAATATAATGTTCTATCTTTCCACTTTTTGGCGCTATTGCATTGAATCGTATATCAAAAATAATTTTACCCTCTGTTATGGTAATATCTTCAACCCCTGTAGCTGTTATCTTACTTCCTGATGTGGCGTCCTCCAACAATATCCCTGTTTCCGACACCTGCGGAATACCCTCAATATACTTTTCTGCAATCTCTTTCACATCATATGGGCGGTATTCCTCCAAACAGGCTCTCATAATCCATGCAAGAATCATTTTTTCTGCAAGCAGTCTTTTACAGGCATCATCATATCTGGCTTTATCATCAGCCAAAATCATGTCCTTAAACAAAGTAGTCTGCTGGCGCATTTCCAGACCCTCTTCGTTATCCTCTTTCCTCACGCTTCCCTTCTTTCCCGGCTGAAGGGTAAGGTGTTCACTCCCAGCCGTTTTTCTATAGTATAAATCCAAGTGATAAAACGGCTGATACGCCATACTGTTCAGAACACTTTGAATTTTAGATAAATAAATTATAGCCCATCGGCAAAAAACTGTCAACAGATTCCAACCTTTTGAATGAACCGCCCTTGCATTTCACGACCGGTAAATTTTGCCAAACAAAGGCCGATATGATACAATAAAGTGTATCCTTCGGCACAGGGAAACATGATACAGGACAAGAACAAAGCAGACAAGTCCGCTTCAACTCCCTGTATCCCTCAATCTTGAGGGACTTGGCTGCTTTGCCGCGCCGATGACAAACAGGACAGGATGCGCAGCACACAGCGCAGAAATGGGGTTAAAAATGAGACTATTATTTCTTGAATGGAAAAGCTTCGGAAATGAGGACGTGATATCTGCTTTTGAAGCATTGGGGCATACCGTGAAACGGGTTCCTTTCAACAATCGGGGTGTTCGGGAGGATCAGGAGCTTCAGAGAAAACTGGCAGACAAAATGACCGAGTTTACCCCGGATTTTGTCTTTACCTTTAATTATTTTCCCCTTGTTTCTCTTGCCTGTAAGGAAGCCGACACGATTTATGTGGCCTGGGTTTATGACAGCCCTTATGTGCTGCTGTATTCCTACACCATTATCTATCCGAAAAATTATGTGTTTGTATTTGACAAAGAGCTTTATCTGGAATTTCACAATGCCGGAATCCCTACCATACATTATCTTCCTCTGGCAGCGAATACCGAGCGGCTGAATGCTATGACAGACCTTAACTCCTTTCGGAAAACGGACTGGTATAACCAGCATGACATTGCCTTCGTAGGCTCCCTCTATACGGAAAAGCACCAGTTTTACCAGCGTCTGGAGGGTATTACTCCTTACACGAGAGGGTATCTGGAAGGCCTGATTTCTGCCCAGAAAAAAATATATGGCTACAATTTTATTCAAGAGCTGCTCCCCGAGGACATCATAGCGGATATGAAACGCATCCTTCCCATGCAGCCGGACCCCAGCGGCGTAGAAACAATAGAATATCTGTTTGCCCAGTATGTCATTAATCGACAGATTACCGCAGAAGAGCGGCAGGAGCTGTTAAGCGCCATTGCAAATCATTACCCCATCGATATCTACACGCCGGATAAAAGCTATTGTCTCAAAAACTGCACGAATCATGGCCCGGTAGATTATTATGACTTTGCTCCTTATGTCTTTAAGACGGCAAAAATCAATTTAAATATCTCCCTGCGCAGCATCAAAAGCGGCATTCCTCTGCGCGCCTTTGATATCATGGGTGCCGGCGGTTTTCTGCTGACGAATTATCAGGCAGACTTTCTGGACTATTTTATTCCCGGAGAGGATTTCGTGTATTTCGAAAGTTATCAGGATTTAATGGACAAGCTTGCTTATTATTTGACCCACGAAAAAGAACGGGCCCAGATTGCAAGAAACGGATTTGAAAAAGTAGCCGAACAGCATACCTACCTGCATAGAGTGCAGGAAATTCTCAGCTATCTGTCACACTAGGGAAACGCTGATTGAATCAGCGTTTCCCTATAAATTAAGAAGTCAAAAAAAACAGGGCAGGCCTTTCGGCTGCCCTGTATCTTTTATGTGATTAACCCAGCAGAGACATAACACCCTGATTAGACTGGTTAGCCTGTGCCAACATGGACTGTCCTGCCTGAGCAAGGATATTATTGTTGGAGTATCTAACCATCTCAGTAGCCATATCTGTATCGCGGATAGCAGACTCAGCGCTGGTGGTATTCTCAACTACGTTGTCCAGATTGTTGATGGTGTGCTCAAGTCTGTTCTGAACAGCACCGAGGATAGCACGCTGCTCGTTTACTGCTGCGATAGCTGCCTTAACGCTGGAGTTCAATGCTGCGGAAGTAGTAGAGGTGGTAGCATCACCGGAAAGACCAATGCTTGCACAGCTCATAGCCTTAATATTAAGGTCAATATGCTGTCCGCTCTCTGCACCTACCTGTAAGCCAATATTTTCGCAGGAGCCTGTCAAAAGATTCTGCTCATTAAAGGTAGTAGTGGAAGCTACACGGTCAATTTCACTCATCAACTGCTGAACTTCGCTATTGATATAAGTACGATCGCTTGCGGTAAGTGTGCCGTTCTCACCCTTTACTGCCAGCTCGTTGATACGCTGAAGCATATCATGAACTTCGTTCAGAGCGCCTTCTGCTGTCTGCACCATGGAGATACCATCCTGTGCGTTAGCGGAAGCCTGGGTCAGACCTCTTACCTGACGTCTCATCTTCTCGGAAATAGCCAAACCTGCTGCATCATCTGCTGCACGATTGATTTTGTAACCGGAAGATAACTTCTCGGTGGACTTAGCCTGGCTCTTTGTTGTGATACCTAACATTCTGTTAGAATTCATTGCTGTAAGATTGTGTTGTACTACCATAGTATTTTTCCTCCTTGATTCAATGTCCCATCCCTGAGACCCGTTAGATTTTATTGTCTACTGTCTGCCCTGACACATCCTTGTCTTTGATAGTCGTGCCTGCAAACTTGCATTTGCTTTACTTGATTAATATATCGGAGTGAAACATAAAAACTTTAGGGGAAAAATAAAAATTTTTCAAATTATTTTTTTAACTATGAATTTGCGCCGAAAAGCGGCAAATCTCCCTGCAAATTCGTGTACACCGCCAGAGGGGGCTCCGGGGAGAGGGAAGGCTTCCTTAGAGCAGCAGACTTCCCTTTTCCACTCCGGTTCTCACCGCCTTAAAAATGCTGTCCAAATCCTCCCTGGAGACCGGGCAATCTAAAAATCCCAGAAAAACGGTATATAGCTCCGTCACCAATTCCTTCGCATAGGGATTGCTGTGATAGTCCGGCACCCGCTCTAAGGTAGCCTCCTTCAATGCGCAAAAATACTCATAGGGAACTTCATTCAGACGAAGTATCATCATTTTAATAGAGGGCAAATAACAAAGGGTCAAAAACTGATACTCCAGCTCCAATCGGTAATCCCGCAGGAATCCTCTTTTCTCGCATTCCTCCCACAATAACACATCCACTGTCAGAATATCAAAATGATAGGAGGCGTTCTTGGCTAATACCGTGGATTCCTGATTCACAAAATAATGATACAGCCTCTCTTCCATAAGATAGACGCTCTCCGTATAAAAATACAGGAGCGTTGCAAAAAAATGGTCCTCATAGGCCAAATTCTCCGGAAAGAATATATCATTCTCCTGCAAAAGCTCCCGCCGGTAAAGCTTATTCCAGACGCCAAACCCCATATAGGCTCCCACCAGAAAGGTCTTTCTTTTACTCAGGGTGTCTATTCGTAACAGCCTGCCCTCTTCTCCCGTCCTCTTAGGCGGCAATATCTGCCCCGGATTATCAAAATCCCGGAAGCTCTGACACATCACAATATCACAGGACAACTCCTGAAGCTTTCTGTACATCTTCTCATACATATCCGGTTCCAGCCAGTCGTCAGAATCCACAAAGCCTATATAAGGCGCCGATGCGTATTGCAGGCCGATATTTCTGGCCCTTCCCTGCCGCCCATTCTGCTCGCAGCAGACAAGAATCACAGAATCCGGATAAGACGCTTCAATGGCTTTTAATTTTTCCCGGGTGTTATCGGTAGAACAGTCATCTACCAGAATCACCTCCAGCTTCTCTATTCCTATGGTCTGCTTCTCTATCGAACGGAAGCAGCGCTCAATATATTTTTCTACATTATAGCAGGGAATAATAATACTGATTAATTTACCCATGGCGCGGATTTCCCTCCTAACACAGTATTTCCTATGATAGAACAAAGCGGACAAGTCCGCATCAACTCCCTAAATCCCTCATTCATGAGGGACTTGGCAGCTTTGCTGCGCCGAGCACAGCCGCTTTAGCGGCATATTTCCTCTTGTGCGAGTGCGCATAATTTTTTTATCTTATAGGAAAGACACTTTCACGCTTTAGCGTGACAAGGTCTTTCTATAAGATAAAATAAGGGCTGACTTTCGTCAGCCCTTATGGTAGTTCCTGTGATGTTGCAATGATTAACCCAGTAAGGACAATACGCCCTGGTTAGACTGGTTAGACTGTGCCAACATTGCCTGGCCTGCCTGTGCAAGGATGTTGTTGTTAGAGTATCTAACCATCTCTGTAGCCATATCTGTATCACGGATAGCGGACTCAGCGCTGGTCGTATTCTCTACTACATTGTCCAGGTTATTGATGGTGTGCTCAAGTCTGTTCTGAACGGCACCAAGTGTAGAACGCTGCTCGTTTACTGCTGCGATAGCTTTCTTAACGCTTGCATTCAATGCTGCGGAAGTGGTAGAAGTGGTAGCATCACCGGTAAGACCGATGCTTGCGCAGCTCATAGCCTTAATAGTAAGGTCAATATGCTGTCCGCTCTCTGCACCTACCTGTAAGCCCAAACCATTTTTCATGGAACCTGTCAACAGATTCTTCTCATTGAAAGTAGTGGTAGAAGCTACACGGTTGATTTCACTCATCAGCTGCTGAACTTCGCTATTAATATAGCTGCGGTCGCTTGCTGTCAAAGTACCGTTCTCGCCCTTTACTGCCAGCTCGTTGATACGCTGAAGCATATCGTGAACTTCGTTCAGAGCACCTTCTGCTGTCTGCACCATGGAAATACCATCCTGTGCGTTAGCGGAAGCCTGGGTCAGGCCTCTTACCTGACGTCTCATCTTCTCGGAAATAGCCAAACCTGCTGCATCATCTGCTGCACGATTGATTTTGTAACCGGAAGATAACTTCTCAGTAGACTTAGCCTGTGTTGCGTTGGTTAAACCAAGCATTCTGTTAGAGTTCATTGCTGTTAAATTGTGTTGTACTACCATAATATATTCCTCCTTGAATTTTCACACCCCATCCTTGAGGTGGTTATTTTTGTCTACCGTTCATCCGGCTCGCACTTTCCAGCTTCCCGGTAGTGGTTACAGTAAGTCTACTCCATTGTGCGGATGGTGTCAACTTACTTTTAGAAGAAAGCCTGAGTTTTTTAACTCATTTGCTTTACTTGTTAAATATATCGGAGCGTTTTGCAAATACTTTAGAGCTGTTTTAAAATTTTTTTTGGTTTTTTTCGGAGGTGCCTTCGTCTTAATTTTTGCTGTCCATAAAACGCGAAGCGCCGTATCCGTTGCCACTCATGCTCTTATAATAGTCATAAGCAGCCTTGGAACTCATCCTCCCCTGACGGATACCGGTTCGCTCTTTCGCGAAATAATCCTCTATCAGTTTTTTATTCCGGGCCTCCTGCGCCTGAATCGTCATGCCAAGCTCAGTCACCTTTGCAATCTTGCTCTGCAATTCTTTTATTTGTACGGCATAACGCTCCTTGTTGTCCTTCAAATCCACAGCCAGCCTTTGATAGAGCAGTTCGAAGCCGTCATCCAGCTTCGTCAGCCTCTCAATCAGCCTCTCCTTCTCCTCCATCGCCGCGTCAAAGCTTTCCAAATCAGGCTGTTCTTTCGTAAATGCCTCTTCCTGCTTCGCATTATAATCCTGAATATCCCGAAGTACCAGAAGCTTCTGGTCCAGGCTTTCAGACAATATGTTCAAGCTGTTTTCCATTAGGCGTTTCCTTTCTCGCGATTAATACGCATGACTTCCTTCCAGTTATCCCGAACAGCATGCAGGTGTTCGTTGACTTCCTCCAGAATCTCCTTATCTTTCTTCATATTTGCCTCTACCAGCCTCTGAGAAAGATAAAGGTAGATTCTGTCAAAGTCCTCTGACACCTTATATTTCATGTCTAAAGTCTGACGCAGATAATCGACGATGCGCTGTACCTTAACGATGTTGTTATGAACCTTTTCCACGTTATTTACTTCCATAGCGCTCAACGCCACATTGCAAAACCTGATTGCTCCATCATAAAGCATCAATGTCAGCTCTGCCGGGGACGCCGTCAGGACTTTATTATTATTATACTGTGCGTAAGCATTGGGCATTGCCATTGATTATCATCCTCCTAACAGGCCGGAAAGCGCATTTGTCTTGCTCTGCATTTTAGCCAATGCAGTTTCCATCTTAGCGAATTTCGCATACCATTTGTCCTCATATTCATTGAGCTTCGCTTCCATCTCCGTAATCTTGGAAGAATAATCATCATAATCGGACTTCATCTTCTTATCGTCATAAAAGCTTCCAAAGCTTCTGTAACCGTCCACAGACCTGGACAAATCCGTCATCTTACCATACAAGCTCTGAGAAAGCTTCGTAAAGAAGGCAATTACCGTATCAGGGTCGCTGGAAATCATGCTTTTCAGCTTATCCGCATTGCCGGAGGAGGTTTCGTCATCCGGGTCTCCGTCAATATGGTACGCATTTTTCTCATTATCAGCAGAATTAAAGTATCCCGCTGTATCAATACCGAAATCAAAGAGATACATCTTTTTTCCGTTCACTTCAATGCCGCCGGACATAATGCTCTTTAATGCAGAGCTGACGCTGTTTATCGATTCATCTCTGCGCAGAATGGAATCCTTAATCTTGGTCTCCCACTCTTCTACTTCTCTGTCGCTTAACTCCGCCTTTTCCTCACTGGTCAGAGGCTTCAGATTCGTAGAATCTGCATTGTACAGCTTATCCATCTCGTTAATGATGGAATTATACTCCTTCAGGAAGTTCTTAATCATATCATAGATGCCATCGGTATCATCCTGAGTGGTAATGGTTACAGCCTCGCCTTCCTTTGTCTCGCTGAGTGCGGTAAAGGTCAGACCGTTAATCTCAAATACATTGGTTGTATTCTTAAACTCAGCCCCGTTCAGCTTGATTATAGCGTCCTGGCCGGAGACCTTAGTAGCCCCTGTATCCTTTGAATTAGCAGCATCCGCCAGCGCCTCGGCAGCATATTTTGCCTTGGTCACATAGCTGTCTGCCACTTCATCCTCAAGCTTCTGCGCCGCCGTTGCCGTATAAACGGTCTTCCCGTCAACCTCAGACTTCGAAATGGTCACATAGCCGTCATTTCCGTTTTCTCCCACAATGGCTGCCATATCCTTATCGGCCTTGTCAATCACAGACTGCTGCGCCTCAACCGCTTCTGCGTCCGCCTTTTTGGCCGTCAAATCCTTAACCTCATCCTTCAGCGCAGCTAACTGCTCTTCAGCCTGCTGTTTCTCTTCCTCGGAGGTATATATATTTCCCTTTAAGAATTCCTCCAGATTCTTTATTGTTTCTTCCTTTTCCTCAATACTGCCTGCATAATTTTCCGCGGTATCAAGAGGAGAATCCTGATACTTCTCCTGGATTTCGGCAATCTTCTTCTCCGCCGCCGCTTTCGTCTCCATCAGGGACGTATATTTCTTCTGATAAGCAGCCACTCTCTTGTCCACAGTATCCTGAATCATACTGCTCATATTCGTCCTGATGTCCGCATCTGAGGCAGTATCCTTCGCATAAGCGGCATACGCTTCATACTGCTTCTTTGTGGCGTCATCTTCCTTCAGATTTACCTGCAGTCCCAAAGCCTTAAGAGCTGCCATTCCGTTGGAATCGGAAGCCGTGATGCTGAAGTCATTGCCTGCTCCGGAATCCTTAGCGCTGACGAAGAATCTCTGATTCTTTGCGTCAAAGCTCGCATTTAAGCCTGCGCTCTTGATTTTGGATAAAACATCAGAAATGGTAGTATCCTTGGTCACCTCAATATCCACCGTGGAATTTCCGGCTTTCACGCTGAAGCTTCCCTTTCCGGCCTCATCGAAGGTTACCCCCAAATCCTCCATAGTGGAAAGAGCCGTATAATTCTTCTTTCCTTCGCCCAACTGGGCGCCTGTCAGATATCCCGTCTTAGCCAGCTGTCTGATTTCCAGGGACTGTACGCCGTTCACCGCATTGTCACCCGTGATAACGCTGACCGCATTAGGATTAGATACCTTTGTGGTTTTCTTGGAATAAGCGTCCGAAAAACGCATATTGCTAATATACTTTTGCTGCAGATTCCGAAGTTTTGTATTCAGGCTCTTCCATGCCTCCTGCTTATAATTCAACGAAATCTGTGCTTTCTTTTTTACATCCACTTTACTTTTCCTGGCTTCCACCAGCTGCTGAATAATGCTCTCCGTGTCCATTCCGGACATGAGGCCCGATAATCTCATTGCCATATTAATCTCCTCCTTGCCTTTCTTTTACAGGGGCGTTCGTTCTCCTCAACTGCCTGACATACCGTAACTAGCGTCTCTCATCCACCAGAATACCCGCCAGCTCCCATGCCTTGGCAATCATATCCAGAGTTTTTTCCGGAGGAAGCTCTCTGATGACTTCCTTGGTATCCTTATCTACAATTTTTATGGTCACTCTGTTTGTCTCTTCATGAATCCCATAAATGGCTTCTGAATTTGACATTTTCTTGTTCAGTTGTTCCACTGCCTTTTTCAGGCGCTCAGGGTCGGCGGTCTCCTGTCTCTGGTCCGTTCCCTGACGCTGGCCATCCTTGCCCTGCACATTCTCAATTGCCTTTGTGGTGTTATCCACCATCTCTGCAGCCTGTGCTGCATTTGCTGCATCCGCACTGATTTTCTCGGTTGATGCCGCTGTTACCTTCGGAGCCGCGGTCTGTGCCTGCATGCTCATAATGCTTGATAATGGTTCAATTGCCATGTTTGTCACCTCCATGTGAAGAATCCCGTATAAATTCCGATTATTAATCGTTTCTCTATATCTTTTTATCGGTTTCTTCTCCACAAAAATTTATAGGGAAGCAAATTTTTTTCTGAATTCGCTTCCCTGCGCCATATCATTCTTTAAATTCCGGCAAATTTTGCCCTTGAATCACCCCAGTAAATTCTTCAAAGCTTCCAGCCCCTCTACATTGACTGCCGCCTGATTTGCCTCCTGAATCTGCAAATATACCTCTCTGCGATATACCGGCACTTCCTTAGGGGCGGTAATGCCAATCTTCACCTGCTCGCCCTTAATCTCCAAAATGGTAATCTCAATATTATTATTGATAATAATAGCCTCGTTTTTTTTACGGGATAATGCCAGCATACTACTCACCTGCCTTTCTGGACTGAAGAATATCGTAAATAGGGAATTTCACAGGATATTTATCCGTCTCTACAATAATCTGGCAGGCCTTGCGTTCCTCTACATTAATGACAAAGGGGCCCTGAAGATTCACCGTCATCTTAGTCAAATCGCCGGGAACCGTCACCGTCACCAACACCAGTATATTATCCTCGTTCAGCTCTCCTATGCCGGCAAGCAGCTCATCATCCACCTCCGGGTCATAATCCGGCGCCACAAGCAACGGGTCCATAACCGGCATGGCAAAGCCCGGCTCCTCAACCGACTGGAGGAAGCGGATACCTGCGCCGTCTCCTTTTTCCTCGTCATGCAGCAATGTGAAATATTTCAAATCAGGAAATCCGATTATACCATTGGGAAAAGTTATAATCTTATCCTCGGCCACATCCACTTCGCCAAAAATCTTAGTGTTAATTATCATATCCACACCTCCTTGCGCTCTCTGGCGCACATACCAGTTACTATTTGGAAGGTTCCTCCCAAATATGCTATATAAAGTTAAGCAGCGTCGTCTGCATTACCTTTCCCGCTGCCATCAGCGCGGCCTCATAGGTCAGCTCCGCACTGTTTAACTGAATAGCCACTTCCGTAATATCCACATCCTCATTTTCGCTCTTCAAGGTCTCAAAGGTAGTCTTCTGATTCTGCATACGATTACTAATCAATTCCAGCTTGCTGCTTCTGGTACCACAATTTGTAATACAAAGGTTCGCATCATCCAGATAGCCCTGGAAGGTGGTAATGCCCGCCTCAAACATCTTCTGGCATTTATTCCGGGAAAGCGTCAGCGCCTTATCCGCTGCCAGCAGCTGCTGCTGTAATATCTTGGCATCCTCCCCTTCCGCCGTCTCCAAAGCGCTCTCAATCGTACACTTAACCGTCTCTAAATCCACTACCTCCTGTATCGCATTCACCAAATCATCCACAGTTCTGCCGATACCATGCTGGAAGCACTCATCTGCAGTAGAATTCACCCGTATTGTCTGATTAAATCCCACATCATATTCAATATCCTGCCGCTCCACATTCCCCTGGAGATACTCCTGATTATATGAGATATCATCCGTCAGATTCTTGCAGGCAAAATAATGCTCCGGTCTTAAATCCCCTGCTTCCCAGCTGTTCTTCGTATAAGATACGCGAATCTCACTCTCGTCCTGCGTAGTTAAAGGGTCGTCGCTTATGCTCATCAGCTTATCATAATTCTTCTTACCCATCAGGATTTCGCCGGTTTCCGGCACATAAATCATGGCATCCGGGTCATTCGCCGCCTTGGTATAAGGGTCATCCGTCGAATGTATTATCTCAAAATCATCAGACGTCCATGCTATATCGGGGTCGCTTGTGGTGATGGACAATTCCCCGTCATCTTCCTCGCAGCAATGATTATAGGCAAGCTGAATACGGTATACATCCACAGAAGAGATGGAGTCCTCATCCACCTGTGTCATGTCCGCAAAATTGTTTGCCGTAATATCCAGAACATCCCCCAGATTCACCTTCGTTACCATGCCGACGGAATCCTTATGCAGCTGCTCCGTAATCTGATATTTCATAGTCTCTTCTTTAATAAAGCTCAACGGCGTATCCGTGCGATAACCCGTAAATACATATCTGCCTGCATAATCGGCATTCGCCGTACTGTATACCTCCTCTGCCAGGCCCTTAAGCTGCTCCAAAATCACCTGACGGTCCGTACTCTTTAAGTCTCCGTTCGCCCCCTTGGTACACTGTTTAATCATCTCTGTCATAATCTGCGCCTGATTCTTCAGGGCATCCTCCGTGACACTCAACCAGCTCTTGGCATCGGGAATATTCTTGCTGTAGTACTGGGTAATCTCCGTCACATTACTGCGCAGACGCAGCGCACGAATTGCCACTACCGGGTCGTCGGAGGGCCGGCTTATTTTCTTCTGGGTAGACATTTGAGTGCTCAGCTTATCCTGATAAATCTTGTTCGTATTAATGTTAGACAGATTATTGCGCTGCATAATTTTGTTTGTAATTCTCATAAAAGCCTCCTGTCTATACGCCTGTATTGAGTATCAACTGGTCGTAAATCTCTGTCAGCACCTGTATCATCTTAGAAGCCAGATTGTATCCGTTCTGATACTTCACCAGATTAACTGCCTCCTCATCCTCATCCACACCGGAAATGGAAATCCTGTAATTGTCAATGGTGTTTCCGATTTCGCTAAAGCTCTTATAAAAGCTCTCCGCTCTGGAGGTATTTAATGCGATATCCGACAGAATATTCTGTAGAAATTCCGATGCACTGGCTCCTCTGAAGGTCATTTTGCTCTTGTTGGTTGCCAGAGCCTTGATATCCTCCAGAAGGTCATTCTGCTCCACGCCGTCACCCTGCTCATACTTATTAGCCAGAAGCTGAGGGTCCAGCTCCATTGCCGCCAACACACTGAAATTCCTTGCCGTCAACCGATAATAGCTGTCATCCGATGCGGTCAGCGTCATTGTCTCCCCTGCCTGAGCCTTCTCCGTAAAGCTGTCGTATCGCTTATCCTTCGGAAAACCAAACTGCTCGTCACCGGTGGCATGATTGCCGGTAAACATCATCGTCCCCGGATTATTATTGCCGTCATACCCGGATTCTAAGATATCATTGAACTTCTGGGAAAAGGTTCTGACCCATTCGTTCATCTGACTCATATAATAGGGAACTCCCTGATAATCGAGGCTGGCGCCTATGCTGGCCTGCTTGCCCACACGGTCATTGGTCAGACGGGAGCTGTTCTTTTCACTGTCGGAAAGGGTAAAGGTATAACTATACTTTGCCTCTCCTTTATCGTCATAGGTGATGTTTACTTCCCAGGAATCATAGTAAAATTCCTGATTGCCCAGATTGATGATACCGCCCTGATCCGAAAGATTACATTTGTTCATATCCGTCAGATAGTGCAGATTTGTCTCAATCGTAACGGTATCCTGCTGGCCGCCTTTCGTGGTCCCTACTGCGGTGATTTCTCCTCTGAAATTCTCACCGTTATTGCCGTCCCGCATCTGCACCAGACCCTGGAGTTCACCGCCCATAGCGGCATTATAAAGGCTGAACTTCTGTCCGTCCTCCCAATAAACATCATAGAGTCCGTCAATGTCCGTCTGATTCACTTTTTCATAATCGGCCCTGCCTCTGCACTCCAGACCGCGGTATTCGCTTCCGTCCACCAGTATCTGTCCGCCTGCGATTCTCACGATACAGCGGTTGGCTCCCGTCTCCCGGTCAGGATTGTTGGCGTCTATCACCGGATTCTCCGTCACGTCTACGTCTACAATGGCTGATAGCTGATCTAACAGCAATGCCCTTCTGTCTCTGAGCTCATTGGCATTGATGCCTGTCAGCTCAATCGTGTTAATCTGATTGTTCAGGGTGGCAAGCTCTCCTGCCAGAGAATTAATCTCATCCACCTTCAGCTTAATCTCCAGATTTACATCCTTTTGCAACTTTTCCATATTGCCTGCCAATCCGTTAAAGTACTCCGCCAGGGCGCCGGCGCTCCCCACAAACTGAGCCTTTGCAGAGGCGTCATCCGGATTCTTCATAAGCTCCTGCAGACTCGTTATCATAAACTTGTCAAACACCGTCTTGAAGCCTGCATTCTTACCGTCGTCATCAAAATAAGCTTCAATCTGAGTCATATAATACTGTTTCATATTGTACTCGCCTATTTTGCCGTTATTCTGCCAGAACTTCGTATCATAAAACTCATCCCTGATGCGTTCTATCGCCAGTGTATCCACGCCTGCTCCGGCGCAGCCATACTGCTGAAACACCCGGATGGGCGCACTTGCCTCCTGCTTTACCTGCTGTCTGCTGTAGCCCTCGGTATGTACATTCGCTATATTATTGGAGGTAGTATTCAAAGCGGCATTGCTTGCCAGTAAACCCTTATATGCAATATTCAATCCAAAAAACTGTGATGGCATAGTCTATTTACCTCCTTTTTACGAGAATAATGTCTGGATGATATGCTCCAGCATCTCGCTTACCGCGTTAATATACCGGCTGGATGCATTATATGCGTTCTGCAGCTTAATCATATTAGCCAGTTCCTCGTCCGACGAAACTCCGATTACCTGCTCCCTGGCACTTTGTGTATATTCCACGGTGCTCACCTGGTTCTCATAGATACTGCGGTATACATAACCGGAATTGGCCACCTGAGAAACCAAATCCGAATAATAATCCACAAAGGTGGTGCGCTTCTGCACATTGGGGTTTAACGTGTACTTCTCCTCCGTAAACGCCTCCTTCAGCGCCTCAGCCGTAGCCATATCCACCGTTTCGTCCTCCTTTATAAAACCGAGCATGGAGGGCTTCTGCATCAGCTCCTGGTCTATGCGTAAATTCTTCACGGTATAAAGGCTGTCCGGCTGCTTCGGATTTTCCTCATTATATACCCAGTATTCCTTGTCGTCATCACCGATTACCTTGGTATAACCGTCTGTGGTGACCTTGGTAAACAGCTGAATGGGACTCCCGTCCCCTCTCCTCATATAACCTTCAGTATCTGATTCCACATAGCGCACATTGGTCAGCTGCGTGCCGTCCTTCAATGTCAAATCCCCGGTGACAAGCCCTGAGGCCTCTGCCAGAATATCGTTGATTCTGGTGGTCATATTATGAATCATCTGGTCAAATTCCGCCTGAATATTCATCAGTACGGATTGGGATATGCTGTCATAATCTCCCTGAATATCCGTATAATCGGCTCTGTGGTCCCCTCTTGCCAGAAGCATGGCCTTCAGTCCGCCGATATCCGTCCCCAGGTCAGAGGATATCTCTCTGCTCAAGTCAAATACCTTGGCCCCATCCACATTATAATCCCTTACTCCGTTCTCCCGAACCACATAGGTGGCATTCTGGGGCCAGAAGGGGGTGTAAAAACCGGTCGTTTCGTCTGTCTTTAAACCAATTTGATAACAGGTCTCACCCTTTACGAAATCTACGCCCTCTATTTTAACGGACACACTTCCAAAAGCATCCTCGGACCATTCCATATCCACCATTTCAGCCAACTCATCCATCAGCCGGTTGCGGGTATCCCGATAATCATTGGCATGCTCAATGCCTCCGCATTCAATACACCTGATTTTATCATTCAAGTCCAGAATCTGCTGACCGTATTTGTTGATTTTATCTATCTGCTGCTTAATCTGTCTGTTTAAATTATCCTGATAAGAGCAAAGTCCGTCATATACGGCCCCCGCCCTCTCTACAAATTCCGAAGCCCGCTGCACAAACATCCCCTGCGTCACGGAACTGTGAGGGTCCTTTGCCAGCTCCTGAATCGAAGTCCATAAATCCTCTATATTGGTCTGAAACGCCTCTCCCGTCAGCTCTCCCAGCTGACTTTCAACTTCCTCCATAACCTTTGTGGACACCTCATAAAACATGCTGCGCCCGGACTCCTTACGATAGGCTTTATCAAGGAAATAATCTCTGATTTGTTTTACTCTGGAATATTCGGTTCCCAGTCCTATCTGCTGATAGGCTATTGCGGAAGCCGTTTTGGAAATGGTAATGTAGCGTCTGTCAGACTGCTGTACCTGCTGTCTGGTATACCCTACAGTATCCACATTAGAAAGATTATGCGCTGTGGTATTCAGCGCATTTTGACTGGTCTGCAACCCAGATGTCCCTATATATAAACTGCTTATCAAAGACATGATATTCACCTCTACATTTCCACAAGAAGGGCTGCTGCGCAATTACTGCTTCGCATCAAAGCCCCCGGCGCTTACCCCCATCGTACCTCCCGCAGTACAAGCGCCTCTGTTATAATTTGCAGTCTCCGGCGCCGCTTTCATTGCCTGTAGCATGTTTGTCTCAAATTCAATCATCTCCAGGGCGTCGTCCAGCAGCTCCTTATTCTGTTCGTTGATTCTCTTCAGTCCATGTACTGCCTGCCGCAATTTATCATGTACGTCCGCCAAAGCCTTCTGCTCCGCAGGACGCTCCGCCAGCATGGCAATCAAGTCTGATAGCTTCAGCGTTGTAACATCCTTGTTCAACACATTGGCGATATCTGCAGTAATCTCCGTTCTCTTTTTCTCCAGATTGGTGATTCTGCTTACCAATTCCTGTTCCTCATCCGTGATTTTCTGTAAATCCTCTAAATTGCCGCTCACAATAACCGGCGTTTTTCGGCCGGATAAGCCAAGTAGCCCCTCATATTCACTGCTTTCTTTATTCAGTACATCTATTAGGTTTTCCATTAAACTGGCCACTTAGCTTACCTCATTTCCTCATACCTTTTCAACAGCTTTTCAGCAAAGCTTGCGGTATCTACCTTATAGGTGCCGTTCTGAATCCCTGCCTTAATGGGAGCCGTTACATCTTCCCGAACGTCCGGGGTTCCTGCCAAAGCTGCCTTTGCCGCCTGAATATCCTTACCAAGACTGCTAATCTGCAATTTGTCTGTCTGAACCGCCTTTGCCGCCTGCTGTGTATGCCCCGCCTTCTGAGACTGATATAACTGATGAACCTGTGTATAAGCCTCTATACGCATAGGCTGACTCCTCCTTTCCATTACATATTCTGTATTTTGATTTCTTACATAATGTTTATCGGCGGTTTCCGTAAATACTTTAGATTTTTAAGAAAAATAATCCAAATAACCAAACAGGCAGACTTTTAATCTTCATTGATGAGCAGCCGGCGTTCCCCTCCTGCAAAGTGTATATTCTCCTCCTCAGCTCCAAGCGCCTCATGGACTCCCGCATGAATACAGACTTCAATGGTAACATTTTTCGTGTCAATAATGGCGCTCCTGTCGGAAGCTCCCATCCCCATGACATTGCTGCCCTCGCTCTTTAAGCGCAAGCCGGAATCCTTTGCCGTAATCCGAAGTCCTCCTCCTGCATTTCCCAGCAGCTTCACCTGCTGTCCGTTGATACTAATCCATACCTTTCCGGAATCAATGGCAATGCTTCCCTCCGTTTCCTCCGTACTGCCGATACCACACAAATGGCTTCCCGAGCCTACGATTTCCACCCGCAGGGAGGACATCCTGATATTCTGCTTTCCTCTCAGAGAACCGATAGCGGTTCCCGAATATACCTTGAAATCCATACTTAATCTGCAACGGCTAATGTGAATCGGCATATCTCCCTCCTCACAGCCGATACCCACCGCCTGCACTCCTGCCGTTACCAGATGAATGCTTCCGCCACTGATGGATATCCCCTTTCCCTGTCTGTAGATTCCTCCCCCGATTCCGAAACAACGGTCACCCTCCGTATAAATCGACAGCCGTCCTGACATGGCACAGGAAACAGAGCCCACGCCCACCTCCGGCTCGTTTCCGATACCGTAACACTTCACACCTCTGGCATGGATATCCATATTCCCCACGCCCTCCAATACCAGGCTGCTGTCCTCCGGCACCCGGATACCAAAGCCCTTCAGTTCATTATCCCCCTCTAAAACTATCTTCAGATGTGCTCCCTTTCCGATATCAATGCAGGGCAAATCCTCCGTATTTTCCAGATGCACATTATTCAGAATCAGTTTACAGTCCGCTTCCTCCTTGACTTTTATGGTCATTGCCGCCATATAGCTGGAATTACCCGTCAGGGTTACTTCCCCGCCCGCCAGCAAAATGCCCGTGTACTGTTCCAGAGCCAGACGCATCAACGGCAGTTCGTTCTCCTCGTCAACCATATATATCTTACGGGCAATGTGTCTCTCGGCGCTTATATTGGCGCCGACAATCTCATCCCTGATATCTGAGGGAAGCTCCTGCAGCAGCTCAAAGGAAGGCTTGGCCGTATAAAAGCCCTGGATTAAATCAACTCCCATATGGATTACCGCTTTTAACTCCGCCCCGCTCTCCACGCCCTCCGCCAGTACCAGAATCCCATTGTCATGAGAAAATTCAATAATACTCTTGACAAAGTGCTGTTTCTTTGGCTCCTCCTGGATATTCGTTATCAGCAGTCTGTCAATCTTAACACAATTGGGAAGGTAACGTAACAGCGAAGAGGTATTGGAATAGCCGCTCCCGTAATCATCAATGGCAAGCCCGAAGCCGTCCTGACTGCTTCGCTCCAAAATCACCTTCAGTCCCTCATCATCCAATTCCGTCTGCTCCGTGACCTCTACCACAATCTGTTCCCATGAACCGCCAAAGCTCTCCAGAAGCCGTCTATAGTCCTCATCCTCCAGCTGACAGCCGGGAATACTGTTCATAAAAACCTTTTTGTCAGAGAACTCTTCCTTCCTCTCTTCCACCTGCGCAATCACATTATACATGGTGGCCTTCTCAATATCGTACAGCCTGTCATGTATAGCGGCATACTGCAATATGGTCAGAGGGGACAGGGGCGTGTCGGTATCCGTTCTCATAAGCGCCTCATAGGCATAAATGTCCCCTGTTCCGGCCTCCACAATAGGCTGAAAGGCATAGGTGAAACGATTATTATCTATAATGTCCTTAAGCACCCGCTCTTCCTCCGGTTGAAAGGACGTCTTTGTCTTTCCCACATTTTCCCTGGAAATATCCTTATAACGCAGAAGCTCCTCCAGTATATCCTGCATGACAAAGCTGCTCGAAACAGTTCTGCACAAATATTTGTGATTTATGGCAAGACTGTATTCCTTGCCGGAGACCTTATTGTAAGTGTCAATCCTCCCCTTCAGAATATCCGCAATTCTTTTTGTCTGTTCCTCCGCTTCCCCCTCTGTCACAGGGAGCGCTATCACAAATTCCTGCCCTCCTAAGTGGGCATAGATTTCACCCTCGCAAAGCGCGTCGTCAATCATCTCAGCCAATGTCTGTATAGCGGTATTTCCCTCGGAATATCCATATATCTTATTGATATTCGGCAGCCCGTCTATATCAATGCGGATTAACAGTATCCTGTTTTCCTCGAACACACCGTCCCGCTTCCGGCGCTCCAGCTCTTCCAGAAAGCCGCGGCGATTATACATGCCGACAATCGTATTCCATCTTCTCTCAGACAGCATAAAGTCTTCCCTGCAGGCTTCTTTTCGGATTTCCATCTCCTTACAGTTCCAATCACCCAGAGAAAGATGATATATGCTGGTCTTTGGGGGAGTCGGCTCCGCAAACCCCGCCGCCTTATAACACCAGCAGGCGGACAGATTATTCTCAAAAACGCCCAGGGTAACCCTCTCAGCCTTCAGAATATAAAACGCATACCGCAACGCCAACAGAAGCATTTCCTTGCCATAACCCCTGCCGCGTTTGGCATTGTCCACGATGATAAATCCAAAGCGCAAGGTAAGCTGCTCCTCATCCACAAAACGCATTGTCAGATGGCCCACTATCCCCGTCTCATCAAAGGCTGTCATACCCCAGAAGGCGCCATGCTTACCGCATTCGGCATAGAAACGGTTCATATCCTCCGCCGATATGGGATAGTTTGCATATCTGTCCGCACTCCACATACGAAATCCTGCCTCGTCCTTTATCCAGGCCAGAATATATTTCGCATCGCTATCACTGTAAGGTCTTAATCTCAACATGGCAATCTCCTCTATTGTGTTATTTACAGTTCTCTATCTGTAATACTGTGCCTGCGCCTCAAACATCTTCGCATAGATACCGTTCGGAATGGCTGACAATTCCTCATGACTGCCATATTCGGCAATCTTCCCCTCCGAAAAAACCGCAATACAATCACAGAAACGACAGCTGGACAATCTATGCGAAATATAGAAAGCGGTTTTATTTCCCACAAGCGTATGAAACTGCCTGTATATCTCGTATTCGGCTATCGGGTCAAGAGCGGCCGTGGGCTCGTCCAAAATAACCACAGGCGCCTGCTTATAGAGCGCCCGGGCAATCGCCAGCTTCTGCTGTTCCCCTCCGGAGGGCTCCACTCCCGCCTCCTCGAATAATTTAAACAATCTGGTATCCACACCCTGTTCCAGCTTTTCGACGGTGCCGTCAAGTTCCACCAGATGCAGCAGCTCCTCCAGGTCTGCATTCGTGCCTTCCTGAAACGTAATATTTTCGGCAATCGAAAACGCAAAGAGCTTGAAATCCTGAAATACCGGCGCAAATTGCTCCATATATTCCTTATAACGATATTCCCTGATATCGCATCCATCCAGAAGTATCTCCCCCTCCGTGGGGTCATACAGCCTGCAGAGGAGCTTGATAAAGGTAGTCTTTCCGGCCCCGTTGAGACCCACGATAGACAAATGCTCCCCGGGTTCAATCGTAATATTCACGCCGTCCAGAACCTTCCTGTCCGTTCCCGGATACGCAAAGGATACATTCCGAAACTCGATACGATGTTCTCTCTTTTCCACCGGTTTATCACCCTTGGGCAGCGCCTCGGGATACTGCATAAAGAGCACATATTCATAGGCATAATTACACCGCTTCATAAGCTCCTGTATATTCCATACCAGTCCCCCCAGCGTGGCGTCCAGGGCACTGGCGGCGGATATCATCTGGGTAAAAACGCCCACGGAAAAAGCGCCGCGTATCACGAGAAGCCCCACATAAAAATAGGTAATCAGCGTTCTAAGCAAGGCTGCCATCTCAGAGAAAAGTGCATAGACATAAGAGGAATCCGCCTGCCACTTCCATATGGCGTTACTCTCATCCGAATTTTTCTGCCATCTTGTAACCATCATCTTACGGGCATCATACAGACGGATATCCTTACCGTACTCAAAATTTACAATATTCCACCCAAAATATCCAAACAGGCGGTTAATTCTGGAAAGCCCGTGATAGGCCTGCAGTTCTATGCCATTACGCCTGGATGTGACAACTGCATTCATCAGGATATAAGCCAGAATAACAATTAAAAGAAAAGGCGCATGCAATGTAATCAGCGTAACAAAGCCGGCAATCTTAAATACATTACCTGCAAACTTAAAAACCTGTTCCGCGATTCCATAAGCTCCCCCCGAATACCAATCCATGCCTGTTTTCGCCTTCTCCAGCTGGTCCAGCGCCGCCTTATCCTCCGTCAGCTGAAAATCCAGTCCCATGGAATGCAATCCCATCTGCATTCCAAAATAATTATTCAGTCTCTCCTGATATTTCTGAAGCGTCATATCTAATCGCTCATTTAACAGCAGCAATGCACTCTCGCCTACCACCAGAACAGCCGCATATATGATTAATGTCCTTATATTGCGGGAGGTACATAATTCATCTACCAACAGAGGCGTCACAAAAATTCCAACAAAAGGCTGGGCAATCTGCACCAGGGTTTTCAGGGCCTCCAGCACAAAAAACCAGGGATAACGCTTTCCCGCCGTGGAAAACATAACCCGGATAACCGGCATCAATTTATGGATGGACTTAAGCTCTTTCTCCTCCGCTTCCATTACGCCCCCACCTCGCCTTCCTTATTTTCCTGATAATACTGCGCCTGTACCTCAAACATATACGCATATTCCCCGCCCAAGGCCATTAACTCCTCATGGCTCCCGTACTCAATTATAGCGCCATCCTTAAACATGGCCACCCTGTCGCAGAAGCGGGTAGAGGCCAGACGATGAGAGATATAAACCGCCGCCTTCTCTCCTATCATATGGTTGAAACGCTCATAAAGCTGCTGCTCAGCCAACGCGTCCAGCGCAGATGTGGGCTCGTCCAGCACCACCACCGACGCCGCTTTATACAGTGCCCGAGCCAACGCCAGCTTCTGCCTTTCGCCGCCCGAGAAGTCCACACCTTCCTCGTCCACAATTTTTAACAGCTCTGTGTCAATCCCTTTATCTAAAGCCCGAAGCTTATCCTCCAGCCCTGCCTCAAAGGCAGCCTTTTGAGCCCTCTCCTTATCTGTTTCCTCTGGGGTTTTCATGGATATATTTTCCGCGATAGGAAATGCGAACACCTTCACATCCTGAAAAACCGGTGAAAAAAGCTTATAGTAAGCCTCCCTGCCAAATTTCCTGATGTCCGTTCCATTTAAGGTAATGAAACCCTCCGTAGGATCGTATAGACGAAGCAGCAGCTTTATCATGGTTGTCTTACCTGCTCCGTTCAGCCCTACCACAGCCAGCTTCTCCCCCGGGCGCAATGTCAGATTCAAATGACTGACCGCATCCTTTTGGGCCTTTAAATAACGGTAAGAGACATCATGGAATTCTATCGTGTACTCCTCCGCCTCCGGGATGGGAATCGTATCCTTCTCCTCCTCCCTGTTCAGCTCCATAAAGGATCTGAAATCGTCCACCTCCAAGGAGGCTTTCCCGTAGTCGCCAAAGCGATGCAAAAACTCCAGCAGACTTCCGGAAAAAGACACCGCTAAAGCCAGATACATGGTGAAATTACCCACGGACATTCCCCGCGCCAAAACTGCTGTAAACAGCGCCGCATAAATCAGAGCGTTGCCAATCAAGAACAAAATCCTTACCACTACAGAATGCTTAAACCACAGGTCAAGATGATAATCCATACGTTCTTCTTTTCTGGCAAACACCTGCTTTTGCTTTTCTACAAGGAAATCGCTCATGCCAAAAAGGCGGATATCCTTGGCAAAGTCAAAATCCTGCGTCACCCTTGCCATATAGTGTACCTGCCTCCACACCGGAGCCAGCTTATCCCAGACCTCAAGCTTATCCACCTTTATAATCCATTTAAAATATAGATACTGCAATATGCCGAGAATCATGAGACCGGCCACCAGCCGCCAGTCCAAAACCGATACGGCCACCAGCGTTACCAGAACAGTAAACAGATTCCTGCCCAATGTCACCATAAGATTCATCATACCTTCGACACCATTGCTATTACCGCCTGTAGCCTGCGTGGCACGCTCATGAATATCCAATATCTCTGGGCGCTCCAGCATCTGATAATTCAGACATAGCGCTTTATCTATACGCTCCGTAATCATCTTCGAGCGCACAAAGATAAAACGATACCAGGTTTTGTTATCGGAAAAACAGTTGCCCCAAACCAGAACGACTGCTATCACTGCGGCAACCAGTAAAAGCTTCCAAAGCGCTTCCGTATTTGTAGCGATAGAGTCGCCCGATTGCACCAGGTCAATGACATATTTACCCACAATTCCCCAAAAATAACCTAATATAGAGCCACATACAATTCCCGTTAATGCAATCGGTATAACCGACGGACAGTACTGCTTTAATTTCCCCAGGATATATAAAGTATTACTGCCTATCCCAAAGGATTTATGTAACGGATTATCTTCACTCGTCTTATATTCGGACATATGCCCCCCTTCTTGCACCGGCATAAGCTTGCCGAATGCAAAATTTCGTCTGCGGTACTTACTATTTATGTATTATACCAGAGCCAGAATCCAAAATCCAGTAAAACCCGTTACTTCCTTATCAATTAACAAAACTGCAGGGCAATCTCAATCACCCTGCAATTTTGACTTCGCGTTGTCGTATGGCTGAACTCAATTACTGCAAATGCTCCTTTCACGCACCTGTTTTCTTTCATAATCCTACCTGTAAATCCATATTACGATATTTTCTTAATATATACAAAGCTCTGTCCATATCATTCTTGTCAGGATTCACAATTTCCGCCCGATTCGACAATCCACAAATACGACGGGGCTCATCGCCAAAATAAACCCGTCGATTACTGGGACATTTACATAATCTTTCGGGAAACTGATTTTTAAACCATTGAAATAAATCGTGGTTCTCCTCATATAAAATCTTTGCAAACTCATTAATATTCTGATAATCATTGAAATAAATACACAACATGAAATATTCGTTGTCTGCATAGAAGCCACATATGTTTTTCCCCTTATAAACATACTCGACCTTCCACTTAAAATCTGATACAATTCCTCTCAGCGGCCTTATCTTCGCCCTGATTTTCACTCCTGCCAAATTATCTTCTAACCTTTTCACGGCCTCGGAGCTCCTGACGGACAGTGTTTTGCATATGTCCTGCACCGTCGGAATCGGCGAATATGCATTCTTGAAATCAAGGCGCAGGAAATTCATCAACTTATATTTACTGTCGGGCGCTTTACATAAATACGCTATTCCCTCCATCATTCGTTTATAGGTAGTGCAAGAAGAATTTACATGAACCGTATCACCGTTTTCATATACCTGAATACCAAGCTTTAATAATCTTTCATATCTCTCGGCATTATATTTCGATTCATGAATGCGATTCATCCGGTTCAAAACATCAGAATAATCTTCCTTTCGTATCATTAACGAACCGGACTGCTCCTCAATACCTTTACTCCTCAAACCTATATTATAAAAGTACATTGCGTAAAACTGTATGGCCTGCTGAAAAGTATTTCTCAGCGTACTTTCTCTGGGATTCCTGACATGCTCCTTCTCTTTCTTCTGCGCTTCCTGTTGTTTCCATTTTGTCATATATTCTTCATAAGGCTTCGGAAACACCAGATACTCTTCCGGTCTCTGATACATTTCCCGATAAAGCGAAACCATAAACCGATAAAATTGTAATTGCCCCTCCTCTTCTTCCCGCGTTGACGGTTCAAAGGGGGCCAACATATCCAGACAATGTTTTATTGAATGCTGCGCATAAGTTTCCATGTCCCCGCTTCACCTCCACAATACCGATTCATTTTTGTGTTTCCCCTCTTTTCCGGGCTGTTTTTCGATCAAACCTGCCTTAGTCCGATTTGTCTTCCAAAAAATCTCCGATTTTACCAAGATGTCTCCCCAGAGAATGATATCTGCCTGAATAAATGATAGGGTCAAACTTTGTCAAATCAATATCAAAAGTATCTCCGATTTCTATCCTTTCATCTATCTGGACATTTTTTATTTTACAAAAAAAGGTATCAGAAGCGCCTGTCTTTACAGATGTAGCCACCTCACATTCATATACCCAGCGGCTTGCGTCCAAAACAGGAGCAAATACATATTGGCTCTTTTCACAGGAATACTCCGCTTTGTTTATATTTTTCAGGGAACTCCCAAAATAATCAACCAGATGCAACATGTCCGTACTTGCTAAATTGATGGAGAGTGATTTTGTCCTCATTACATTTTGCTTGGTTTTTTTCGTTCCAAACATACTGACCACTATCATATAATCCTTACCTTCACAAGTTGCGCTGACCCAAGTGATAGGAGCAAAATTAGGACTATTGTCTTCATTATAAGTTCCTATTATAAATGTCGGTTGTACACACATCGAATAATTGGTCCCTATTGATTTCCTTTTCATAAAATACCTCCTCCATCCTGCTTTATAGTTTTTACCCTGTTCATTTTTAAGTCTCTTTTCGTTAAAAGATTTGCCTTTTCATCCTATGAAGCCTTTCTTCCACAGAAATGCATTCTGCGTATCTGTCCTTCCACGTAAATTCATAATAAAATTGTCTGTAAATTCCGGGAAAAGGCCGCGACACCCAACCGAAAACGGAATAGGGGTGCCGGGCCACCATGCAATGTAATAACTATCGGAAGCGTAGCTTCCCTCCCTTCATCAGTACTTTTTGATGATAGCCGCCCAGTGACCAGTCATATATCTCAGATATTTTATTCCCTGCAATAATTGTCTTTCTTCCTCTATTCATTATCTATTTCCTTCTAACAAGAATCATCCTGCTTGTATTATAAAACATAATCCCTGCAAAATAAATAGTACTACAAGTAGTATTCGCCATTTTCAACTTTTGCAGCTTTTTCCTTGTTACAAAATTTCAAAAAGGAGCTGCACTCTACACTAATTGCTTAGTGGGACAGCCCCCTGAACATCCTTATTATTCGAAATTGCACAGCAGACATGCTCCTCATCAATATTCTCTTTCTTTACTCTGATATACTCCATTTGGCAGCTCCGATACGTCTCCCTCTATTATTTATTCATTGAAATAATCCTCTAATGTAATCTGTTTTTCGGCAGCTTTATCCTCAAACTCTCGCATGTAGGAAAAAAGCCTCGTGCTGTCACAAACAATTCCGTTACGCCTGCACTCATCTCTAACAATCTTCATAAGTTTTTTGTTATTAAGAGAAGGAATCTCATAAGCATTCCCGTAGGTTCTGATATATTGCTCTTTCATCCCTGGGAAATAGTTATCCAACTGCTTATAAAAGTATTCTCTGTCTCCTGCTCGCAAGGTAACTCCTATATCAAACAACATAATTCCATACACTTTTGCCTCACTGCAATAATCCAGAAGTCCGCGAATATTCTCTTCCGTATCATTTATAAATGGCAATATAGGTGTCATCCAGCATATAGTGGGGATTCCCTCATCTCGCATAATTTCCAAAATTTCAAATCTCCTCTTTGTAGTACACACCCCAGGTTCAAGAAGCCTACACAGCTCTTCATCATAGGTAGTCATGGTTATTTGTACTACGCATTTTGTATTTCTGTTAATACTCTTTAACAGGTCCAAATCACGAAGTATCAAATCTGATTTCGTTTGAATCGCAAGCCCGAACTCATATCTATCGATAAGTTCCAGACATCTCCTTGTAAGTCCCAACTCCTTTTCAATCGGCAGATACGGATCGCTCATGACACCGGTTCCAATCATGCAACGCTTTCTTTTTCTGCGCAGGGCGTCTTCCAGAAGCTCCGCTGCATTCACCTTAACTGCAATATCCTCAAATGCATGATTCATCTGATAACATGTACTTCGAGCATCACAATAGATGCATCCGTGAAGACATCCTCTGTAAAGATTCATTCCGTTTTGGGGACTTAATATTGACTTTGCAATCATTTCATGCATGGTATTCCAACACCCTTCTATTTCTTTTCCAGGAAACTCTTAACCACCTTACAGACCACAATATGTAGTCAACAAAATCTCTTGTCGCCGCTTTTCTCTGAAGCTGTGAAGCACTAATGCGTAGGATTTATCCAGCGGATTTAGTTCCAAAGTAATATAGAAAGGCTTATCCTCATTTGCCTCACCTAAACATATAGCAGCAAACATTTTCCCTCCTACCATATAGTGTATCCACTTCCACCCTTCTTTCAAATCTTTGGTAACACCCGTTTTTTTCATCAGATAATCATCCATGTGTACTTCATTTCGTCTCTCCTTCTATCTGTATTGTTATAAAGTTTTCTGTAGCTCCATACACAATGCCCTTATCCTAATAGATTCTTTCTGATTCAAACGGCGTAAAAATTTATCCCTGCAGAAATTCATATCAGCGTCTTTTGTTACACGACAAAACTCTTCCGCATTTTTATCATAATAAGATACCGTTTGGCTCATTACTATCTTTCACATCCTTATAAATCCAATCCTTAAATCCACAATTCTTTGCAGACTGATATACTGGCTGCAAAACTTCTTCCAATGCGTGGGAAAACTTTATAAAATCCTGCCCTTTTTTATAGAGTTTCATTCTCACTGTATTATCATTCAAATGCTCCTTTGCACATTTTTCAAATTCGTCATGCAAAACGTCATATTTCCACATCATCTCATAAGAAACAAATTCTAACTTTGCAAGTTGCGGAAAATAAATATTCCAATCCGGTAAATTATTGTTCTTGCTGCTATTAATGCTTTGCGTTGTAGGATGCAAATTCCAAAATTCATCATGAGCCACATAAGACCATGGTACAAAATGGTCAATTGAAATATCTCTCTCCGACAACTGCATATGCCCGTATATTTCATGAATTGGCCAAATTCCCAATAACAGCTTCCAATATTTTTTAACTTTCTCTAACTTCCGTTCTTGTGGTGGATATAATTTATCTGCAATTCCCGGAACACTGGGATTGCGTTTTTGTAAATATATAATGATATTATATTGCAGCCACCCCTTTATTATCTCTTGATTGTGATGTATATAGGTAAGCCACTCCGGATTGAATCGTATAACCGTCTGCATACCGTTTAGTGCCTCAAAATAATACATTAGTCTGCGTTCTCGGTTGATTTTAGAAATAAGCACACTTTCCGACACATCCCATTCTTTGCCTTTAACCTTATCCATAAATGGAGCCTGAATGCGGTATGGAACATTTCTTGTCAGTATTTTTTTTCGTTTCATAACTTCTTTATCCGTACAATTTGCCAAATAATTAATAATATTTTCCTTCTTTTCTGAAGATTTCAGTTGCGATATCTGTTGTAAATAAAGCACTAAACCTTCCAAGGTATCTCTGGGACCCAGATTCAAATGGTATTCAATTACCATATACCACGCATCTGCAATCATTTCATCAACCAATTCTTCATATGTTATACAGCTTTTGCCCTCCAACACCTTTGAAACAATCGCCTGAAACCAAAAAAATTTATAACATTCGCTTGTATTATCAAATATTCGACTTAAATATTGGATTTCTAAAGTATCCGAATCTGGCAGCTGCATATGAATTCCCCTTTTACGTTTTAAATGGCTTTCATTCGTCATTTCTGCAACAAACTCCATATTGCAATTTGTTTATCATGGTTAAGGCTTCCTTCATTATACTATATTGGTCAAATATTTAACAGCAAAGATATTAAATCGTTTGTGTCAAGTAATCGTTGGCACTTTCCCTATTTTTCTTTATGAACCCTCA
>JAMOZS010000069.1 GCA_023667765.1 Roseburia sp. | reverse complement strand
CAAAAGAGGTAAAGCGGTCCATATCGAAAATATAATCCTTAGAGGCCTGATTCGATAAATCGCCGTACAAAAGCGCGGAGACCGCCACCTGGTCCGCTATCTTTCCGGCCTCCTCCCCGGGCATATCCCGCCCCTCCATTATCTTTCGATACATTTCATCTCTGGTATCGCTAATGAGAGCCTCCAGGCGCATAACGCCGCCATCCCTGGTCTTAAAGGGCTTTCCGTCCTTACCGTTCACCGTGCCAAAGCCAAGCCAGATAAGTTCTGTTTCCGGCGTCACCAGCTTCGTCTTTCTGGCGCAGCGGAATATCTGTTCAAAATATAAATCCTGACGCTTATCCGTCACATAAATCATTTTATCCGGATGGTACAGCTCCATACGCTCCATAATCGTAGCCAAATCCGTAGTGTTATACAGAGATGCCCCATCCGATTTTAGTATCATACAGGGCGGCATCTCCTTGGCGTCAGTTTCCTCCTTCACATCCACTACCAGAGCGCCGTCGCTGATATAGGCATAGCCCTTCTCCTTCATATACTGAACCATATTGGGAATCAAAGCGTGTACATCGCTCTCGCCCTTCCACAAATCAAATTCCACATTCAAGCTGCTATAATTTTTCTTCAGGTCGGCCACGGATACATTCAGGATATGTTGCCAGAGCGCCCGATAGCCCCTCACCCCATTCTGCAGCTTATAGGTAGCCTCCATAGCCTTTGCCTTATAGGCAGGCTCCTCCTTGGACCTTGCGCTGGCGGCAGGATAAATCTCCTCCAGCTCGGCGATTGTAAAGGGAGCCTCCTGGGGATACTCTCCGGTGAAGCTGTCGTCAAAATAAACCAAATCCGGCTTACGCTCCTGTATGCCCGTAATCACAAGTCCCATCTGGAGACCCCAGTCCCCCAGATGCACATCTCCAATGACCTCATGGCCCGCATAACGACAGATGCGCTTAATGCTCTCACCGATAACGGCAGAACGCAAATGTCCTACATGCAATGGCTTTGCCACATTTGCTCCGCCGTAATCAATGATAATCTTCTGGGGCTTTTGAGGCTCTTCCAGACCGAATTTAGGGGACGCCTGCATTTCCTTCAGATACTTTTCCAAAAAAGCCGTCTTAACCTTTAAATTCAAAAAGCCCGGCGCCACGGCTATCGCTTCGTCAAACACCTCGCTGTCCGCCAGCTTCTCTGCCACCTCATTCGCTATCATAACCGGCGCCTTTTTATACTGCTTTGCTCCCGCCATCGCACCGTTGCACTGGTACTCACACAAATCGGGGCGATTGGAAATCCCCACCTTTCCCAGACCTTTGTCATATCCTGCCGCCTCAAAAGCCTTCTCCATTTCCTCTGTCAGCAAATCCAAAATTTTCTTCATCTCAAATTTATCCTTTCCCTGCCTCTCGCCGATTACTTTCCGACTTCATTTGCCGCTTTGCGGCGCAAATCCGGTGCGGGAAACACTTTTCTCAGCGTTTCCCTAACTATAACTTAATTTTGCAATTTGCACAAGTATTACGGCAATATAATTTTATTCCCGGGAATTGTTTACCTCATCCAATTCGTTTATCTCAAGGACAATCTCCCGCAGCATATCCAAATCAATCTGCAGCCGCCCGTGAAAAATCCCCAAATCAACCCTTCCCTCCAGGTTCTGAATACAGACAGGCGTCTCGTCTTCTTCAAAGCGATAAATAATCAGCCGCAGCTTATCCGGGTCAATCATCCAATATTCCCGCACCCCGGCCTCCTGATATTTCCTCAACTTGATAATAGCATCTCTCCTCTTGGAATCCGGAGACAGGATTTCCACCACAAAATCCGGTGCGCCATAGACACAGCGCCTGATAATCTTGCTTCTGTCGCACAGAAGAACCAAATCCGGCTCCAGCATCGTCCTGTCATCCCGGTCGAGCTGCACATCCACAGGCGAAAGAAACACCTTACAATCTCCCTGATTTTGTCTGATAAAATTAGAAATCTGCCGGTATAGCTCCCCGCCCACATCCTGATGTATCAGCGACGGTGCGGACATATCATAAAACTCTCCGTCAATCAACTCCACCCTGCGTTCTTCGGGCAGCTCATAATAATCCCTCAAAGTATATCCTGACGCTTCCTCTGCCGCCCTCTCATAAGCCGCCTCCTCTCTCAGGCAGAAGGGACTTCCCCGAAACACGCGCTCCAAAGCCTGCAGCGTATCATATCTGGGAGCATCCGTAACGCCTGTGAAAATCTTTTGGACCGTGCTTACCGGTATTCCCGCCAAATCCGCAATCATACCATAGGAATAACCTCTTTTTTTCTTTTCCTCCCGCATTTCCTCAACAGTCATTGCCCCACCTCCGGCAGTCGCCATTTTCCGGCTTTTTGTTTTAAGCATAACACAGCGAGCCGTAAATTGCAATATTTTATCCGTTATTTATCCCTTTTATTTCCGTTATCTGTTTTAGGGAAACGCTGATAAATACGTTTCCCTAACCGGATTTGCGCCGCAAAGCGGCAAATTCCTCTGCGAATCCGTGTACACCGCCGGAAGTTCTAAGGAAGGGCGGCTTTCATCCGCTCTTCCTTAGAAAAGCTGCAGCCGCAATAATTCTGACGGTAAAGTCCATATTCGGCGGAAAGCTCTGTGGAACGCTTGAAACCGTTTCTTTTCTTAAAGTCAGAAGGAAGCCATCTTACACCGGCTTCCCGGGAAAGGGCCTCTCCGATTTCATTTAATTTCACGGCGTTTTTTAGGGGGCTGATTGTCAATGTCGTACCAAAGTAATCGCTGCCGGCCTTCTGCGCCTGAAACGCCGTCTCCCGCAGTCTTAAATCAAAGCAGCGAAAGCATCTCTCGCTCCCTTCCCCTAAATGCTCATATCCTTTTACTGCCGTATAAAAATCAGCCGGTTGATAATCACCCTCCACAACGGCAATCGGATACCCTCTTTTTTCTTTATTATAAGCGGCAATCAGCCGCTTCTGCTCCGCCGCCCGGCGCCGATACTCCTCATCGGAGGAGATATTCGGATTAAAATAAAAAACGGTAATCCGAAAGCAAGGACACAGATACTCCAGCACATAGCTGCTGCAGGGAGCGCAGCAGCTATGCAGAAACAAGTTCGGCGGAGTCTCTATCCCCTGTAAGATTTTTTCCAGTTCCTTCTGATAATTGCGCTGATTCATTTTCCTTCTCCGTTCCTGCCGCAATCCGTCTTTCAGTCTTTCACCTTCACGAAAAAGGCGCTTCCTCCCGGCACCGTTACCCTGCCGCCCTGAAAGCGGATTTCACCGCCCAGACTATATAAGATCTCTTCCGGCTCATACCTGCATGCAAAGCTTTCCTCCCTCTCGGCCGGATTGATAACCACCAAAATACTCTCCTTTCCCTCCCTCCTCAGATAAGCCAGAGGATACTCTTTCTCTTTAACATATACGAAGGCAATTTCCCCCTTGCTTTGCAAGGCCCCATGCTCCTGCCTGACCTGAATCAGTCTCTTTATCTCATGATACAGAGAATCCGGCGTTTTCATCTGGATTTCTGCCGTAGGCCTGTCTGCCGCCTCATCCTGTCTGATATAAAGCTTTTCCTTTGCGGCCGCACTGAACCCCCCATTGGGCGTTGAATCCCATTGCATCGGCGAGCGGGAACCCGTCCGGTTATAACCGCCCTCCACAGAAGCAAGTCCTTCCACATACCGCATACCAATCTCATCCCCATAATAGATAAACGGCGCACCCGGCATGGACAACAGAAATGCAAAAGCTACCTTTAATTCTTTTCCGTGGAGACTTCTTGCTAATCTGTCCATATCATGATTGCCCGAGGGAATACAAATAAGCCCTTTTCTCTCGGATTTCAGATAATTCTCCTGATATTTCTCCACAAAAGCGGACGCATCTCCTTTTCCACGGCCGGAGAAAAAAGGCTCTTCACATCGAAACAAATCATTATAGTGAGACGGGCCGAAATGCAGCAGAAAATCCATATGGAAACCGCCCTGCAGGGATTTATCCGGCTCTCCCCACTCGGAGACCAAAGCTGCGTCCGGAAACTCTCTGTCCAAAAAAGCCCGGACATTCTGCCAGAGCGCAATGGTACCCTTTCCCTCCTCATCATTTTTTACCAGAGAACCTGCCATGTCCACTCTGAAACCGTCACAACCCATTCCCAGCCAGAAACGCATGACATTTTTCATCTCTTCCAGTGTTGCCTTAGGCCCCTCCTCGTCAGGAGACTGCTGCCAGGGACGAGTCTTTTTATAATAACCATAATTCAACGCCGGCTGATGCGAAAAAAAGTTTACAATGCAGGAACCGTCCCTGTCGGAAATTCCTCTGATACATCCCATCCCCTCCGGCGTCTCCCAGATACTGTCCGTCCAGATATATCGGTCCGTAAATGCATTTTTGTCCGGCCTCATAGACTCCAGAAACCATTTGTGCTCTACAGAGGTATGTCCCGGCACTAAATCGAGAAGCACATGCATACTGCGCCTGTGCGCCTCCTCAAAGAGCTGCTTTAAATCCTCATTCGTGCCATATCTGGGGGCTGCCGTATAATAATCCGACACATCATAGCCCGCATCCCCAAAAGGAGACTGAAAGCAGGGGTTTATCCAAATCGCATTACAGCCTAATTCCTTAATATAATCCAGCCTTTTGATAATTCCCCGAAAATCACCGACGCCGTCCCCATTGCTATCCTGAAAGGACTGGGGATAAATCTCATAAAAAATTGCATTATCAAGCCAATTTGCCATAATAGTCCTCCTCACAAATCTATTTCCTGCCTGTCATAAACTGCCGAAAAAAGAGTGAAAGATATTTCTTCTTCCACTCTTTACCATAACACAACTCTGACAGAAAATCCATAGTCTACGAATTCTGCATTTCACGCTCCTCATAACGCTTCTGAGCCTTGCGCCAGTTAATCAGGCTAAACCAGCCATCCAAATAATCGGCCCTGCGATTCTGATACTGTAAATAATAGGCATGCTCCCAAACATCCACCAGAAAAACGGGAGTATAAGCCGCCAAATCCGGCACATCCTGATTCGCCGTCTGCACGATAGATAATCTGCCGTCCGCATCTGTCAAAAGCCATGCCCACCCGGAGCCAAATTTCGTTATACCTGCCTCCTTCATCTTATCCTTCCAGTTTTTATAGCTTCCAAAGTCCCGGTTAATGGCATCCGCCAGAGGACCCGCAGGCTCCGCAGCATAGAGATTGTCTCCACTGTACCTGGAATTCATTCCTGTCGGCCCTTGTTTATCCCGGCCCTCGCCGCCTGTCTCCTGCGCATCCACACTCCGGCTATTTTGGGAAGAATTGCCTGTGTTCTGGTCATTAATGGCCCTCATACTGTCAAAATACAATTCATGATTATATACGCCACCGCCATTATTTCGTACTGCGGTACGTACCGCCGCCGGTAATTCATCCAGATGAATCAGCAATTCCTTTAAGCTCATTCTCTGCAATTCCGGATAGTCCGAAAGGGCTGCATTCAAATTATCCACATAAGTCTTATAATGCTTGTCATGATGATAAGTCAGGGTCTCCATGCTGAGAACAGGAGCCAGCGCATAATATTCATAGGGAAGAGGTTTTGCCACAAAGGGATAAGTTTCAGCTTTCATAAATAATTGATTCCTCTCTGATTTTTTATCCTTAGTATATTCCTGCGCCTTCCGTTTTATTCAGCCTGTTACGCACAAAATAAGCTATTATCAACTCGGCAAAAGCCCGAACTTACGCCTTGCATACCCATCACAGACTTCCGTCCCACAAGATAGGAATAACTTTCAATAATTTTATATATACTAAATTATTCTTTTGTTTATACCAAATTTTATTCTTTCCATAAAATTCTATTCCTTATTTATTAAAACTCATTAAAATGCATTTTAGAAAAAGTAATTTGATGATTCGGGAAAGGAGACGGTTCCATGGATATCGGCCAGAGGCTTACTCAACTTCGTCAGGAAAAAGGACTCTATCAAAAAGAACTGGCGTCCTATCTGAATCTTTCCATAGGCACTATCTCTAATTACGAACAGGGCATTCATTGTCCTGATTTAGATACGCTCTGCCATTTGGCGGACTATTTCGGCGTGACCACCGATTATCTGTTGGGACGTACCCCTCACCGTTACAGCCCCGAAAGACTCAATCACCCGATTACCCGGGACTATACGGTAGGTGATTTGGTAAATACAACCTTGGAACTTTCTCCCAAAGGCATCCGCTCTCTGCTGGATTATGTGGATTTACTTCATCTGCGCGAAAGCGTTTCTTCCCGGCAGCAGTAATCTGCTGCATCCTGTATGGTTTTTACTCCCGATACCATGCCGTGACCGGTAACAAAATATCATTCCTATGTCTATTGTCATATGCTTTTTATTTTATAAACCTTAAAATATTATGGTATTTTTCCCATTTTTTATTGGTTCGCTAAAATTCTATTCCTTATTTATTAAAACTTATTAAAATACATTTTAGGAAACGTAATTTGATGATTCGGGAAAGGAGGTGGTTCCATGGATATCGGTCAAAGGCTTACTCAGCTGCGTCAGGAAAAAGGACTCTATCAAAAAGAACTGGCGTCCTATCTGAACCTGTCCATAGGCACTATCTCCAATTATGAACAGAACATTCATTGCCCTGATTTGGATACGCTCTGCCGTCTGGCAGATTTTTTTGGTGTGACCACAGATTATCTGTTGGGCCGTACTCCTCACCGCTACAGCCCCGAAAGACTGAATCGTCCGATTACCCGTAACTATACGGTGGGTGATTTGGTAAATACAACGCTGGAGCTTTCCCCCAAAGGCATCCGCTCCCTGCTGGATTATGTGGATTTGCTTCGTCTGCGAGAACGCGTTTCTTCTCAGACACAGTAATCTATGGCATCCTGTATGGTTTTTACTCCCACAATCTTGATTTTATCAAAATCCTTACATTCCCGGGCGCATACATAAGGCAGAATACAAACCTCAAAACCAAGCTTCTGAGCCTCTGCCACTCTTTGAACCGCCATACTTACAGCTCTTACCTCTCCACTCAGCCCCACCTCACCGAAGGCAATCAGCTTAGAATCCAGCACCTGATTGCGGAAGCTGGATACTATCGCAAGGACAATGCCCAAATCAATGGCCGGCTCCTGTATCTTCATTCCCCCCGTAATATTTACATAAGCGTCACATCCCGAAAGCTGAATACCGGAGCGCTTCTCCAACACCGCCATCAAAAGATTCACCCGGTTAAAATCCGTACCTGTGGTCTGTCTGCGGGGAATGCCGAAATTACTGTGACAAACCAGAGCCTGTATTTCTATCAGCAGAGGACGGGTTCCTTCCAGCGAACAGGCCACCACCGAGCCACTGGCATTCTCCGGCCTGCCGTTTAGCATATATTCCGAAGGATTCTCCACCTCCATAAGACCCTGCTCCCGCATTTCAAACACCCCTATCTCGTTTGTTGAGCCGAAGCGATTCTTCACCCCTCGCAGAATCCGATAGGAGGCATGTCTGTCCCCTTCAAAATAAAGCACTGTATCCACCATATGCTCCAGCACACGAGGGCCCGCCACGGTTCCCTCCTTAGTCACATGGCCCACAATAAACACCGATACCGACAATCCCTTCGCCAACTGCAGCAGGACAGCCGTCGTCTCCCGAATCTGAGACACGCTGCCCGGTGCGGCGGAAAGCGTGCTGTTATACATGGTCTGTATCGAATCAATCACGACTACCTCGGGCTTTTCCTGTCGAATAGTTTCCGCAATGATATCCAAATCAATCTCACACAGAAGCAGCATATTTTCGGTAAAGCATCCCAGCCTGTCCGCCCGCATCTTAATCTGCACCTGGGATTCCTCTCCCGAAATATATAACACCTTATGTCCCTCTCCCGATATTTTCCTGCATACCTGCAAAAGCAGCGTAGACTTCCCGATACCCGGGTCGCCTCCTACCAGCGTCAGAGAGCCCTGCACAATGCCGCCTCCCATGACCCTGTCCAGTTCTGCGATTCCGGTGAGCAGCTTATCTTCTCTGCGAATCACAATCTCAGGCAGCACAAAAGGGCCGTTCGCACTTCCTGTGCGAGCGGAGCCCGAGCTTTTACTATCCGCCTTTTTAACAGTCTCCTCCACAAAAGTATTCCACTGACGGCAGCCCGGACACTGTCCCATCCATTTGGAAGATTCATAACCACAATTCTGACAATAAAAGATTGTCGTCCTGTTGCTTTTCGCCATACCTGTTCTCCAAATCCTCTGATATAAAAAGTTCGGATGCCCGTCCCAACATCCGAACTTTTATACTCTGTTTACCCCGGCCTGTTTAAGCCTTTACAATCTTAACCTCCACCTCGCCGGCAGCCTCAAGCTCCACGCTCAAACTCAGCTTACCGCTAAGGCCGGTTTTCATAATACCGGTGCTCTTACCGCTCACAAAAACCTCATACTCCGTTTCATCCATAAGCCCTAATGTAATCTGCACATCCTCGTCCGCTTCTACCACAAATTCCACTCCCTCTGCAGTCTCTCTAAACTCCAGAACACTGGTGCCGGGAACAGACTCATATAAAAACATACCGTTCTTTTCAAGCTTTGTGATATCCTTGTACGTCTTTACCTTCAAAAGATCTCCTGCATGCCGGTAATCCTCAACCTTCGATTTATGCGCCAGCTTGTGATTACCGAAACTGATTGTACCATCCGCCTCGCTGCGAAGCAACTCTTCTACTACTGCCATCTGTACATCCTCCTGATTGTTTGTAGCTACAGTATAATATAAATTTCGTCGATTTTCTACAGATTTTTTTATTTTTGGCTCATCTTTTGGAAAACACTACCTTATCATTTTTATAACCGGCCGAGACCATATCTCCCGGCAATATCTTCTTCTGCAGAATTTCTTCTGCCAGAGCGTCCTCCACTACCGACTGCAGCGCTCTCCTTAAGGGTCTTGCTCCCATCTTCTGGTCCGCATATTTCTTAACCAGATGCTCCTTCAGCGCAGGCGTCAGGCTCAATCGGATATCCATCTGGCTTTCGCAGCGCTTATAGAGATTGGAGGCCAGAAGATTCACAATACTCTTCATATTCTCCTCGTTGAGCTGATGGAATACGATAATATCATCAATACGATTGATAAATTCCGGCTTGAAGCTCTTCTTCACCTCCTCCATAACGCCGTTTTTCATCCTCTCATAATCCCGCTTTTCACTACTGTCAGTGGCAAAGCCCAGATTCTTGGGATCCACAATTCTCTGTGCTCCCGCATTGGAGGTCATAATCAGAATGGTATTCTTAAAGCTTACCTTTCTGCCCTTGGAATCCGTAATATGTCCGTCGTCCAACACCTGCAGCAAAATATTAAACACATCCGGATGAGCCTTTTCAATTTCGTCGAAAAGCACTACCGAATACGGATTGCGACGCACCTTTTCCGAAAGCTGCCCCCCCTCCTCAAAGCCTACATAACCCGGAGGCGAGCCTATCATCTTGGAAACCGAATGACCCTCCATGTACTCGGACATATCTACCCGTATAATGGCTTCCTCAGAGCCAAACATAGCTTCTGCCAGTGCCTTGCTAAGTTCAGTCTTTCCCACACCGGTAGGACCCAAAAACAGGAAGGAGCCAATCGGCCGATTAGGGTCCTTCAGGCCCACCCGTCCACGGCGCATGGCTTTCGCCACAGCGCTCACAGCCTCCTGCTGACCGATAACCCGCTTGTGAAGAATACTCTCCAGCTTAAGTAGACGCTCGCTCTCCTTCTCCGCCAGCTTCTGTACCGGTATCTTAGTCCACATAGCTACTACTTCAGCGATTTCATTCTCGCCGATACTGTAGGCCTTTCCACTTTCCTTACTCTCTCTGCGCTTTTGCAGCCTGTCATATTTTTTTACAAGCTCATCCTGATTCCTCTTTATCTCAGCCGCCTGAGCAAAGGCTTCCATACGAATAGAGCGCTCAATCTGCTTATCCATCTTTTTAATCTGCTCCAGCAGCTCCTTCTGCTTATCCGGCATATCCATGGAGCGCAGTCTTGCGCTGGCTGCTGCCTCATCAATCAAATCAATGGCCTTATCCGGCAGATTACGGTCATTAATATAACGACCCGACAGTCTTACTGCCGCCTCTACCGCTTCACTGGTAATATTTACCTGATGATGCTCCTCATACTTGGACTTAATACCCTCCAAAATGCGCACGGCTTCCTCCTCAGAGGGCTCCTCAACGCTCACCGGCTGAAATCTGCGCTCCAGTGCGGCGTCCTTCTCGATATATTTGCGATACTCCGCTATTGTGGTAGCTCCGATTAACTGAATTTCTCCCCGGGCCAGCGAGGGCTTCAATATATTGGAAGCATCGATAGCGCCCTCTGCGCCTCCTGCGCCGATAATCGTATGCAGCTCATCCAAAAATAAAATTACATTTCCGTCCTGAATAACCTCCTTGATAACCTTCTTAATGCGCTCCTCAAACTCTCCCCGGTACTTACTGCCCGCTACCATACCCGACAAATCAAGCGTCATAACCCTCTTATTCTGCTCTGTTAAGGGTACCTGTCCGCTGGCAATACGCAATGCCAGTCCCTCTACTACAGCGGTCTTACCTACGCCGGGTTCCCCAATCAGGCAGGGATTATTCTTGGTGCGTCGGCTCAATATCTGAATGACACGCCTTATTTCATCCTCCCGCCCGATTACCGGGTCAAGCTTTCCCTCCCTCGCCAGGGCAGTTAAATCCCTGCTGTACTGTTCCAGCGTACTGGTCTTGCTTTTACCGTTATTTCTGCGCCCCAAATCCTCCTTATACAAATTCCCGTCCTGGCCGATTGCCACCAGAGTATCCGCATAAATTTTCTGTATATTGATGCCAACCGTATTCAGAAGGCGGACAGCCACATTTTCTCCTTCCTTAATCAACGCCAGGAGTAAATGCTCCGTTCCCGTCTGGCTCTGTCCGAATCGTTCCGCCTGTCTGTGGGATTCCTCCAGAATCTTTCTGGCCCTGGGGGAATAGCCCTCTCTCTCCTTCACCGGAGCGCCGTTCTCAAAGGCAATCAATTCCCGTATCATCTCCATGACCCTGCCGGCTTCCACTCCGTTGTCAGTCAGCACCTTTGCCGCAACCCCGGTTCCTTCCTTAATCAAACCCACTAAAATATGCTCCGTCCCGATATACCCCTGTTTCAGACCCTTGGAACATTTTGCCGCCAGAGAAAGCGCTTCTCTGGCCTTATCCGTAAACTGCGACTGCATCAGTCAAGCCCTCCATAATCTTCATAAATCTCGTCAATCAGCGCATGAATCTCTTCTCTGGATATATTGTTACAGCTGCTCTTTGCCAACAACACCTGCAGCTCCCGTCTTATCTCCTCCAACGCATGAATACGGTCTGCATCCAGAGAAATAACGGCGCCCTTTCGCCTGTCCACCTTAACATATCCCTCCTGCTTCAGAACGGTATATGCCTTATTTACAGTATGCATATTGATGCCGATGGTCTCTGCCAGCTGACGCACACTGGGCAGGGAATCGCCCTCATGAAACTGTGCGGTAGCGATTCCCATGATAATCTGATTGCGCAGCTGTAAATACAATGCCTCGTCGCTGTTAAAATCAATCTCAATTATCATGCTGCCGCCTCCCTCCGCTGATTGTTATATACATATTAGCACAACAAAGTATTTTTTCAATAGCATATCCGTTTTTTAATATTATTTTTACGAAAAGTTTAAAATCCGATTCCAGAAATGCCGAAAAGAGCTTCCGTCCGTATTCCCAAACGGACAAAAGCTCCTTTCTCACAGACGGCGCTGCCTCATCATGATTCATCGTCGCCCCATTTGTTAAGAAATTCAAATTCAAACTCGTCATCCTCATCCATAAAGTTTCTGGATTTCCAGCCCGGACTCTGGGCATTACCGCCCTGAGAGCCCTCCTGGCTGCGAACGGGTCTCGCCGTATCTACAGGACGTCTGCCTCCCTGCATGGGACGCTGGCCGCTCTGGGGCTGGCCTCCCGCAGGACGATTCCCTCCCTGCAC
>JAMOZS010000068.1 GCA_023667765.1 Roseburia sp. | reverse complement strand
CCCTTAAAAACCCTAATTTACCGCAAGTGAACTTTCCCTTATCGTTTCCCAAAGCCATTTTTCAAATGGCTTTATTATATCTTCCCATAGGGTATTACAAACCCTGATAAGGGAAACAAAATCACATAAAACATTATAACATAATATAAATCAGGTGAAAAGAACTGATTAAAATGCGTTTATTATTTTCTTTATTCCGTATACAAAAAGTGCTATACTATAATCAGTTACAATGTAGATAAAAGAAAAGGAGAGTTAGAGCAATTTCTGATAATAAATTATAACAGTTACTAAATTCCTTAGATTTTGTGAATAACCAATCGAAACTTTTGGAGGTGAATGTATTTTGGCAAAGGCATTTCTTATATGCGGTAAAATCTGTTGTGGTAAAAGTACATACGCTGAGCGTTTACGTGCGGAAAACAGGGCAGTTTTGTTGTCTGTTGACGAGATAATGCTTGCTATTTTTGGTCCTTATGCTGGAGATAAACATGACGAATACGCAGAAAAAATACAAAATTATTTTTTGCAAAAATCCGTTGAGATTATCAAAAGCGGAATGAGTGTAATTTTGGATTGGGGCTTTTGGTCAAGATGTAGGCGTTCTGTAGCAAGAACGTTTTACACAGCTCGGGATATTGAGTGTGAATTTTATTACATTGATATCAGTGATAAGGTTTGGAAAGAGCGAATCGCTCATAGGAATGAATTGGTTTTAAAGGGAGAGATTTCAGCCTATATCATTGACAAAAATCTTATGGCAAAATTTATTGGTTTATTTGAGCCGCCCTCCGAGAGTGAAATAGATATATGGATTCATTGAGAACTTCCGATTTATCTTTATAAAGTTTGAATGTGTTTTTATACATCAGAAATGTATCTTTATAAGTTCATTTTTAGTGAGTACACAATTCCGAAACGGGAGTTTATTTGATTTGAAATATCCTGTAATTAATTTTCATCTCCATCCATTTTAAATAACAAATCCTGATAATCAATATTAAAATGTGAAAACAGAACTCGCAACATTTCAATCTTTGTTTGCGTATTTAAGCGAGTTTCTATATTACAAATTAAATCTCATAGGTACATACAGTGTGTGATATTCTTCAAATCCCAATTTCTTATATAATGGATATCCTTGTGCTGTTGCACTCAATTCGATAAAATCCAGATTCTTTTCTTTTGAAAATAAAATAATTTCCTGCATTAGCCTGGTGGATATCCCCTGATGTCTGTAGCCTTCAAGCGTATAGACACTCAACACATTTCCAACCTTTCCATTTATAAAATGGGGATTCGATGGTTTCTCAATAATAAGCAGCAATGCTGTAGCTACCATGATACCCTCATCTTTTGCGACAAAAGCAAATATGTCCCGGTCTAAATGCAGTTCAAAATACAGGGGGATTTTCTCTTTCAAAGAAACTTCATCTTCTATGCTGACACCCATATCTGCCCTGATATATTTCAGCCGCATTTCCGTTAATGCTTCTATATCTGCCCTGTCAGCCTTCCTATATTCCACCAAGACAATTCACCCTTTCTACTCTATATAAAGTACATACATAATGACAAGAAAAAATCAAATACCTTTCTTTGATATGATATCCTTGTTTCTTCCGTTTTGCAAGATTTTTTACCTGCTCCGGTCACTCGTTTCAAAATCCATCCAGATATTCCTGCAATAAATCCCCAAACCTTCCCATATGGATGTCATCTACAAAAGAATGGTGTGCCCGGACAGACACTGGCATTACAATCCACCCAGCTTTTTCATATTTTCCCCAATCAAATAAAGGAGCCGCATTATCCTTTTTTCCAGAATTGGTATTCCCTTAAACAATTCCGTTTCCTTATTCAGATAAGTAAAGGCTGTATCAATTTTGTCACAGTTTCGCGCTCTGCCCCTCCTCCAGCCGCAGCCGCACCGTAGTTCCGGAATCCAGAACGGATTCTATCCGAATTTCATGTCCCAATGCCTTACAGACCCGCTGGCACAGATATAATCCAAGACCGCTTGCCTTTTTGTCTCTCCGGCCGTTATAGCCGGTATAACCTCTCTCAAAAATACGCGGCAAATCCTCCGGCGCAATACCGATACCCGTGTCCCGAATACACAGAACATCCGGCTCCTCCATCATAATACAAACGCTGCCTGTCCTGGTATACTTTAACGCATTGGACAGCAGCTGCTCTATCACAAAGGAAAGCCATTTTTCGTCAGTGACAACCCATTTGCCGGAGGGAGTAAATTCCAGCTTGATTCCCTCCCCGATAAACTGCCCCGCAAACTTCCGCAGCGCCTGCCTGATAATATCATCCAGCGCATATTTTTTAAATACATAATCTGTTGACAAAGACCCCAGCCTCAGATATGCCAACACCATATTCACATACTGCTCAATTCGAAATAAGTCCTCCGACAGCCTTCTGGAGCAGGCGCTGTCCTCATCCTGCAGCGTCAGTCGCATAGAGGCAATCGGCGTTTTAATCTGATGCACCCATGTAGTATAATAATCCATCATATCCGACATAGCAGTATCATATTCCCGACAGGCTGTCTGCTCCCGGGAAAGCAAAAGCGATATCAGCGCCCGATAATCCTCATCCTCCTGACTCTGATATCGACCAAGCTCCTCCTGCAAGGTATCCGGCAGAGATTGCAGCCTCACAAGCTCCTTATGTTTTCGCCGCCACCGGACATAGTCAACTGCCATAGCCATCCCCAAGACCCCTGCACACAGCAGCGCAGGATACCAGACCGCTTCCATGGGCAAACCGTACATGGCAAATGAATACGCAAAAATTGCCATACACAGCAAAAGCAGCAGAGCCGCCTGATACTTCTGTTTTAAATAAATAATCCATATACGCATTTTTTACTCCATTTCAGGCTGGGAAATCAGATAACCCATTCCGAATTTCGTCTCAATAAAATTCATTAGCCCTGCTGCCTCCAGCTTTTTTCTGAGCCGGCCCACATTGACAGTCAGGGTATTTTCATCCACAAAGGAATCCGTCTGCCACAAAGCCTCCATCAGCTTCTCCCTGCTGACCACCTTTCCCTTATTGGTCATCAGCACATAAAGAATCCGATATTCATTCTTGGACAGTGCAATCTCCTCTCCCTCATAGACAAAGGTTCCGTCGGCGGTATTCAGCAGAGCGCCCCGGTGCTCCAGTATCGTCACCCCGGCATTAAAGGCATAAGTGCGCCTTAAGAGCGCCTGTATCTTGGCAATCAGTACATTCCCGTCAAAGGGCTTGGCAATAAAATCATCCGCTCCCATATTCATAGCCATCACGATATTCATGTTATCCGCCACCGAGGAAATAAATATAATGGGAACCTTGGACAGCCTGCGGATTTCATTACACCAATGATAACCATTATAAAAGGGAAGAGAAATATCCATCAGAACCAGATGCGGATTATAATGGGAAAACTCCGCCAGCACATTATGAAAGTTCTCGATTCCCTTCGCTTCCATATCCCATGCCCCCGCCTGTCTGATAATGCCCTCCGTAATGCCCCTGTCATCCTCTATAATCAGTAATTTGTACATATCCTCCGAACCTCCCGGCCATTTTTCTTATTATAGTGAACCGAACTCTCTGCGTCAAGCAACGACTATATAGAAACAGAGGGGCGTAATCCGCCCCTCCCGCTATCCCGTTCCAAAGGAAAACTGTTCTTATCGTATGCTCTTATATGCTCTGTCTACAGCGTCTGCAGTATCCCATCCGCAATAGCCTGAGCAATATCATCAAAGCGCTCGTCAAACAGCCGATTATCCGCATCCGTATTGATAAAACCCACTTCCACCAGCACAGCGGGCATCTGCGTACGATTCAATACCACCAGATTCTGCCTTTCATTTACTCCCTGATTGAGAAATCCCACCTGCTCCAGCTGCACATTGATATTGTTCGCCATTCTGGCTGCCGCTCCATACCTGTTATATACCAGACTCTCCACACCGGAATACTGGTTGGGATAGGGACTGGCATTGCGATGAATGGATACAAAATAATCGGCGCCCACCTGATTAGCCTCCTGTGCCTTTTGGTAGGGCGATTCATAAATATCCGTAGTTCTGGTATAGTATACCTCCACACCGTTTCTTTCCAATATCTGTCCTATCGCCAATGTCAATGCCAGCACATCATCCTTTTCCTGACGGCCGTTATAGACGGCTCCCGGATTATCTCCTCCATGCCCGGCGTCCAAAACAATAAGCGCCATAAAATACCTCCCGCACTTTTTACTATCTATCCTATGCCGAGAGGCGCTCTGCCGTTACATTTCCCTGTTTAGCCCCTACATTCAGCCGGCGAACTGGCTGTTGTAAAGCTTCGCATAAAAGCCGCCCTGCGCCAGCAGACTGTCATGACTGCCCTGCTCAATAATATTGCCGTCCCTCATAACCAATATCACATCAGCCTCCCTTATCGTGGAAAGTCTGTGTGCCACGATAAAGCTGGTTCTTCCCTCCATCATCTTTGCGAAGGCATTCTGAATTTTCAGCTCCGTGCGGGTGTCGATGGAGGAGGTTGCCTCATCCAATATCAGCATAGGCGGCAGACAAAGCATCACCCGGGCAATACATAAAAGCTGCTTCTGTCCCTGGGAAAGACTTCCTCCGTCCTCAGTAATGAACGTGCGATACCCCTGAGGAAGCCGCTTGATAAAGCTGTGGGCATGAGAAGCCTTAGCAGCGGCAATGATCTCCTCCTCCGAAGCCTCGGGTCTGCCCATGCGGATATTGTCCAAAATCGTCCCCGCTCTCAGCCAGGTCTCCTGCAGCACCATACCGTAATTGGTGCGCAGACTTCCCCGGGTCAAATGTCGGATATCCCTTCCGTCCACGGAAATACTGCCCCTGTCTACATCATAAAAACGCATCAGCAAATTTATAATCGTTGTTTTTCCGCAGCCTGTAGGACCTACAATCGCCACTCTCTGACCCGGCTTCACCTGCAGGGAAAAGTCCTTTATCAGCTCCTTTTCCGGCACATATCGGAAAGATACATGCTCCAGACTCACCTCGCCCCTGACATTGCTTAATACCACCGCGTCCGCGTCCTCCGGCGTCTGAGGCTCCTGGTCAATCAGTGCGAAAATACGGGCTGCACATACAAAGGCATTCTGCAGCTCCGTAATCACCCCTGAAATTTCGTTAAAGGGCTTTGTATACTGGTTGGCATAGCTCAAAAAGCAGGACAGACGGCCTACGCTGATACCCCGGCGTATGGCCAGGAACGCCCCGAATATCCCCACACCTGCATATACCAGACTGTTTACGAATCGGGTGCCGGGATTCGTCAGCGAAGAAAAGAAAATAGCCTTCAGAGAGCATTTCTGCAGCCTTTCGTTAATCTCTCCAAACTGTTCCTTTACAGCCTCCTCCCGGGAAAAGGTTTTCACTACCTTCTGATTCCCCACCATCTCCTCAATCAGAGCCGTCTGCTCTCCGCGGGTCTTAGACTGCTCCAGAAACATATCATGCGTTCTTGTGGCGATAAACCTGGCCACCAAAAAGGAGACCGGTGTAATACATACCACCACCAGCGTAATCGGAATGTTTGTCACCAGCATAAAAATCAAAGTGCCCCCGATAGTCAGCACTCCGGTAAACAGCTGGGTAAAGCCCATCAGCAAACCGTCCGCAAAGGTATCCACATCCGCAATCACCCGACTGACCAAATCACCGGACGCATGCGCATCCAAATACTTTAACGGAAGCTCCTCGATTCTGCGAAAAGCATCCTCTCTGATATCCTTCACTACATGATAGGTAATATAATTGTTACAAGTATTCATTACCCACTGAGCAACAGCCGTCACAATAACCGCCAGCGCTATTTTCTTCAATATCTCCAGAATACCCGGCATGTCTACCAGCCCCTTGTCAATCATCAAATCCACGGCGTCACCGGTTAAAATGGGAAGGTAAAGACTGAGTATTACCGTCACTGCAGCCAGGAGCAGAGAAAGAATTACCAGAAGCCTGTATTTTTTAATATACCGCAATACTCTTTTCCAAGTGTCCTTCTTCTCCATGCTATCTGTCACCTCCCGCCGCCTGCTTTTCCTCCGGATACTGGGAATAATAAATTTCCTGATATACGCTGCAGCTCTCCATCAGCTCCTGATGAGTTCCCATTCCCACTACCCTGCCGTCATCCAGAACGATAATCTTGTCTGCATGACGGATAGAGGAAGCTCTCTGAGATACGATAAAGGTCGTGGTATCCTGTAATGTCCTGAGCGCCATCCTGAGTGCGGCGTCTGTGGCATAATCCAGAGCTGACGCGCTGTCGTCCAGAATCAATATATCAGGCTTACGAACCAGCGCTCTTGCAATGGTCAGACGCTGTCTCTGACCACCGGACAAATTACGGCCGTTCTGAGCAATTCGGGCATCCAGCTTACCGTCCTTTCCCTCCACGATTTCTCTGGCCTGAGCCAGCTCCAATGCCTGCCACATCTCCTCGTCAGTAGCGTCAGGCTTACCCCACAGCAAATTACTGCGGACGGTACCCGCAAACAATACTGCCTTCTGGGGCACCACCCCTATACGGCTCCGCAGCTCCTTCTCCCCATAATCCTGCAGTCGTTTTCCTTCCAACCGTATCTCGCCCTCCGTAACCGGATAGAAATTCGGCAAAAGATTCACCAGAGAAGTTTTTCCTGAACCCGTACCTCCGATAATGCCGATTGTATCGCCTTTCTCTGCAGTAAAATGAACATCCTCCAACGTATGCTCCCCCGCTCCCTGATAGGTCAGAAAGACATGAGAAAACTCCAGATAGGGCGTCTTCTCTATGCCGGCATCTTCGCTATGCGTTATCCCGTCGAACTCCCTCCTTACCGAAGCCTCTCCGTCCAAAGGCTCACCAGCCAAAGGCCTCCCGTCCAAAGATTCCCTGTCCGAATACGCTCCGTCCTGAATATCGAACACTGCGGCCACACGTTCTGCACAGGCCAAGGCCTTGGTCATTAAAATAATCAGATTGGCAAGTTTTACCAGCTCCACCAGTATCTGAGACATATAATTCAAAATCGCCACTACCTCACCCTGGGTCAACTGCCCCATATCCACCTTAAGGGCTCCGGTATAGATAAGCGCAATGACGGCTCCATTGACTATCACGTAAGTGACAGGATTCATACAGGCGCTGATTTTTCCCACAAACATCTGCATGGACGCCAGCGTCTGATTCTCCTTCTTAAAACGCTCCTGCTCCCGCTCCTCCTGATGAAAGGCTCTGATGACGCGAACACCGGTCAGATTCTCTCTGGTGATGCCCAACACTCTGTCCAGCCCGCCCTGCACCTTCTTGTACAGAGGAATGGTCACAAGCATAATCCCAAAGACTACTATTGCCAGCAGCGGTATGGCAACTACAAACACCAGCGCACACTTGACGTCAATGGTGAACGCCATAATCATAGCGCCAAACACAATAATCGGTGACCGCAGAAACAATCGAAGCACCATGTTCAAACCGGACTGCACCTGATTCACATCACTGGTCATACGGGTAATCATGGTAGACGCCCCCGCCCGGTCAATATTCGTGAAGCTCAAATCCTGAATATGTCCAAAAAGGGCGGCCCGCAGACCGGTAGAAAAACCCACCGCTGCCTTGGCCGCAAAAAACTGCGCCGTTACTGATGAGGCCAGCCCGATAACGGCCAGCGCTACCAGGCAAAGTCCCATCCTGACAACATATCCCGTATCCTGCCGGTCTATACCCCGGTCAATGATATTTGCCATAACCAATGGAACCAACAGCTCAAAGAAGGCCTCCAACAGCTTAAACAACGGCGCCAGAACGCTCTCCTTTTTATAATCCTTTAAATACACCATCAACCTTTTCATTACAGACCTCTTTATTTCCCATCCTCCTCTGCCAACGTAGTCGCCAGACATAATTCCGCAAGCTGAACCTCATCCACCGGACCGGGGCATGCCGACATCAGACAGGAGGCATCCTTGACCTTCGGGAAAGCAATCACCTCTCGAATATTCTCCGCCCTTACCAGCAACATGACAAAACGATCCAAACCAATGGCCAGCCCTGCGTGAGGGGGAACTCCATAGGTGAAAGCATCCAGCAGAAATCCAAACTGTTCACGCGCTTTCTCGTCCGTAAAGCCCAGTGCCCTGAACATCCTCTCCTGCACCTCGCTTTGGTAAATACGTTCGCTTCCGCCTCCCAGCTCCACGCCATTTAATACAATATCATAAGCCTTTGCTCTTACTGCGCCGGGATTCGTCTCCAGCAGAGGCAAATCCTCCTCCATGGGCATTGTGAAGGGATGATGCATTGCCACAAACCGCTCCTCCTCATCGCTCCACTCAAACTGCGGGAACTCCGTGATCCAGAGGAAATGAAATTTATCATTATCTATAAGCCCCAGCAGTCTTGCCACTTCACAGCGCAGCGCACCCAGCACGGCCCATACGATTTTCAGCCTGTCCGCCGCAAAAAGAAGCATGTCTCCGGGTTCTCCCTCCATGGCTGTTGCCAGAGCCTTCAACTCTTCCTCCGTCATAAACTTTGCAAAGGAGGACTTGTAACTTCCGTCGGGCATCACGCAAAGATAGGCCAGCCCCTTTGCGCCATAACCTTTGGCAAACTCCACCAGCGCGTCAATCTTCTTTCTGGGCATTTCAGCCTGCCCCTTTACATTTATCCCGCGCACGCTGCCGCCGTTTTCCAGTGCATTGGCAAACACCCCAAAGCCACAGCCTCTTACCACATCGGAAACGTCTACAAGCTCCATGCCAAAACGGGTGTCCGGCTTATCCGAGCCAAAACGATTCATAGCCTCATGCCAGGTCATACGCGGTAAGGGAAGTGAGACCTCCAGACCAATAGCCTCCTTACATACACTCGCCACCATCCTCTCGGTAGCATCCATTACATCCTCCTGACTGACAAAGGACATTTCCAAATCCACCTGCGTAAATTCGGGCTGCCTGTCGGCTCTTAAGTCCTCGTCCCTAAAGCATCTCGCCACCTGAAAATACCTGTCGTACCCTGAACACATTAACAGTTGCTTAAATATCTGAGGAGACTGAGGCAGCGCATAAAAGCAGCCCGGATGCACGCGGCTGGGCACCAGATAATCCCTGGCCCCCTCAGGCGTTGATTTATTCAGAATCGGCGTCTCAATTTCCACAAAACCCTCGCCGCTTAAAAAGCTTCTGATAGTGTTTGTAATCCTGCTGCGCAAAATCAAATTCCTCTGAATATCCGGTCTGCGTAAGTCCAGATATCTGTATTTTAAGCGAAGCTCCTCCTTCGTCTTAGAATCCGCCTCGATGGGAAACGGTGGTGTCAACGCCTCAGACAGAATTCTTATCTGTGCGGCCCGCACCTCAATCTCACCGGTGGCCAGATTTTTGTTGACGGCTCCCGCACGTTTCGTCACCTGTCCCGTAACCGCCACCACATACTCACTCCTGAGCTTCTCGGCCTTCTCAAAATTCTCTGTTCCGCAGCAGCTTTCCTCGAAAATCACCTGCAGAATGCCCTCTCTGTCACGCATATCCACAAAAATGATACCGCCGGTATTACGCGCCTTCTGCACCCAGCCCATAACGGTTACGGTCTCGCCCTCATTTGCCGCGCTCAGCTGCCCGCACCGATGTGTTCTCTTTAAACCCTTCATTGATTCTGCCATTACTTCCTCCATTCCGAATCATCCCGAAATCCAAAGACCATATTGTCTCTCCTTCGGAATAATCCCGCTTCCTATTTTTATCTCTTTGTTTTCGTCACATGAATTGATTCCTTCGCGTACCGTACCATTTATTTTCGGCCAACTGACGCCGGATAAACAACAAACAAAATTCAGGCACAGAAACCCTAATTTTTCAGCGGATTCTTATAAAATTCCACAAACTCCTCATACCCTTCTGCCAGAAGCTGTTCCTTCTGGAACTTTTTGTTCTTGTTCATACGGGCCACCAATACCTGTTTTCCCTCCTTACGGGCCTCCTGGGCCTTTGCAATAACCCTGCAAAGTTCCTGCCCCTCCACTCCTTTTTCAATCAGATAAACCGTTTTCTCAGAGGCCGCAGGCACTTTAAAGCCACTCTCCATCAAAAGCAGCACAATTCGTTCAAAGCCTATGGAAAAGCCGCAGGCAGGCACCTCATGTCCCGTAAACTTTCCCACCATCTTATCATAACGGCCGCCTCCGCCACAGCTGCCGCCAAACTCCGGCATGGCAATCTCAAAAATCGTACCGGTATAATAGCTCATTCCCCGCACCAGCGTAGGGTCGAATATCAGTTCAAAGGTATCGGCCTTAGTCGCCTTCACACTATCCACAATTTCCGTAAAGGAGGCCATGACTTCCTTGTCCAGGACATCACCCAGTTTCTCTGAAAGACAGGCAATCCTATCCTGTGCTTTTTCGATATCCTGAAACAGCTCCAGATATTTTCTGCAGACTGCTTCCTCTCCATAGCCCTTCTCCATCAGTTCTGCCAGGACACCGTCCGTACCAATCTTATCCATCTTATCCAGCGTTATGAATACATTATCATACTCTGTCTCGGCAAACCCTGCATATGCCGCCATCGCCTTCAGAATCCTTCTGTCATTGATACGAATCTGAAAGTTTCTGAAACCCAGTCTTCCGATAGTGGTCGTAGTGGCAAGTATCAGTTCAATTTCCGCCAGATTGGAGGCCTCTCCAAGAATATCGATATCACACTGCATAAACTGGCGGTAACGTCCCCTCTGGGGCCTGTCCGCCCTCCATACATGACCCATCTGCAATGCCTTGAAGGGAGACGACAGCTGTGCGGCATGATTGGAGTAAAAGCGCACCAGCGGAACCGTCAAATCATAGCGCAGACCGCTGTCCACAACATCCTCCTCCGAGACGGCGCTCTCCACATTCAGCTTCTCGCCCCGCTTTAAAATCTTAAAAATCAGCTTTTCATTATCCCCGCCCTGCTTGCTGCTCAGATTCGCTATATTCTCCACACAGGGGGTCTCAATGGAGGTAAAGCCAAAGCTTCCATAGGTCTCCTTAATGACATTCATTACATAATCCCTAATCTGCATTTCCTCCGGCATAATATCCTTCATGCCCGTGACAGGCTTTTTACTCAGTGCCATAATCGCTGCTCCTTACGTAGAATAATTTTAATATATGATATATTTTTTCTCTTCTGCTGTCAATATTTTACAGAATTCAATTCAATCTCAATTCTAAACAACGGATATCGTTTTCATCGCTCTGCCTGGAATTTCCTTAACGAATTTACCATGTGCAGATAATTTTTCTTCTGGTCCGTAAAATACATATGATTCTTTTTCGCATAATCCATCAGCCATTCATCTAAATCTACATCGTTTTGATAAGAGTATACCACCATTGCCAGCAAAGATAACTGATTTTCTTCCTCCCGAAGCCTTGATTCGATTTTTATGGCCTTCTCCTCGAGGTCTTTTAAGTTTTCCCTGTAAAAATCCATATCCTCATGGAGCGCAAGGGCGTCAATTCCTACATTGTCTACAATAAACTTTTCCGTATCCGTTTCTTCCCCGAAGTTTTCCTCCCCCTGTATATATTCTCTCATCAAGGTTTCCAGTAAATCCAGTTTGGGGGCTATGATATATTTATCCTTCGTAGACCTTGTTCTTCCCGTCTTTTTATTAATACACAAATCCTCATAAGTCATACCGTTTACTTCCTTTTTCCTCAAATCCCCGGAAACCGAAAACTCTCTCAAAAAGGCAATAAACCTTGTATCCTCCCATCCGTTTCTTAAAAATCTCTCATATAAAGCGAACCACAAAAACGTATCCTTTGCGTCAAACAGCTTCGACACATCCTCTGTCATGACCTTACTTAATCTTTCTATATTGCTTCTAAGCTTCTCAAACTCCTCCTTGCTGGAATTACTGTTTAAATATTTTGCAATCTGTTTTGCCTCCTTCTTCCAATCCTCCAAATGGAACATACACATAACGGATTCCAGCACGACTCTCTCCAGAATCCCCTTATCCCTTTCGCCGGACGTATAACTGCCGCAATTCATAAAAAAGCTACTGTCCAGGATATTTCGAACCTCTCTCGCATAATTATCAATATAGGTAAATGCCTTCTGGGATGTGTTCATGGACGTATGGTTATTGTAACGCTTTATCAGCTCGGAGATACGCTTCATATCACAATTTTCATGAATAACCGTCTCGATTTGGTATTCATTGAATTTCTTCTTCAGTTCCTCGGGAAATTCGTCATAGGTTCTGTTTTTTATATCAAACTCCACATCGGCCCATATGATATTACCGTTTCTGTCTACTGCGATATTACCGTTTTCGTCCCTTACCTTGGTTCTGTAATGAATAAAAGAAGCCTCTATTGATTTCGTTATTTTATAATTTCCGTATTTAAACTTCATAAAAGCGGCGCTTCTCTGTCCCCCGTCAGTAATCCAAAGCTGTGTGTTTGCCTCCTCTCCCAGAATAATAGGAGGCACATAATCATCATTGAGAACCGTGTAAAGGAGCTCGTTTACCTGCTCGTTTGTCCACACAAACAATCTCTGCACTTCCGCATCATTTCGGATATCCTTATCCTTCATTTTCCTCAGGTACATATCCATTGTGTACGTTTGCTTTCTTGGTTTTGCCATGCTTTACTCCTCCGTATTTCAAAATAATAACGACACATTTCTATAAGCGTGTATAGCCGCATTACAATCACCGTATTG
>JAMOZS010000067.1 GCA_023667765.1 Roseburia sp. | reverse complement strand
CCATTGTCAAGGTGATTCATAAGGAAAACGGCGGCCATGGTTCTGCGGTGAATGCAGGAATCGCCCATGCCACAGGCTTATATTTTAAGGTGGTGGACAGTGACGACTGGGTGAAGAAGGAGGCTTATCTGCAGATACTGGATACGTTGCGCAAGCTTGCGGGCGGAGCGCCGGCGCTGGATATGCTGGTCAGCAATTTTGTCTATGAAAAGGAAGGCGAGAAGAAAAAGAAGGTGATGCATTATCGGCATATTTTGCCTAAGGAAGAATTATTCACCTGGAAGGACTGTCATCATTTTACCAAAGGCCATTATATTCTGATGCATTCCGTGATTTTCCGTACAAAGCTTTTGCAGGAGGCGGGGATTGAACTGCCGGAGCATACTTTTTATGTGGATAATCTCTATGTGTTTGAGCCTCTTCCTTATGTAAAAAACATGTATTATCTGGATGTGAACTTCTATCGTTATTATATAGGAAGAGGAGACCAGTCGGTCAATGAAAGTGTCATGATTGGGCGTATCGACCAGCAGCTGAAGGTCAATAAGCTGATGATTGACTACCTTGTCTCAAAAAAGTCGGAAATTCTTAAGAATAAGCGTCTCTACCAGTATATGCGCAATTATCTGGAGATTATTATGACGGTGTCCTCCGTGCTTTTAATCAGGTCGGGTACAGAGGAGAATCTGGATAAGAAAAAGGAATTGTGGCAGTATCTGAAAAGCAAGGACCGAGGATTGTTTTATTATATGAGAAACGGTATTATGGGCAGCACCATGAACTTGCCGGGCAAGGGGGGGAGAAGGATTTCTGTGGACGCCTATAAATTCTGCCAGAAGATATTTAAGTTTAACTGATATTTTTAAGGAGAGGCTGTAGATTTGTTTTCTTCATTTTGCGAAATGTTTCGGAATAGAGAAGCATTTCGCAAAAAACAGTGTGGAAATGAGGAATATTATGACGTATGCAGAGATTAGTGCACAAAGAAAAATATATGACATCAGCCAGACAAAATTGGCGCTGTATGGAGGTTTTTCAAAATCATTGATTTCGGCATGGGAGCTTGGTAAACAATCGCCGAGCGAGGAACAACTTAAAAAATTGAATGGGGTCATGTCTGATTTGATTCAGAAGATTCAGACCGGGGATATTGAAATAAAGAAGAAAAAAATACAACACACAGGATACAGGAGAACGAAGCTTCCCCCTGTAATAAAAAGTCGTGAGGATTATGCCAAAAGATTCACAGATATACCGTATGCATCTGAATATGCCAAAGAACTACAGGAACTATACAGAGCCGCAAAGAAGAAAAAAGAAAGCTCCATGCCCAAAGGCATTGCATTATTTTCAGGCTGCGGAGGTATGACGCTGGGGTTTGAAGCGGCAGGTTTCAATGTTGTTGGTCATGTTGAGATAAATGATTCCGCGAATCATATCTATGCCGCCAATTTTCAGGATGCCGAGTTACTGGGACATGATATTTGCAGTCTTTCGGATGAGGATATTGAGAAATGGAAACAAAAAACGGGTACCGTAGATATTATTATTGGCGGGCCTCCCTGCCAGGGCTTCAGCTTAGCTGGAAAACGTAATCCTGAAGATAGAAGGAATAAATTATATAGACAATATGTGAGAATTGTGTCTAAGCTTCATCCTAAGGTGTTTGTAATGGAAAATGTCGCCTTGATGACATCTATGAGGGATTCAGATGGGAACTTGTTTATAGACAGAATCATCCATGAGTTTGAACAGGAAGGATATTCGGTATATACTAAGGTAGTAAATGCTCAGGAATATGGTGTTCCACAATCAAGGGAGAGAATCCTATTAGTGGGAATCTGTGGGGACAAAGCAGGTAATTTTGAGTTTCCGCAGACAGAATATAGTAGTGATAGTAAGAAGGGAAAAGCAGTAAGAACCTTTCGCTATGCAACATATGATTTGATGAGCCTTGAGAATGGCGAGGCGTCAGAAAATGATCCATTACATTGGGCCATAACGCATCCCCAGCATGTTATAGAATGGCTTCGGGATGTACCGGAGGGTCATAGTGCGCATGAGAATGTGAAGCCCGAATTGAGACCGCCCAGTGGCTTTAATACTACATATAAGAGAATTATGTGGGATGAACCATGTTCAACAATCAGTACTAATTTCAGCATGATTTCAGGATGTAGAAATGTGCATCCGCAGAATACCAGGGCGTTGACAATACGAGAGGCGGCAAGAGCACAATCATTTCCGGATGAGTTTGTTTTTGTCGGAAATTGGGGAGAAGTGCGAAAGGCAATCGGAAATGCGGTTCCGCCTATATTAGCCAGAACGCTGGCAGATTCAATAATGGTTCAACTGTTTTAAAGAGGAGGCAAATCAATGGTAGTAATACCGAAGGATGAAAGGTATAAAAAACAGGTAATTGCCGGAATCGAAGGAAGAAATAAAGGTCATCACTTCGAAGAAAGTATCTCTGATGAAATCAATAAATTAAGCGCTGCAGATATGAATGGTCCGTTGACAGGTTCATATCATATATATCAGGGTAATCCGGCGCAGCTGTTAATCAGTTATATAGCGGGGGATAAGGGGAAATTTATAAAAAAAGTAACATCCTATTGGATTGGCGGTCTTGCGACCTCTAATCTGGGAGATAGTGTAGTTGATGGAGAAATGATAAGAGGTTCTAAGTCGGATATCCTGTTAAATGTAGAATACGAGGACGGCACTAAGGAATTTGTGGGCATTTCGGTCAAGGCATGTTCCAACAATGCTCAGATGGCGCTGACAAGTGCAACGGTTTTTTGCAAAATGCTTAGGGAAAACGGCATATCCGTAAGTGAGCAAGCGGAAATCGGATTAAAAATGTTTTGCGGCGATGTGGGTTTTCGACCAATGGATGGATTTGTTCCGGGCAATACAGAGAATATTCCGGTTGAGAGAAAAGCAAGACCGGAAAGATGGTATTGGGAGGAACTGGCGGATGATGTACAAAAGGAGTGGGAAGGAATATTTAACGATAAACAAATTGTTATAACAATGCTGTTGTTACAAACAGCCAGAGCATATAAAACGGATAAATTTAAACCCCAATATATATTACATGAGTGTAACCCCCACATAGATATAAACGCATGTGAAGTGGCTATCATTTCCATTAATGAATTTGCGATTTATTCACAATTATATGACCGTTTCGGAACAAAGGGAAGAAGAATAAATAAAGGTTCTTATAAGGGGATAGATTTGGCGATACATCAGTATCCCTACTTTGGTTTTATACAATTTCAGCCTATAGGAAATAAACAAAATTTTTCGGAACTGCAATTTAATCTAATGGCAAGTTACTATAAAAAATTCAAAGATTTAAAAGAGTAACAAGGCTTTAATCTTTCGCAGCATCTGCCGGCAGGCTTAACCGGCCTGAAGCTCCGTCTTTTTCCGCCCTCTCATCGCAACGAACAAATCGTAGCGGTATACAAGCGTATACATGATGGCGGCCAATCCCAGAGCTGTCAATACATCAAACATAGAATGCTGTTTAATCAGCATTGTGGACAGGATAATGGAAATGCACAGTATCAGCGAGGCAATGCGGATGCCTTTATGTCTTTCAAAGGCCTTACTTTTGGCAATGGCGAAATGGGCGCCAAGGGCGTTATATACATGGATGCTGGGCCACAGGTTAGTGGGAGTATCCGTGCGCCATAAGGCGGCAATCCATTGCGTAAATATATTGTCTCTCGGCATTACGGACATCCGGAGATGGTGGCCGTTTGGCCAAAGTGTCGAGATGATTAAAAACAGAGTCATGCCTGTAAATAAAAACATCAGGCAGCGGCAGTAATCTATCTTATCCTTAAAAAAGAAAAATACAACGGTTACCGATACATACGCAAACCACAGGAAGTACGGAATAACAAAAACCTCCCAGAAAGGGATATAGTCGTCAACAGCCATATGAATAATCTGGTAATGTGCGGTTACGTTTTTCTCAAGCCAGCCCCACCAGGTCAAATACAGAATCATATAAGCCAGCAGAGGGAGCCCATGTTTGTATCGCTGATAAAGAGATTTTATTTTGTTCTTCATAGTAAATAGAATCCTCCGATCATTCATTTTATGCATGTGTATTTTTTCATACGGCAGCCTTAGTGAACTAATCAACGCTAGTATAGCATGAAAATAATAATTTGCAATGCTTTTTTTAAAACCTTAAACAATCTTAAGCATTTCTTTAGATATAAGGGGAGCAGGCAGACTTTTCCTTTTTTATTTGCAATCACCTGATTCTGTGTTATAATTATATTCAAAGCGTCACCGGACGCAGAATGTGCGAAGGTGTGGACAGGAGGAAAAGTATGTATTCTTTAGAAGAAGTGAAAATGGTAGACCCGGAGATTGCTCAGGCAATTGTGGACGAGCAGGAAAGGCAGAACAGTCATATTGAGCTGATTGCCTCCGAAAACTGGGTGAGCAAGGCCGTGATGGCTGCTATGGGAAGCCCTCTTACCAATAAATATGCAGAAGGGTATCCGGGGAAGAGGTATTATGGCGGCTGTGATTGCGTGGATGTGGTGGAGCGACTGGCAATCGAAAGGGCAAAGGAGCTGTTTGGCTGTGAATACGCCAATGTGCAGCCTCATTCCGGCGCTCAGGCTAATATGGCGGTGCAGTTTGCCGTATGTAAACCGGGTGATACCGTTATGGGCATGAATCTGGATCATGGCGGACATCTGACCCACGGTTCACCGGTGAACATGTCCGGTAAATATTTTAAGATTGTTCCTTACGGTGTAAATGACGAAGGCTTTATCGACTATGACAGGCTTCGTGAAATTGCGCTTGAATCCAAGCCGAGAATGATTATCGCAGGAGCATCCGCCTATGCCCGCACCATAGATTTTAAGAAATTCCGTGAGGTTGCCGACGAGGTGGGCGCTGTGCTCATGGTAGATATGGCTCATATTGCAGGCTTGGTGGCTGCAGGGCTTCATCCCAGTCCCGTTCCTTATGCGGATGTGGTTACAACGACTACCCATAAGACCCTGCGCGGTCCCAGAGGCGGTTTGATTCTCTCCAGCAATGCGGTTAATGAAAAGTACAACTTTAACAAGGCGGTGTTCCCGGGCATTCAGGGCGGCCCGCTGATGCATGTGATTGCTGCGAAGGCTGTCTGCTTTAAGGAGGCATTGAGCGATGACTTCAAAGCCTATCAGAAGAATATTGCAGACAATGCACAGGCTTTATGTAAGGGGCTGATGAGCAGAGGTATTAAGATTGTGTCGGGTGGAACCGACAATCATCTCATGCTGGTGGATTTGACGAATTTCGGATTGACCGGCAAGGCTGTGGAGAAGCTGCTCGACCAGGCGCATATTACCTGTAATAAGAATACGATTCCCAATGACCCCCAGTCTCCTTTTGTGACCAGCGGTGTGCGTCTGGGTACTCCGGCCGTCACCAGCAGAGGCATGAACACGGAGGATATGGACAGGATTTCAGAGGCTATCGCAATGGTAATCAAGGGCGGCGAGGAGAAGGTTGCAGAGGCTCGCGGCATCGTACAGACTCTGACAGATAAATATCCGTTATTATAAGATATGATAAGGCGAAGTTTATAACGAAAAGAAAGCTGATGAGGCCTTCCCGATACTTTCGGGGAGGCCTTGTTTGTCGGGAGGGTTTTAAAAAATTGCGGTGGGCAGGCGGCTCAGGGGAACACTCCGCTGTCTGCTCCGGCAAATGGATTTTCTAAATGTTCCGATGAGATTTCCGGTAGTTCACGCAATCGCCCGACATTTGCCATCCTGGCTCAGGTCGGGCTTTTCGGGACATCCATGTCCCGAAATTGCTGACGGCGTTCGGAACATTAAGAAAATCTTTTTTTCCTACGCAATGACAGCGGAGTGTTCCCCTGAGCTGCCTGCCCGCTGCAAATGTTCAGAACCACCCCTGTAATGTCCACATTTTTTGCCAGACACGCCCGAGAAAACATTCTGCGTGATGAGTTCGATTATTTGGCGACTGCTGTATCGACGGAAAGGGAAGAATACCAACCAGGGAGATGAAACTTAAAAAAAGTCTTGTATATCCCGTTTTCCTGTGTTAAAATATCTTCCGTTGACAAACAAGTGTCTTTGCTGCAAATACATTCCAAAAAAATTTCACTCTCAGGTATTTGAGGTTTTGATTTTGCGTCCGAGGAATCGGACATGGGGTATAATAGTGAAAGAAAGAGAAGCAAAACAATATTTTGTAGTAAGAGAGAGAGCGATACCGGAAGTGCTTTTAAAGGTAGTGGAGGCTAAGCGGCTGCTGGAGACGGAGCGGGTTTTGACCGTTCAGGAGGCAGTTGATGCCGTGGGTATCAGCCGCAGTTCTTTCTATAAATATAAGGACGATATCTTCCGATTTCATGACAATTCTCAGGGGACGACATTGACATTGACTTTTCAGATGGATGATGAGCCGGGCATTCTTTCGGATGTATTGAATATCATTGCAGCCTATCAGGCGAATATTCTGACCATCCATCAGAGTATTCCCATAAATGGTATTGCATCCTTAAGTCTCAGTATACAGGTGCTGCAGGCGACAGGAGATGTGTCCAGGATGCTGGAGCAAATGGAGCAGAAAAAGGGTGTTCATCATGTGAAAATTCTGGCCAAGGAGTAAGCAAGTATTGTATTATGTGCAGAGAACAGCGTAGAAATGAGGTAAATTATGATTAAAATTGCAGTTTTAGGGTATGGAACCGTGGGAAACGGCGTGGTACAGGTCATTGAAAAGAATCGGGAGACGATTCATAAGAAAGCAGGCAATGAACTGGAGGTAAAGTATATTCTGGACTTGCGGGATTTCCCGGGAGACCCTTACGAGGCTAAGGTGATACATGATTTTGATGTGATTTTACAGGATGAGGAGGTCAGCATTCTCTGCGAGACCATGGGCGGCGTGGGCGCTGCCTATCAGTTTACCAAGGCGGCTTTGGAAAAAGGAAAGAGTGTCTGTACCTCCAATAAGGAGCTGGTGGCGAAGCATGGCCCAGAGCTTTTGGAGATTGCAAGAGAGCATGCCTGTAATTATCTTTTCGAGGCCAGCGTGGGCGGCGGCATTCCGATTATCAGACCGTTAAACAGCGCCCTGACGGCGGAAAGGATAGAGGCGATTACCGGTATTTTGAATGGAACCACAAATTACATGCTCAGCAAGATGGAGAAGGAAGGCGCCGATTATGATGCGGTTTTAAAGCGCGCACAGGAAAAGGGTTATGCGGAGAGCAATCCGGCGGCAGATGTGGAAGGGCATGACGCCTGCAGAAAGATTGCGATTCTTTCGTCTCTTATGACGGGCAGGAATGTAGATTCCGAAAAGATATACACCGAGGGAATTACGAAGATTACAGCGGCGGATTTTGCCTATGCAAAGGCAGCGAAAAAGACCATCAAGCTGCTGGCAATGAGCAGAGCGGTGGGGCAGGATGAGGTTCTTGCCATGGTGGCTCCTGCCATGATTAGCATGGAGAGTCCTCTGTCTATGGTCAACGGCGTTTTCAATGCGGTGCTGGTTACAGGTAATATGTTGGGAGATTCCATGTACTACGGAAAAGGAGCGGGTAAGTTCCCGACCGCCAGCGCAGTAGTAGCGGATGTGATAGATTGTGTGAGACATCAGGGAGAGGCGATTACCTGCTTCTGGGATAAGGAAGAGGCAAAGCTTGCGGATGTGAAAGAGACGGTCAGAGGCTTCTTTATCCGTGCCAGAGTATCGGGAAGGGATGCCGTAATGGAGGCATTTCCCGGTGGAGAATTCGTCATGGTTCCGGGCAGACAGGAGGATTTCGGTTATCTGACGCCGATTATGAAGGAGAGAGATTTCGAAGCCAGATGTGAGGCTTTAGGCGATACGGTGTTGGGAACCATCCGGCTGGAAAAATAGTCTTGGAAAACAGCCCGATAGGAGTGGAAGATTTAAGGGATACAGGATATGATAATACAGAAAGGGAGGAGCAGGGCGGAAAGAGAAGCCGCTCTGGGATATAAAATGTCAAAAGTAGTTAAATTTGGTGGAAGCTCTCTGGCCAGTGCAGAGCAGTTTCAAAAGGTTGGAGAAATCATACGTGCGGATCAGGAGAGACGATATGTGGTGCCCTCTGCGCCGGGAAAGCGCTTCAAGGAGGATACCAAGGTGACGGATATGCTTTATGCCTGCTATGATTTGGCTGAGGCGGGGAAGGACTTTCAGAAGGAACTGCAGGATATCAGGGCGCGCTATGAGGAGATTATTTCCGGCCTGGGATTGTCCTTAAGTCTGGACGCGGAATTTAAGACGATTGAGAAAAGCTTTAAGGCCAAGGCAGGCAGCAATTATGCCGCCTCCCGGGGAGAATATTTAAATGGTATTGTGATGGCAAATTATCTGGGATTTGTATTTATTGATGCCGCTGATGTCATTTTCTTTGATGAGAACGGAGACTTTGACGCAGATAAGACAGACAAAATTCTATCCGCAAGGCTGGCGGAGTGTGAATGCGCCGTGATTCCGGGTTTTTATGGCGCGATGCCGGACGGTACCGTGAAGACCTTTTCCCGAGGGGGTTCCGATATCACCGGTTCGATTGTGGCCAAGGCGGCCAGAGTGGATGTCTATGAGAACTGGACAGACGTATCGGGTTTCCTGATTGCCGACCCCAGGATTATAAAAAATTCAAAGGGTATCGAGGTAATTACTTACAGAGAATTAAGGGAGCTTTCTTATATGGGCGCCGGGGTGCTGCATGAGGATGCGATTTTCCCGGTACGTCAGATGAATATTCCCATTAATATCCGAAATACCAATGCGCCGGAGGACAACGGAACCTGGATTGTGGGAAGTACCTGTCAGAAATCCAAGTATGTCATTACGGGCATTGCCGGAAAGAAGGGCTTTTGCTCTATCAATATTGAGAAGGACATGATGAACGCCGAAATCGGATTCGGCAGAAAGGTATTGGAGGCATTTGAGGAGAACGGCATCTCCTTTGAGCATGTGCCCTCCGGTATCGATACCCTGACTGTGTTTGTGCATCAGGACGAGTTTATGCACAAGGAGCAGAAGGTAGTGTCCTGCATTAATCGGCTGGCAAAGCCGGATACCATAGATATTGAATCGGATTTGGCTCTGATTGCAGTAGTAGGCCGCGGCATGAAGGCTACCAGAGGCACGGCAGGCCGGGTCTTTGCGGCTCTTGCCCACGCAAATATCAATGTCAAGATGATAGATCAGGGTTCGTCCGAATTAAATATTATTATCGGTGTGGCAAACGCGGATTTCGAACCTGCGATTAAGGCAATTTATGATATCTTTGTGGAGACGCAGCTGTAGTTTATAGGCAGCGGTTTGGCTTGTAAACAGAAACCTCTGTTATCATACCGGAAGGCGTGAATTTTGAATCCGGTTCGGGTTAAGTCTATACTGAAGAAAAGAGGTATGAGCGGTAAGATTCCATTTAAGAAGAATTGACGGTAATATCATACAGTGGGAGTCTCTGGTATTTTATACAGAGACTCTCTGTGTTTCTGTGAGATTGGCTGTAACTATTCAGCCACAGCCATACGGCACTGCGAAGTCAAAATTCTGTTCTGGGCAATGGAGGGAGCAAGACTTGCGATTAGCTGGGCTAAAATAATCTGGTAATATATGAGAAAGAATAGAAATATTTAGATAAAAGTAAATTTTGAAAAAACAAATAGAAATAATGATAAAAATTTCGGAAAAATGTGTTGACAAATGTCGAAGGGTAAGATATAATAAGAACATCAAAAGAAAAAGCATTGAAGCACAAAAGTAAAAGCATTGAAGCACAAAAGTAAAAGGAAAGTGAGGTACAGGCCCTTGGAGTAATTCATCTTATTTTTTTAAACTATTTCTTCCATAAATGTACGAATGAACAAAGTACATGCGATAAGGAAAACGTAAATCAAGTACACAGAAGAGAAAGTAATCAGTACAGAGGATATAGCCGGGACAGAGACCGTAAGACTCTTATTACCGTGTAGATTTGATACGTTATGGTACAGCAGTACCGAAGGTGCTTTGGGCAAAGGAAAAAGTAAGAAAGTACAAAAGACACTATGGAAGAAAACAATTTCATATAGATTAGATATAAGGTATCAAAAAGTAAGTGAAAGAACCGGAAGTTGGGAGAAGCAAGGAAGAGGGAACAAAAGAAAAGGACTTCGGAGAAGGAAGTAAATAAACAGAATGAGAGGTAAAGGCCATTGGATAGCATAGTCTGAGAGGGCATACTGACGAAGTACATGTCGGTATGCTCTCTTGTTTTGTGCTGATTCCTCAATTTTTAAGAAAGAAGGGGTTTCCTGTAGAAAAAGCGTGCATTTTTCCGTAGGATATAGTAAGATAATAACTGTTTAAGAAAGTGGAACAGGCGCGGAGCCGGTCTATAGGGCATGGGATGTGCCTTTGGGATAGATTGCGGCAGGGAGGACTTTATGAGCGATAATGACAGGAATCAGCAGGAAAGAAGAGAGGAAAGACGCAGGCGCCGTATCAGGAATCAGATACTGGCTTATCTGACGGTGATACTGTTTATTATATTATTGGCATTTGGAATCGTGATGGGTGTACAATATCTTACGAAGAAGGCTCCTGATGATAAGCAGCAGGAGGAACAGCAGTCCAAGGTAGAAGAGATTTTAAAATCCGAGGAGGAGCTTAAAGAGCCGGAGGAGACAGGAGAGCCTGTGGTAGAACTGACGCCGGAGCAAAAGCTGGATGAGATTGTAAATGCGAGTATTGAGGTTATGCCGTTAGCGGACAAGGTGGCCGGGCTCTTTCTTGTGACGCCGGAATCCATTACGGGGGTGTCCGTGGCAGTACGGGCAGGAGACGGAACCAAAGAAGCATTGTCCCAATATGCGGTGGGCGGTTTGATTTATTCCGAAAAGAATATGCTGGACGAGGCACAGTTTACCGAAATGCTGGAAAATACCAGACTTTACAGCAAATATCCGCTGCTTCTGGCTGTGGAGGAAGAGGGCGGAAGCATTAGCCGACTGGCAGGGGCAGGTCTGACAGAGGCATCGGATTCCGCAAAAATCATTGGTGAGAGCGGGGATGTGACCAATGCTTATACGGCGGGAACCGCCATCGGCAGCGCAATGAGTAGATTTGGTTTGAACTTGAATCTGGCTCCGGTAGCCGACCTGGCAAAGGTAGATAACAGCGTAATGTCTGAGAGGGCCTATGGCTCTGATGCTTCTGCCGTGTCTCCCTTTGTCAATGCCATGCAGAGCGCTTTGGGAGAGCAGAAAATAACGGCCTGTGTGAAGTATTTCCCAGGGAGCGGAAGTTTGACACAGGATACTCAGAATGGCATTGCCGTGTCGGACAGAACGCTTGAGCAGTTCAGGGCGGAGGAGTTTGAGGTATTTAAAAGCGCCATTGAGGGCGGCGCCCATATGATTATGGTGGGGCATATGTCTGCGCCGGCGCTAACCGGCGACAATATTCCCTGTTCGCTGTCCAAGGAAGTCGTGACAGAATATTTGAGGAACGAGCTGCAGTTTAACGGCGTTATTATTACGGATGCTATGAGCAGAAAAGCTATTTCTCAGTATTATGCGGCGGACGAGGCGGCGATTATGGCGTTGAAGGCAGGCTGCGATATGATTTTGGCGCCGGAGGATTTCGAAAAGGCATATAATGGGGTGCTCCAGGCGGTACAGGACGGTACGATTTCGGAGGAACGTATTAACGATGCGCTGCGGAGAGTATATCGTATTAAGTATGCGGACAGAATCGAACAGTAAAAATGAATTAGTAAAAAGGAATAAGATAGAAACTTTGACAATCTGAATTCGTCTTATTGCATATAGGACAGAGCCCAAAAGTGAGGCTGGGCGGTGTTGCCCGGGACAGACTGCCCTGGAAGGGAGAAATAGGATGAAAAAAAGTTTCATAGCATTACTTTTGTGTGGGGTAATGGCGGCTGGCTGCGGAAGGAACACGGATGTAGGCGCAGCGATTCCCGGTACGACAGTATTGATTGGCGAGCAGGGAAAGACGGGAGAAGGGGAAAGAAAGGAAGCGGACAAGGGAGGAGACAGGGAAACAGAGGGAGAGAAGGAAGCGGATAAGGGAAGAGACGGGGAAACAGAGGAAGGGAAGGCGGAAAAGATGGAGCCGGATTCAGTTGAAGTCAGGAATGCATATGAGAAGGCTGCCTATTTGGCGGATAGGGTTTATCAGGAAAACGGAGCCGGGAATACCATGATAAGCCCGCTGTCATTGGATATGGCGCTGGGGCTGGTGTCGGGGGGCGCTGCAGGAAAGACGCGGGAGGAACTGCTCTCTTATCTGGGAAAAGAGGATTACGGAGCTTTTGCCTCGGAATATATGGAATATGCAGAGCAGATGAACAGGGATTACTCCGGAGAGTGGCGGGGCGGTTATAAAACAGTATTTGAAATAGCAAACTCCGTATGGCTGAAGGATGACAGAGAGTTACTTGCAGATTATGCGGATAAAGTCAGAGAGCAATTTCGGGCAGAGATAGCCTCCGTCAGCTTCAGACCTGAAAATCGGAAGCAGACGGTGGAACGCATTAACGGCTGGTGCAACGAAAAGACCCATGGGTTGATTCCCTCTATTATAACAGAGGATTCCATAAGGGAGAACCTGGCGGCGATTCTGGTTAATTCCCTGTATTTTGAGTCCCCCTGGGCAAAGAGCTGGGGGCTGACAGAGCATAGCTTTACGGCTATGGACGGTGAGGAAAGCAGTCAGGAAATGTTGACGGACGCCTTGTCCGTTTATTATGAAAATGAGTATGCCACCGCTTTTTCCAAGAATTATATAAATGGGCTTTTGTTTGTAGGTATTCTGCCTAAGGAGGAGGGAGAGTTCCAAATCAGTGATTTGGATTTGGGGACGCTCTTAAAGAGCAGAACCACGGAATATGATGTGTCGGCTTTGATGCCTAAGCTTGATTTTGAAACTACGGCGGATAATATCATTCCGATTTTGCAGGCGCAGGGTGTCAGAACGCCTTTCGATACGCAAGAGGCGGATTTTACAAGGCTGATTCAGATGAAGTCTGATGAGGTGACTTATATCTCGGATATTATTCAAAAATGCAAGATAGAGCTGGATGAGGACGGCACCAGAGCGGCAGCGGTGACGGCAGTCATGATGGAGATGCGCTGCGCCATGGAAACCCCTGTGGAAAGGGAATGTAAGGAGGTATACCTGGACAGACCCTTTGCGTTTATGATTTATGACAGTGAAAAGGACCAGATTTTATTCCTGGGAAAAGTGGTAGAGCTGTAGTTTTCAGGATTAGGATAAAGCAAAAGGAACGCTGTGAGGCGTTCCTTTTTGTCTGGTATAAACGAGCAATAAAAAAGCGCGAGACGGGAATCGAACCCGCGACCCCCTCCTTGGCAAGGA
>JAMOZS010000066.1 GCA_023667765.1 Roseburia sp. | reverse complement strand
CCGTTTTTCGCCGGGAGGGAACGAAACCCTATTTGAAAGGGAACGAAATCTTTTTTCTTTTCATAAAAATGTGAAAATCAGCTCTAAAGTTTTTTGCTTTTCGTCCGATAGCCTCGTTTTCCGCTCTCGTTATTACCCTTGTTATTTTTCGGAGTTCCGATAAATAACCCTCGATTTGACGTAACATCGGACATTAATCTAAAAGATATTAGTACAAAAGCAATATCAAAAATAAATCCCTTTTGAGCTTGCTTTCACACCGAAAATATGTAAGCTGTGTCACACAGAATTAAAAGATGATTTTAATCAGGAGGGCACAGTTATGTTACAAATATCTGAAATCGTAAAGAAAACCGAGGAAATGTTTGACCTGTTCAACGAGCATTTTTACAATAAGGAACTCACCCGCCCAGCCATCACCGTATCCCCGGACGGCGGGCGCGGCGCATACGGCTGGTGCAGCATCCACGAAATCTGGAACGCCGACGAAGAAAAATACCGGGAAATCAACCTTTGCGCCGAGTACCTTGACCGCCCCATGGCAGAGCTGGCCGCCACCCTCTTACATGAAATGGCCCACCTCTACGATCTGGAACACGACATTCAGGACGTAAGCAACAACGGCTATTACCACAACATGAAATTCAAGGCAACCGCCGAAGCCCACGGGCTGCATATTGAAAAACATGCAAAATACGGCTGGACGGTTACGACACTGGCCCCGGAGGCCGAGGCTTGGATCAAGACCACTTTGGGCGAGGCCGGTATCCATGCCAGCCGCCTGCAGATAGAGGGAGGCTCCAAGAGCGGGAATACAAAATCCATCAACCGCAGTATCAAATATGTATGCCCCTGCTGCGGCACCATTATCCGGGCAACCCGCGAGGTAAATGTAATCTGCGGGGACTGTGGAGAGCCTTTCGAGAGGGCATAATATAGCGATACCACCGGCCAGCCAATCCCCCACGGCTGGCCTTTTCCGTTGGTTTTATGCAGATAGAAAAAAGAAAAATTTCTTTGAAAAAAGGCTTGCTTTCACCACCAAAATGCGTAAGCTGTCACTCACAAGGCAGGCAGCCAACACAAAACATCAAAAAAAGAAAGGTGGAAAACATTATGAAGACAGGAAAAATCACAGCAAAACTGAGGGACGCGGTTCCGGTATGCCTTATGGTAGAGGGTAAGGAAGTAAAGCGGTACAAGAACATTGAACTGCCGGATATGCTCAAAGAGGTAGAAATGAAAGACTTCCATTTCAATGTACCCGCAGACGGGAAGATAACTTTTGAAATCCACTATGAAACGGGCGTACTGCCGGAGGTTTTCCCGGAAGCAAGGGGCAGAGTAACCCGCGCAGAGAAAGCCGCAGCAAAGGCGGAAAAATCGGCCCATGAGGCCGAGGCCCCGGAGGAACCCGCCGATATTCCGGCAGAGGAGGTAACGGCGCTGGCAGTCATCCCGGAAAACCCGGCAATATTCCAGCCGGAACAGGCTGGGGAAGCAGAACCGGCAGCGGAGGCAGAAGAACCGGCGGCAGAAAATACTGAAACCACCGGGGATACGGAGACCGGCAAAGAATCCGGTACAATGGAAATCAGCTATAATGTAACCGGCCCCCGCAGGAAAGAGCTTGCAGCCGCAATCGGTGAATTTATCGGCATGGCTCCGGTATACATGAAAGCCCCGACTTACGGCTTTGCCATCAGCAATTACATTCTTGACCGAAACGGAACCCTCCGGGGAGAAGAAAACAGGGAATTGGTGGAAGCCCTCGCGGCACAGGGCTTCACCGCCGCATAATACGGACACAGCGGCCCCGCTCCGGCGGGGCTTTTTGCTGTCCTGATATCCAAAAATAAAGATATCTTTTAAGCATTTTGAGCTTGCTTTTTGACCGGTGGTGCGTAAGCTGTCACTCACAGAAATAAAACACATATTGAAGGAGGCTCACACCATGGCAGACTATTCTATCGAAATACAGCGTAACAATGTAACCCCTGCACAGTTCCTCCGGTATGCCCGGAAACAATGCGAAAAGAAGGGAATCTCAATGGATATTGACCGTGAGGAATTTGAAAAACCGTACCGCACTGAAAGCTGCAGCTATACGGTAGTAAACGGAGAAAAGAAATGCCATTCCGCCGAGTACCTTACCACAACGCACCTGCGCCGGAAACTGAAAGAATACCAGACCTCCGAAGGCTTCACCAGATACTACTACTCGGACGAGCTGGAAGAATACGAGGAGACCAAACTGCACCGCTTTGACTGGACGGCAGACGGAACCGACACGCCCTGCGAGGCAGAGACGGTCAGGACTTTCCCATACGACTATCAAATCTATGTCCTGAACTGGGACGGCTCCATGTATAACGAAATATGCGAATTTACCTTTGACGACGGGAAAACCGGCCACGGCTATTATTTTCAGGCTAACCGGGACGCGAAAGAATAAGGCAGAGCGCCAGCCGCAGAAATGAAACGGCTGGCGCAAAATTGTCCCTATTTTGACCATTTTCCCCTTGCCACCGCCGCAATACAGGGATAACATCTAACGCCACACAAGGAGGGATCACAGCCATGCAGACAAATACTATTTTGCAACAGTTAATGGATCTGAGAATGAACAGCATTATGAACGGGATCACAAACAATGATAAGGAGTATCAGGATATCGTCCGAAAATCCGACGTATATTTCAATGAGCTAGAAGCCCTGAACCTGCCGAAAGAAACCCGGCTCCTTATCGACCGCTGTATCAGCGAGCAGAACGCCCTTGGCTCACGTTATGGAATGCTCGCATACCAGCTCGGCTTTACCGACTGCCGGGAACTGTTCTTAGAGAAAACAGGGTATGGCAATTGTTACCCGGCTGGCGGGGAACTGGAAGAATAACGAAAAAAAGCCCGCCGCCAGGACAGAATCATATCCGCTAAAAAGTATCTTTTTCATAAAATGCACTATAAGATACCTTTTAGCGGATATTTTCTCATTTTCTGATTTTGCAAAGGGTGTGCATTTTTCCGGGTCGGGCCGCCGCAATGCCCGAAGCCTCTAAATCTCTACTGGAATTTGTTCTTGGAAATATCGTGAGAAGAATATGCGGTACTTCGAGAAACCCCATAAAATAAGGCTTTTTCAAGACTTGCCGAAAAACAGCCCTCCGAAACCGGAAGGCTTATATTGTATGAAAGTTTGTTACATTAGACATGTATTCTACAATCTTCAATATACCTTTCTACAATACTTAACAAAATATTTCCATCGCCACATGAATTCTCCAGTATTCTTTTTCCATATAAATTTTCAGTATAACCTACATTATCTAACAATTCTCTCACATAATCGTTAGGCGTAAATACTTGGCATTTCAGATTCATAAATTACCTCTTTAATCATATGTTCTTTTCACTTAATATTAATTTACTTGAATTATATTCATTGAACTTTCAGTAATAGCCTTCTAATTTTTATAATTTATTCCGAAAGATTAACAAAGAATTAATCAATCATTGTGTTATCAATCTCTCATGTTCTGCACTCGGAGCCAATATTTGTGATGCTACGTTTTAACTTCATTATATCACTTAAATAGTAACATAGAACTACAAATATTTCATTAAAAATTTCTTTAGGGTTTGTGTCAAGTAATCGTTGGCACTTTTCTCATTTTTCTTTATGAACCCTCAATTGTTGTTAAAATGGACGCAACCCGTTTACCTCGTGTACGGCTGTCATCACATCCCATATGAAATTGTTTACCCCTATCCGATAAATGCCCGTTTGAACACTTTCCTGCTTGCTGTCTGCATTGCATAAAACAGGGGCATGTGCCGGGTTATCATATCCGCATAGCTGTTTCCTTTTCCGTCTCTCTTTGGCGACTTTGCGGCGCTTGATATCTCTATCACCTGACACATATGCCTGCGTGTTTGTCATTGCTTTTTCTCCGTTTCACTTGATAATATTATGTTACATTCAACTGTTATTACTCAAATAATCTCACTGTCACAAATTGGGCAGACAACATCTGCTCAACTCATATCATAACAAAACATTTCACAAAATACTATATCCTAATAAAACATTTTCTATTTATCATTTCAAGACTCTTTCAAAAATGGTATAGTAGTGGTGTAGTAAGCGCCATTTTGAGCCGAGAAATCATTGAATTTACAAGCTTTTCCGGAACATTCAAGATACTGCCGTGGCAAATAAACAGTATCCGAATCATATATTTCAAAGTCCTCCTAAAATGCACTGTCCTGCCTCGATTTGCCGCATTTTGTCCACTCTAAAAAATACGTTTTAGACATGGTACAATGCCACAGAAATAGCAAAACGAGGCAAAATGTGGCAAGTTGTAGCCGTCAATCGTAGTAAAACGCAGTAGAAATCGGAGCTTATCCAAATAGATATCTCTCTTTACTTCAGGGCATAAAGCTTCTTTACATACTTCTTCAACATAACTTTAAAGCAGAATGACTTGCCCCGTTGGCGTGCGCCGTCGGGCGCACCAAAATAGGACATATAGAATCAAAAGTGATTCTATATGTCCTAACACTGTTATGGTATTTAATTCCTCTGCTCTTTTCCACCCCCCAAGGAAACGCTGATGAAAGCAGTTCTTCCTTAGAGCCTACGGCGAATGCACACGGATTTGCAGGGGAATTTGCCGCTATTATTCTTCCTCGCTTAGCTTCTTCTCCTGCTCCGCCTGAATGTCGTCATAAGCGGAGAGCATGGGCTTTACGCCTTTTCCCTTGAATTTACGCTCCACATAGTTTCTCGTAATGGCCATAACCGTACCGGACAAGGCCAGCACGCCAATCAGGTTCGGGATAGCCATCAGGCCGTTCAGCGTATCGGCAATACTCCATGCCAGATTCTTCCCCATCACCGCACCGCCGAATACAGCGACTGTGAAAATAATTTTATAGACGAAGGTGGCCTTTAACCCCAGCAGATACTCACAGGCCTTGCTGCCATAATGGCTCCAGCCCAATACTGTGGAGAAGGCAAACAGCAAAATCGCAATGGCAATAAACATCTCGCCGGCTTTACCAAACATAGCGCCGAATGCGGCGGAGGCCAGATTGTTGGAATCCACACCGTTTATTATCTGGCCGGTAGCCAAATCAACATCCCCCGAAGCCATAACGGATACTGCCGTCAGCGTACACACGATAATGGTATCTGCGAACACCTCGAAGATACCCCACATACCCTGACGCACAGGCTCCTTTACATTAGAGTTGGAATGCACCATAACGGAGGAACCAAGGCCTGCCTCATTAGAGAACACACCGCGCTTCATCCCCATTACCACGGCCTCTCTGATACCAAAGCCCACAATACCGCCGCCCACAGCCTTCAGGCCGAATGCGCCCTTAAAAATAGCGGCAAAAATGGCAGGAATCGCTGTAATGTGCGTCACAATAATGACAATGGAACCTACTATGTACAAAACTACCATGAAGGGCACTATTTTCTCGGTAACCGACGCAATACGCTTCAGCCCGCCGATAACTACCACACCTACTAAAACCATAATCAGGATACCCGTCACCCAGCCGGGCATACCGAAAGCGGAAGCCAGATTGCTGGAAATGGAATTTACCTGCGTCATATTTCCGATACCAAAGGAGGCCAACAGACAGAACACAGAGAACAGACCTGCCAGAAAGAGCCCGATACCCTTACAATTCTTCTTACTTCCCAAACCATATCGCAGATAATACATGGCGCCGCCGGACCACTCACCGTCTGCATTTTTCTTACGGTAATAGATACCCAGCACATTTTCCGAGAAATTTGTCATCATACTGAAAAATGCGATAACCCACATCCAGAATACGGCGCCCGGGCCGCCGGAAGCGATGGCTCCCGCCACACCTACAATATTACCGGTTCCTACCGTGGCTGCCAGAGCGGTACATAGAGACTGAAACTGGGAAATAGACTTGTCAGAGGTATGAGCCGTCACGTCCTTACTCTTAAAAATACTGCCAAGCGTCTGTTTCATCCAGTGTCCGATATGCGTAATCTGAAAACACCCTGTCAGAACCGTCATCAGAATCCCTGTAATACCCATTAGAAGCAGCATGGGAGGCCCCCATACCCAGCCGTTAATCGCGCCGTTTACTTTTGCAATCATTTCCACTTTTGCGTACTCCTTTCACAGATGAATCTTATGTCAAAGAACAAGGCGGACAAGTCCGCTTCAACTGCCTGTATCCCTCAATCTTGAGGGACTTGGCTGCTTTGCTGCGCACACGTGCGCATCCTATTTTTGTATCATAGGAAATTCATATACTTTCGTCCTCCACAGTAACACAATGTTTCCTATGATACAAAAAAGGCGTAATTTCAAAACATTACGCCTTTATAACAATCTTATTCTAAACAATTCTTCATCACTGGTCAAGGAAATTCTAAAAAAAAGATAAACTATCCTACCTTAATCTCATGAATCCAACCTTCGGGAGCTTCAATACGACCCATCTGAATGCCTGTCAGGGTATCATACAGCTTCTTCGTTACAGGCCCCATCTCCTCCATGCCGCTGGGAAGGCAAATCTCCCTGCCATGGTCTACAATCTTTCCTACCGGAGAGATAACCGCCGCCGTACCACACAAGCCGCACTCCGCCATATCCGGCACCTCGGACAGAAGGATTTCTCTCTCCTCCACCTCCAGCCCCAGATATTCCTTCGCCACATGCAGCAGAGAACGTCTCGTAATAGAGGGAAGAATACTGTCGGACTTCGGCGTCACTACCTTCCCGTCCTTCGTCACAAAGAGGAAGTTTGCGCCTCCGGTCTCCTCTACCTTCGTACGGGTGCCGGGGTCAAGATACATATTCTCATCATAGCCCTCCTTATGGGCAGACACAATGGCATGCAGACTCATAGCATAGTTTAAGCCGGCCTTGATGTGTCCGGTGCCATGAGGCGCCGCCCGGTCAAAATCACTGACTCGAATCGTAATCGGCTTTGCACCGCCCCTGAAGTAAGGGCCAACCGGCGTACAGAAGATTCTGAACTGATATTCATCGGCAGGCTTAACGCCGATAACCGCATTGCTTCCGAACATATAAGGACGGATATAAAGAGTGGCTCCGCTCCCATAAGGCGGAACAAATGCAGCATTGGCTGCCACCACCTTATTTATGGCGTCTATAAAACGCTCCCCGGGAAATACCGGCATCTCCAGCCTCTTTGCGGAATCCTCCAAACGAGAGGCATTTAAATCGGGACGAAAGGTAACAATCCTGCCGTCATCCGTTGTATACGCCTTTAAACCCTCGAAGATGGTCTGGGCATACTGCAGCACGCCTGCGCACTCGTTCAGGACAATAGAGGCATCCTCTGTCAGTACACCCTCATCCCATTGGCCATCCTTAAAATTCGATACATATCGGTAATCTGTCTGTATATATCCGAAACTCAAATTACCCCAATCGATGTTTTTCTTCTCCATGTGTTTTCCCTCTTTTCGCTATGCGCTTCTATACGCTCAATTTGTTTTCCATTATTATACTTTTCCCAAAAAAAGTCAATATGCTTTCCGCTCATACTTTAAAAACCGATAAGCTATGTCAAAATACGTCTGCTCCTCACTGTCGGCGGTAATCTCCCAGTTTTCGTCCCTGTCCAAGTCAGGGAAATAAGCATCCGCCTCATAAGCATGGTCAATCTTTGTCACATGAGCCACCTTGCAATAGGGCAGCAGCTGCCTGTATACGCTGTCTCCCCCGATAATATAAATATCCTCTTCCCGATACTTTTTCAGTTCTTCCAGCAGTTCCTCTATGGAATGTACCACAATGGCGTCCTTTACCTGATATTGTGGATTAGAAGAAAGAATAATATTCGTGCGGTTTTTTAAGGGAAGTCCCTGGGGAAATGTTTCCAGCGTCTTTCTGCCCAGCACTACCACCTTTCCCGTGGTTTCCTCTCTGAAATGCTTATGGTCATTGGGAATACGCACCAAAAGCTGATTCTTATTGCCAATGGCCCAGTTGTTGTCTACTGCTACTATAAAATTCATAATTGTCCTCATTTCCGCTAAAAATTTTTATATGGCAATCGGGATATCCTGAATCTGCTCCCCGGTCACATAATTTTCCACCCTCACGTCATCTCTGGTAAATTGATAGAAATCCATCACCTCCGGATTCAACCGGAAAACCGGCGCCTCATAGGCCTCTCTGCCGATTAATTCCTGAATAATGGGCACATGTCTGTCATAAATATGAGCGTCCGCTATCACATGCACCAGCTCGCCCGCCTCCATATGGCAGACCTGAGCCAGCATATGCATCAGCACCGCATACTGCACCACATTCCAGTTATTGGCCGCCAATACATCCTGAGATCGCTGATTCAATATCGCATTCAATGTCAACCGCTCCGCCCCGGGCTTCTGGCTCACGTTAAAGGTCATGCTGTAGGCGCAAGGGTAAAGCCTCATCTCATGAAGGTCCTGATGCACATAAATATTCGTCATGATCCGGCGGCTGAAGGGATTATGCTTCAAATCATAAATCACCCGGTCCACCTGATCCATCAAGCCTTCCTGATACTGATGCTTCACACCCAGCTGATAGCCATAAGCCTTTCCGATAGAACCGTTTTCATCTGCCCATTCATCCCAGATATGGCTGTGCAAATCATGAATATTATTCGATTTCTGCTGCCAAATCCAGAGCATTTCATCGGTAGCGGACTTCAATGCCGTCCGGCGAAGCGTCATAATCGGAAACTCCCTGGATAGGTCATAGCGGTTCACCACCCCGAACTTCTTAATTGTATAGGCGGGCGTACCGTCCGGCCAATGAGGCCGCACCTTCTCGCCCTCGGTGCTGGTGCCGTTCTCCAGAATATCCTTGCACATATTGATAAATACTGTATCCGCATAACTCATGTCATACACATCCTCCTGCCGTTTTCCGGCAAAGTCTCATTCCCTGTCATATCTCATTTTCTGTCACATTTCATTTCCTGCCACACAACAGCCTCTTCTCTTGCCTGTACCATAACGCTTATTCCCACTTATCACACAGCGAATTAATCTGGTCTGCAAACCTTCCCATATCCTTATTAGGCAGCCCATCGCTCTTCTGAATCAGAGCCATCAGGCGCTGACCTGCCGCCAAAAGCCTTGCAAATACGCCGCTGGCAGGTCTGGCCTTCTTCTTCACCGGCACAGGCTCAGCCTCATATTCAAACTGATTGCTCAAAAGATTAAATACCGTACCGCTATATGGCGCATAGGCTCTCTGTCCATGCTCTATCTTCAGACATTCCGCAAAGGACATACACACACTGTCCTCCCCATGTACCACAAAGACCTTTTTAGGCTTTTCCTCAAAAGCCGTAATCCACTCAATCAGCCCTTCCTTATCCGCATGGCCACTCATACCTACCAGCTTCCTGATTTCGGCATTTACCTGTATGGACTCACCGAAGAGCTTCACCTCCGAAGCTCCCTCTACAATACTTCGCCCAAGCGTTCCCACGGCCTGATAACCCACGAACAGAATCGTACACTCGGGCCTCCACAAATTATGCTTTAAATGATGTCTGATACGCCCTGCCTCACACATGCCGGAAGCGGAAATAATCACCTTAGGCGTCTCGTCAAAGTTAATGTTCTTGGACTCCTCACTGGTAATAGCAAGCTTCAGACCTGCAAAGGAAATCGGATTGATGCCTGCGTTTACCAGCTCCATGGCCTCCTCGCCAAAACACTCCCTGCGGTTATCCTGAAAAATTTCGGTAGCCTCTACAGCCAGGGGACTGTCCACATATACCGGAAAATGCTCATGCCCTTCCACCAGTCTGCCCACCTTAATCTGGCGCAGAAAATACAACATCTCCTGGGTTCTGCCCACGGCAAAAGAAGGAATGACCACGTTTCCGCCCCGGTCAAAGGTTTTCTTCAGAATCGCCGCCAACTCCTTTACATAATCCACTTTCTCCTCGGAATGCAGGCGGTTCCCGTAAGTGGATTCCATCACCACATAATCCGCCTGCGCAGTAGGCCTGGGCGCCCGCAAAAGCGGCTGAGCCTTATTGCCGATATCGCCGGAAAATACAATTTTTTTTGTATGCCCTTCCTCCGTCAGCCAGACCTCAATACTTGCGGAGCCCAGCAGATGCCCGATATCCGTAAAACGAATCCGGATGCCCTCGCAGACCTCCACGATGGCGTCATAATGGCAGGGGACGATTCTTTTGATAAGCCCGTCCGCATCCTCCATCGTATAAAGCGGCTCCTGAAGCTGCGCATCAGCGCTTCTTCTTGCCTTACGATTTTTCCACTCCGCTTCCATCATCTGAATATGGGCGCAGTCACGAAGCATAATGCTGCAAAGGTCCGCAGTAGCGTCCGTCATAAATACCTGCCCCCTGAAGCCTCTTGCGTATAATAAGGGAAGCAAGCCGGAATGATCCACATGAGCATGAGTCAAAAACACATAATCAATCAGCGCCTCATCCACCGGAAGCGGCTCATTTTCAAATACATTGACCCCCTGCTCCATACCATAATCCACCAGGATATGCTTTTTCCCAACCTCCAGATAATGACAGCTCCCCGTAACCTCATGGGCTGCACCAATAAATTCCAGTCTCATCCTCTTTCCTCCCATTCCGCTGCCAAAGCAGCTATCTATTTCAGCATATCTGCCGTTTCGTAAAAATGATAATAGATTCCCCTCTTCTCTATGAGCTGCTGATGCGTTCCCTCCTCCACGATTCCTTCCTCCGTCAATACCAGTATCCTGTCCGAATTGCGGATGCTGGATAACCGATGCGCTATGGTCAGCGTAGTGCGGCCCTCAGACAACTTTGCCAAAGACCGGGCTACTGCAAATTCACTCTCATTATCCAGAGCCGAGGTTGCCTCATCCAATATGATAATCGGAGGATTCTTTAAAAACACTCTGGCTATGCTGATTCGCTGCTTCTGCCCCCCGGAGAGCTTCACCCCTCGCTCTCCCACATAGGTATCGTAGCCGTCCTTCAGCCCCATAATAAACTCATGAGCCCCCGCCTGTCTCGCCGCCTCTATTACCTCCTCACGGCCGGCCTGGGGTCTGCCATAGACTATATTATCATATATGGTACCCGAAAACAGATATACATCCTGCTGCACGATTCCGATATTACTCCGCAGACTCTTTAAGGTATAGTGCTTGATATCCTCACCGTCTATGGTAATCCTTCCTTGTGACACATCATAAAATCTGGGAATCAAATTACAAAGGGTAGTCTTTCCCCCTCCCGACGGGCCTACCACGGCAACCTTTTCTCCTGCATGTATCTCCAGATTCAGGCCTGTAAACACCCTGTTATGATCGTCGGAATATTCAAAGCTCACCTGCTCAAAAACAATATTCCCCTCAGGCTTTTGGAGTTCCACCGCACCCGGCTCGTCAAAAATCTCAATATCCGAATCCAGTATCTGCAAAAAGCGCTCAATCCCTGTCATGCCTCTCTGAAACTGCTCGGAAAACTCAATAATCCTGCGGACAGTGGCAATCATCGTAGTGACATACAGCATATACGCCACCAAATCGCCCGGCTCAATTTTTCCTTTTACCATAAACAAAGCGCCCGCCACCAATGCAACCAGATACATTACGCCGTCAAAGGCACGCACTGTCGTCTGAAAAGCCGCCATATATCGATATGTCAGCTTTTTAATGACAAAAAAGGTATGGTTATCCTCCCCGAACTTCTCGTTTTCCATTTCCTCGTTGGTAAAGGCTTTGACCACCTTATGCCCCAATAAGCTGTCCTCAATGCGGGCGTTCAGCTCGCCTATCTGCTGCCTCTGCTGCCGAAAGGCCTCTTTCCGTCTGAAATTCAAGGGCATACAGACTGCTATCATAAGAGGTATGCACATGAAAATCATCAATGTCAGCCAGATATTCACTCTGGCCAGAATCACAAAGGAAAATAAAATCTTAATGCCTGCAATAAAGAATTCCTCCGGACAGTGATGGGCAAACTCCGTCACATCAAACAAATCATTGGTGATACGGCCCATAATCTGACCGACCTTTGTATTGTTATAATAGGTATTTGACAGCATCTGAAGATGACGATAGGCATCCCGGCGCATATCCGTCTCAATCTTCGCCCCCATCACATGACCCATATCCGCCATATAATAGCTGGCGCCACAGTCAATCAGTCGAAGCACCAGATAGAATAATCCCAGACCCCCAATCGTCTTTACCGAAAGAGCCGCCAAATCCTGAATCCCCTGATTGGTTATGTAACGCATGATAAGCGGCAGAACCAGCTCACATATCGTAGTCAAAGCGGCACAAAACAAATCCATGCATAATGTGCCCCGGTATTTCTTAAAATAAGGTGCAAACCGCTTCATCAATTCGCCGGTTTGATACTGATGTGTTTCCATGCTGTTCCTCGCTTTTATAAACCTTTTTTCTTCCACCCGTCATCTTCTTATATACATATTATCCCCATCTTAAGGTCTTAGCAAGATAAATTTAAACATTTATGCAGTTTTCATTCCCCTGAAAAGATGGTAGAATAACTAAGGATTTGTTTAGCAGACGCTGCAGAATACAGAAAGCACAGGAGAAGCCTATGACGCCAAAACCCTTTCACGAAAATCGATATGACAGCATTCAGGCCCTTCGGGGAATCGCCAGCCTTTTTGTGGTATTGGAGCATATCCGCTTTTTAAACTGCGGCGCTTTCGGCGTGGATATTTTCTTTTGCATCAGCGGCTTTATGATGATGTTTTCCACCCACACAGACAGCAGACATTTCCTGCGCAAACGCCTGCTTCGCATTCTGCCCTTTTATTATGTCATGACTGTGGGCACCTATCTTCTGCTGCTATGGTTTCCCGGCATGTTCGCCCAGACAACAGGCAATCCTGTCTATCTGATAAAAAGTCTGCTGTTCATTCCCTTTGATATCGGCGGCGGCGTACTGCAGCCTCTGATGCGCATCGGCTGGACCGTGAACTGCGAGATGTTTTTTTATCTGCTGTTCTTCTTCTCTCTGCATATCAGCCACAAATACCGGGGACTGATATGCTCCGGTCTCCTGCTTCTGATAACCGCTGGGGCAGGCCTTTTTCCCAACGCCCCTGCTCCGTTTCGTTTTTACGGTAATCCCATTATGCTGGAGTTTATCCTGGGCATCCTAAGCTATTATTTCCTGCAATACCTTTACGGGCTTTACCTGAGAAAAGGGATACCCTTCTCTGTCTCCCTTTTTGCCGCTCTGACTGCTTTTTTCTGCTTCGCAGGCCTGTTGATTACCAAGCCTCATATCAATATTCTGGGCTTTCGCAGACCCCTCGTCTGGGGACTGCCCGCTATGGTTATCCTGGTCTGCTTCTTTGTCATGGGACTGGGAATCCGTATGCCTTCCATGCTCACCCGGGTTGGCAATATGAGTTTCTCCCTCTATTTGATTCATTATTATCCGGTACAGCTCCTGGACCGCCTGATATTCCACTTTGACGCCTGCACTCCCTTCACACTATTCGGCGTCCTGGTATGTCTGATTGTCAGCCTGGCGCTGGCCTGGGTGTGTTGGAATATTTTTGAAAAAAGGGGCAAAAACAAAAACTTCCTGCATTTTTTTGTTGACAAGTCCGGCTGATTATAGTATAGTATCATTTGTTGATAAACGAATCGTTTATTTGTAGTATGCGCGAGTGGCTCAGCGGTGGAGCACCTCCTTGCCAAGGAGGGGGTCGCGG
>JAMOZS010000065.1 GCA_023667765.1 Roseburia sp. | reverse complement strand
ACATGCTGCGCACGTCGGAGGGCTGCATATCCGAATTGATATAATTGGAAAAATAAGGCGTTCCGTACTTGGCAGTCATCTCAAACAGCAGGCGGTTGTTCTCGGTATCGGACCAGTCAAAATCTCTGGTAATGGAATATGTGGGAATCGGATACTGAAATCCCCGTCCGTTGGAATCTCCCTCAATCATGGTCTCAATAAAGGCCTTATTGACCATATCCATCTCTTTCTTACAATCCTTATACCGAAAATCCATCTCCCTGCCTCCTACCAGCGCAGGCAGCTCCGCCAAATCCTCCGGCACGGTCCAGTCCAGCGTAATATTGGAAAAGGGCGCCTGAGTGCCCCAGCGGCTGGGAGTATTGACTCCATATATGAAAGATTCAATGCATTTTTTAACTTCACCGTAGCTCAAGTTATCTGCCTTGACAAACGGCGCCAGATACGTATCAAAGGAGGAAAAGGCCTGGGCTCCGGCCCACTCGTTCTGCATAATGCCCAGAAAGTTCACCATCTGATTACACAGTACGGATAAATGTCTGGCCGGCGCAGAGGTAATTTTTCCGGTTATGCCGCCCAGTCCTTCCTGAATCAGCTGCTTTAAGGACCAGCCTGCACAATATCCCGTGAGCATGGACAAATCATGAATATGGATGTCTGCATTTCTATGCGCCTCGGCTATCTCGTCATCATATATCTCTGAGAGCCAGTAATTTGCGGTCACAGCGCCGGAATTGGAAAGAATCAGTCCGCCCACCGAATAGGTTACCGTAGAATTCTCCTTTACACGCCAATCCTCCACCTTCACATAGCTGTTTACCACATCCCTGTAATCCAGAATGGTGGATTTCATGGTCCGCATCTTCTCCCTTTGTCTGCGGTATAAAATATAAGCCTTGGCCACTTCCTCATAGCCTGCCTGTCCCAGTACGCGCTCCACGCTGTCCTGAATATCCTCCACATGCACGCCGCCCTCATCGGATATCTTCGGCTGAAAATCAGCCGTAACCCGAAGCGCCAGCAAATTCACAATCTCATTATTGTAAACCATCTGAGTGGCCGTAAAAGCTTTCATAATCGCATCATTAATTTTCGTCAGCGTAAAATCTGTCCTGCTGCCGTCCCGTTTTATAACCTGAAGCATCCCATACCCTCCAAACATTCATAATGAATATATGGTATCATTTTCCATTCCAAAAGTCAATGGCAACAAACTACATATAGTTGCTTTATCCTTACGACATGCTATATCTTGTATGAATAATCAGCGTTCGGAGGCTTATCCTATCCGTTTTGTCCCTTATCTGGTGGACAGAAACTGCTGTTCTCTGATTGCCTCGGCATCATCAGGATAGTTCTTCAGATAGGCCTTTAATTTGGCATTCGCCTCCTTATATTCCCCCAGATACTCATAAGCAATCGCTTCATTAAAGGAAAGCGCCTGCTTCCTGTCATTTTCACCCTCCTGATTTAGTCCCGCCTGAAATGCCTCCAGCGCCTTGCGATAATCTCTCCTCTTCATTTCACAGAGACCCAGCTGATTGAACACCTGCGCATTGCCGCCTTCTTTTCCCAGATAATTATTGTATACGCTGGCAGCATAATTGTAATCCCCGGTTGCCTCATACGCCTTTCCCAGATACAGATAACTCTCCGCCCCGCCCTTGGTCTTAGCCTCCTCCAACGCTATATAGGCCTTCTGGTAATCCCCCATATAATAATAAAAACGTCCCCTGTCATAAGTATTCATCTGCTTTTCCCCTGTCTCCAGCGCAGTCTGCAGATATGCCTGTCCCACTTCCTGATAGCCGTAATGATTCAATACCTCATAGATAGAAATCAGCCGGTCATAATTATTCGGCTCCATGGAGATTACCTTGTCAAAATCTTCCTTTGCCTCCGTATAATTCCCCAGCCCCAGACGCACGCTTCCCCTGAGAAAACAGGCGTTCTTCTCCTTAGGGCGCAATGCCAGAATCGCATTGTAGGTTTTCTCCGCAGCAGCATAATCCCCCGCTTTGGCGTAGGCGGCCGCCAGATAATAATTCAAATCATAATCCATGCTCTCCGGCACCCCGTCGCTGTCCGCCAGCGCCTGCATAAAACAGGTTATCGCCTGTTCATATTCAGCCAGTCCCATATAGGCTATGCCCTCTCCCCGGGCAATCAGCCGCTCATTTTCCTTTTGCTCACGAGCCTGTCCGAACAGCGTAAGCGCTCCCTGATAATCCAGTTCCTCAATCAACTGCATGGCCTCCCGGGTCTTAGCCTGGCTTCCGCAGCCTGTCAACGAGGCCAGGAACAGGAAAGCTGCTGCCATCATGAATCCCTTTTTCCTCATCTCTTTGCATATCCTCCTGTCTGTCCAAGCCTCAAGCTGCCGACTAATCGGCCTGCTCCAACTGAGAGGTACAGTGAGGACATCTCACAGCCTCCAGCGCTATCTGTGACTTACAATAAGGGCATATCTTCGTGACAGGAGCCGCCGGAGCCTCCTTTTTGCCGAATTTATCATTCAGCGTATTGATGCATTTTATCAGACAGAAAATCACGAATGCCGTAATAAGAAAGTTGATAACCGCCGTAATAAAGTTTCCGTAATAAAGTATGGGCGCATCCTCTCCGCTGCCCAGCTTCAACACCAGGCTGCTGAAATCCGTACCTCCGAATATTCCCAGAATGGGAGTCAGAATATCCTGATTCAGGGAGGTCACAATAGCTGTAAACGCTCCGCCCACAATCACGCCGACTGCCATATCCATCACATTGCCGCGCATAATAAATTTCTTAAATTCGCTGATAAATCCCTTACCCTTTTCCTTACTCATCCTGTCGCCTCCGTATTCTACCAGACCTTTTTTCCGGTTCCTATCGTTGTTATCTGCTCAAGCAGACCTTAATGTATTTAGTGTAACACACATGTCCTGCCACCACAATAAAATTTTAGGACTTTCCTTCGGAAAGCATTTCAGTTATACTGAAAATACAAAAAAGAAACAAAAAGGGGACCTGATGCGCCCCGGGAGAGCCTATGCAGCGCATACAAAACGATATCAAACAAAATACCTTTCATCAGATATACCTGCTTTACGGCGAAGAACGCTATCTGAAAAAGCAGTATACCAACCGGCTGAAAGCAGCCCTGGCCGGTGAGGCCGACCATATGAACCGCCATTCCTATGAAGGAAAGGATATCCCTGTGGGGGAGATTATCGACTTAGCCGAAACGCTGCCTTTTTTTGCCGAGCGAAGAGTTATTTTTATCAGTAACAGCGGCCTCTTTAAATCCGGCGGCGAACGCATGGCGGAATATCTGAAAGCACCCAGTGAGACTACCGTATTTGTCTTTACGGAAAGCGATGTGGACAAGAGAAGCAAACTGTATAAAGCCGTGCAGTCCAAGGGCTGCGCCGTAGAATTCTCCCGACAGGACGAAAAAACATTAAAGCGGTGGATTGCCGGTCTGCTGGATAAGGAAGGCAAAAAGATTACGGAGCCCACGGTACAGCTGTTTCTCGCAAAGACCGGAACGGATATGGAAAATATTCAAATGGAGCTGGAAAAGCTGATTTGCTATTTGCTGGAGCGCGAGGTCGTAACCTCCGAGGATGTGGAAGCCGTCTGCACAACCCGCGTCAGCAGCCATATTTTTGATATGATTACGGCTATTGCGGAAAAGCAGACCAGACAGGCGCTGGAGCTCTATTATGACCTGCTGGCTCTGAAGGAACCTCCTATGCGCATTCTCTTTCTCATAGCCCGGCAATGCAATATGCTGCTGCAGGTAAAGGAACTGAAAACCCGTGGCTTTGGCAATCAGGAAATTGGAGCCAAAATCGGCGTTCCCCCCTTTATCGCCGGCAAATATGTCCATCAGGCGGCGCATTTTAAAACTAGCCGGCTAAGAAAAGCCGTACAGCAATGCGTAGAGGCCGAGGAAGCCGTAAAAACCGGGCGTATGAACGACCGCCTGAGCGTAGAGCTTCTCATACTGTCCGTATTATAAGATTCCCCTGCAAATCTGTGTACACCGCCGGAAGCTCTAAGGGAGGGCTGCTTTCATCAGCGCTTCCTTAAGAATGCTTCCTTAAGAATGTTTGCAGCATCAGCCTCTCCCCTTCCCGCCAGATAGTGACGGCTCCCCATTCCGGCGTCCCAAGAATTTTGACGCCTTGATTTTCAAGCCTCTCCAAAAGCTCCCTGTGAGGATGCCCGTAGGCATTCTTTTCCCCGCAGGATATAACTGCCAGCGCCGGAGTTATCTGCTCCAGAAACTCCCGAGAGGTACTGTAACGCGAGCCGTGATGCGCTGTTTTCAGTACGGTGACAGCCTGAATCCCCTGTTGTTTAAGCTGCCCAAGCAGTTCCTCCTCCCCCTGTCCCTCCACATCCCCCGTAAGCAGCAGACTAAAACTGTCTTTTCCCTCAGGCTTCTCCCCCAGCTGCGCATACAGGCACAGAGACGCCGCATTACTCTCCCAGCCTGTCCTGTCACTCGGCGGATTCAGGCAAAAAAACCTTCCCTCTCCACAGCGGAAGCTGTCTCCCGCCTGCAGCACGCGAATTTCCAGGGAGCTATACTGCGCATAGGCCTCCGCCGCTCTTAAAAGCTCCTGAAACTCTTCCCGTATATTCTCCGGATTCTGACCTCCCGGCAGCACCAGCCTGTCAATCACAAGCCCTTCCTCTTTTGCCAGATAAAAGAGCTCCTCCAGGCCGTTATAATGGTCCGTATCTCCATGGGATACAAACACCGCATGTAAATGATGTATCCCGTGATATTTCAGGAAGGGAAGCAGCACATACTCCCCCACTCCGCTCCTGCTCACGCTGCCGCAGTCAAAGAGACAAACCTCCCCCGAATCCAGTCTGAGACAGGCGCAGTCGCCCTGTCCCACATCCAAAAAGGTAATACTGTTTCTCGGAGCAGGCCGCCATCCCAGAAAGCATATCAATGCCGCCATCGCCCCAACCCGTATCCATTTCAGACAGACGGCTTTCCTGTTCGGCAGCCATAACAACAGCATAAGCCCACCATAATAGAAGGCTATCTGCCAGAGCCCGGGACGTCCCGGATTCCAGGTATGGAAGGGAAGCGCTTCAAAAAAATGACACAGCCCTTCAAAGACTGTAAACAGCAGACAATCCACGCTCCCCAGAATCCCCGCTCCCGGTATCAGCATGACTACAAGACCCACAAGCACCAGAATGCCCACACAGGGAACCACGAGCAGATTCAGGCAGACAGACCATACCGGCACCTCATAGTAGAACCAAAGCTGCACCGGCAGGGTCATAAGCGTCACAGAACACCCGGCTAACAGCGCATTCTTTCCGAGCGCCTTTCCCGGAAACATCTCCAAAATCAGCGGATAGAGAACGCCAATCCCAAGGACTGACAAAAAGGACAAAAGGAAGCCCGCATGTCCCAGATAAGCCGGATTCTGCAATACCATGACCACCGCCAATACCCCAAGCGCCGTCAACAAATCATAGGTGCGGCCCCAGGCAAAAGACAGCATCCGAAGCAGATACATACCGATAGCTCTGCAGGCAGAAATTCCCATCCCGGTCACTCCACCATAAAAGACCAGCACGATACTGCCGCAGAGCGCCGCCGGAATAACCGGAACGCCAAATCGTCGCAGCAGCCGGTAAAGCCCCATACCGATTAAAGTAATATGCAGGCCGGAAATACTTAAGATATGTATGATTCCGTTTCTCTGATACAGCTTCTTTACGCTCCCGTCCAATCCCTCCTTCTCCCCCAGCAGCAGCATACATAAAATTCCCGCTTCCTTCTCGGGAAACACCTTATACAAGCGTCCCTCAAAATAACTTTTCAACAAATACACAGCCTCACCTGCGGGGGAATACCTCTCTCCCGTCTCAAGCACCGTGATTCGAGAGAGCTTCCCCACAATCTGTATACTGTCATAATAGGCCCTCCCATCAAACTCACCGGGATTCGACGCTGCCCTGTAATTCTGCCAGCTGCCGGAAAGGGTGATAACGCTTCCGATTTTCGGTTCCTCCCTATATTCTCCCGATATCTGAGCATACGCACAGCTTATTTTGTTTTCTTTTGTTTTACAGATAATGGATTGTTTCGGCTGCGAATCGGCAGCCTCTTCGACAATATCCTGAATAGTAATAGAATCCAGATAGAACCTTTGGTTCTCTTTTTGACATACACGCCCTGTGACGACTACCTTGCGTCCTTCCCACAACTCTCTGTCCCGGAAAGAGGACGTTGCGGCTTGGCCAAAATGCTGCAAAGCCGCGGCCACCACAAGGCACAGACAGACCGTTAACAAGGGTCTCTTCATTCTGCGCTCCTCTCTTTATCTCTATCATAGTAAACCCCCATGCCCCGCGGCGGCACCACTTTGCATGAAAGTCTGGGGGTTACTGTGAAGATGCACACAACCCGCAAGAGAAGCGGGTTTGGCGCACAGCGGTCTTGCAAAACCGCAAAGGAATGCGGTTTTGACTGCGCGGTTTCCGCAAGGCAAATTGGAACTTTCCTAGTAAATTCATACTTCAGGGGTTCAGCTTTATCACATAATCCAGATTCCTCTCATAGACAGAGGAACTGAAGGTCTCCGGAACCTCTCCGTTAATCAGCACCTGAACCTTGGTGATATGATTTAATTCCGCCAGGGAGTTTACGATAGAGTAAATTGCCACCTCCGTGGAAACATTATTCACCACAGTCAGAAAGCTGGCGTCCAGATTCACATAACAAATACCGTCCTTTGTCATGACATTATTAATCTTTGTCTGAGGATTGACGGAAGGATACATTCCTTCTACCTGACCGCTGGGGCCTGCAATCAATTCCTCTAATACAAAACGCTCCAGAGGCATATTGGTAGAGTAATGCTTCTCACGGTAAGCCTCTATCAGCTTATCCCCCGTTTCATTCGCAAAATACAGCTTCACCTTAATCAGCTCATAGGTGTTGATTTCATTTCCGTCGTTATTGATGAACTGCTCCTTATTCATCCAGCCCACCAGCTCTCCCACACTGTCAAAAAGCTGGTTTCCCTCCACGGTAATACCCACATAATTGATATCCTCTATCTGGGTCAGAGTTCTCACCAGCGCCGCCCGTACCAGTACCTCGGTGGTAGGCTCCAGGTCCAGATAACCCCGATTCACATCCAAAAGCGCTCTTCCCTCCTGCAGCTCTACCGTAAGTACCTCAAAGCCCGTAGACAGAGGCGCCTTATACTCCAGCTTCTCCGGGTTAGTCGACAGACAGTCCACCAGCTCACTCAACTGGCCCTCCATGTCCTCTGCCTGCATCTCATAGGTATGCGCCTCGATTCGGGTCTCGCTGTTGCTCAGATAATACACCTGACAAATATTTTCACCCTCCGGTTCTTTTCGGCTGCAGGCGCATAAGCCCATAAGACAGCCCACTATCAGAAACACCATACTGAATCGTTTTCTCATACTGATACCCCTTGCGCGCTTTGGCACGCATACTAATCAAAACTGATACCTGTCCGTCTGCTTTTGCAGACACTCCCATCAATCGTTGAACATGCATTCCACTCTTCCTCAGGACGAAATATGCATCAGGGGAAACTTTACAAGAAAGCTGGTTCCCTCTCCCTCCGTACTGCTGACCGTGATGGAGCCTTTATGCATCAATACTGCGCTCTTGGTAATCGCGAGCCCCAGACCCGTTCCTCCAATCTCCCGGGAATGGGATTTATCCACCCGATAGAAACGCTCATAAATATGCGCCAGAGCCTCCTCAGGAATACCCAATCCCGAATCGCTGACCTGAATGGTAAAAAACTGATGGTCCGCATCCAGCGTCACCTTCACCCAGCCATGCTCCTTGTTGTACTTGATAGCATTCTCCACCAGATTCGTAAGAATCAGCGTAAGCTTCACCTCGTCCACCTCCGCCGTCACCGGACGAATACTCTCAAATACTACCTCCACATCCTTTTTTCTGGCAATGGGACGCAGGCGTTTTAAAATCAATTCCGTCAAATCATTGATATTCAGGGAGACGATATTTAACTCCTGAGCCTTCTTATCCATCTTTACAAGCGCCAGCAAATCCGTAATAATCTGATTCTCTCTGTCTATCTCAGATACCATATCCTGCATGAATTCCCGATAAAGCTCTGCCGGCGCATTTTCCTGCGTCAACAGAGAATCCGCCAGCACCTTCAACGAAGTCATGGGCGTTTTCAGCTCATGGGACACATTTGCCACGAACTCCTGTCTGGAATCATCCAATGCCCTCATGCGCTTCAGCATCTGATTAAAGGCCTCCACAATATGTACGGTCTCGACATAATCCGGCACCGAGATAGCCTCGTCACTGTGCTCGACCTGTACCTTATTAATCTCCTCTGTAACACGGTTAAAGGGCCTTGTCAGGGCTGCGGAAAGCACAATGGCCAGAGCGAAAATAATCACCACCATCAGAATTTCCAGAATCGTTGCTTTCCGTCCCAGTACCTCCATGGTTTCCACAATACTTTCGTTGGAAATACTGGTGAGCATAACGCCTACAATCCTCTTGCTCTCCGCCTCCTCCCCTTCGCTGTTCTGGTATATAATAGGCGTAGTCATCTCTATATAGCCGTGTTCAGCGTCGTAATGAGAGGTGCTCTCTCCCCGAAAGCATTTGATGATTTCCTCCGAGATAATCGTCTTGCCCTCGCTGATTTCATAGGTATCTTTAATAATTTTGCAGTTGCTGTTGATAATCATGACCCTGCCTTCATAAAGATTGGAGAGCATCTCCAGCTCCGCACTGATTACCTCTCTGGAGCTCAGATAGACAGGGTCATCCGAGCGGTAATTGGTAAGATAATTATTGCTGATTAAATGATTCGCCAGAATCCGCAGCTGATTCTGCACAGTGTCCGTGCGCTGTTCTACTGCCCTCTCCTCATAATTGTCAATAATGCCTGCAAGCATCAGTACGCTGGGAACAATTCCCACCACTAAAAGCAGCATAAAAATACGGATACGCAGACTTCTGAGTACAACAATCCGCCCGAATACCGCTTTTATCTTATCCAGTGTCTCTCTCATTCCCGCTATCCTTTACTGATTCAAAAAATAGTAGCCAACGCCCCATTTTGTGTGTACATACCTCGGCTCGCTGGGATTCTCCTCAATCTTCTCCCTCAGCCTCCTGATATGTACATCCACCGTACGCACATCCCCGGGATAATCGGCGCCCCAGACCAGCTTCAACAGATTCTCTCTGCTGTATACCTTATTGGGATTCAGCATCAAAAGCTCAAGCACCTCATATTCCTTTGCAGTCAGGCCAATCTCTTTGCCGGAAATATAGACCCGCCGGCCTTCACAATCCAGCCTCATCTCACCGCTCTCAATAACCCGGTCCTGCTCATCCGCACTTTTCTTCGGCTCCATACGCCGCATAATCGCTTTGATTCGCGCCTTTACCTCCAGAATATTAAAGGGCTTGGTAATATAATCGTCCGCCCCATACTCAAGCCCCAATATCTTGTCCATATCATCTCCTCTGGCGGTGAGCATAATAATCGGCACATTGGAAAATTCCCTGATTTGCTGACATACCTCAAAGCCCGTAAGCTTCGGAAGCATGATATCCAACAATACGATATCATACTGGTTCGCTCTGGCATATTCCAATGCCTCCTCACCGTCATAGGCACAATCCACCTGCATGTCGTCCTGCTCCAGGCTGAAACGGATGCCCTTCACAATCAGTTTCTCATCATCCACTACCAAAACCCTTTTTGCTGCCATCCTTCTAATATCCTTTCTTCTTTGTCCCGCCGATTCATACTATTTCTTTTCCCTTATTCCACGGTAATCTGACCACATATTTTCTGATAAACGCTCTCCTTGATACCGGATACCAGCATAATATCTTCCGTCCGGGCAAAAGCGCCATGGGCCTCCCGATAGGCTATAATATCCCTCGCCCGGCTTTCGCCGATACCGGTCAGCGTACACAGCTGTGCTTCGTCCGCCGTGTTAATATTTACCAGTCCGCTATCTTCCCGCTGCTTCTCCTCCTGCAGGACCCGTGCCTCCTCCCTGGTAGGAAAATACAGCTTTTGTCCGTCCTCAAGCCTTGCCGCCAGATTTATGTAATCCTCGCTTGCGTCCTCTGCAAAACCTCCCGCCCGGGCCAGTGCATCCGCACCGCGGCTTCCCACCGGAAGCTTCAGAACCCCCGGTGAAACTACGGCTCCGCATACATGCACATAAATAAACGCCTCCTCATCGGAGACCATCCCCTCCTGCAAGGCTCCGTCGAGACTCTCTCTGCCGTCGGCCTCCGATAAGCCAAAATCCTCTGTATTCCCCGGACTTTCTCCGGTTTGCTCCAGACTGCTTCCTATGGAAATCGAGACGGCTTTATCCGCCTCCTTGCAGCCGCCAAACATCATACATACAAATAAAATTCCCAGAATACCTCTACGAGTATGGGTATCTCTTTTTCTTTTCATTGGCCTCCCACTCCTTTCAGACGCTGCCGAATCAAAGTGAGACTGCCGTTTCAGCCGGAGCCGAAACACTGATAAATCTGCTGGTAAACTTTATTGTATCTGAATCGATAACACTTGGCAAGGGAGTTTTTAATTTTCCCACTTGAAAATAATAATCCCTGCAATCGCCACGGCCATACCAATACACTTTCTCCACTCCCAGGGCTGCCTATCCACCCCAAAGCATCCCAAAAGCTCTATCACATACGCCACCAGAAGCTGTGCCACCACAATCAGCATCACCGCTTTTGCCGGGCCCAGCATATCCATACTCTTGATTACCGTATAAGTGATAAAGGCGCCTATTGCGCCGCCTAACAGCATATACTTCGGCTGCACCTGAAACACCTGAAGCAGCGAGCTCCTGTCCGTAAACAACCAGGCTCCCAGACAAACCAGAAGAGCCGTGAACTGCACAAACGCACTTGCCGCCCAGATACTGGAGGCCTTTGTAACCTGTGTATTAAACACCCCCTGTATACTCATTAACGCCCCGGAAATCAATGCTATTAAAAAACCAATCATGGCACACTACCACCTTTCTCTTTTAGCAATAGCATATCCCATGATTGGTTATTTATTCGTCCGTTTAACGCATAATCAGCTGCGTCTGTATCTGTCCGGCAAGCTCCTCCACCAGGGGCGTTGCCTGCGCACCGTTCCAAACCTTGGCAAATAAAGCTTCCAGCTGCAGCCAGAGATTCCCTATCTCCATCAGCTTCGGCAAAGAGACGCTGTCCGAATATTCCTGAAGAAAAATCTGTAAGGCATCGTTATCCCGATTGGCATTTACATTTGCCGATACCTTCCCGGCCCGCTCATACAACTTTGTCGCATACTCGTCCGTCAGAAAAACGGCAAAGCGGTTTGCCAACTCCCTGTTCGGAGAATAACCGTTTATCACAACGGCGTCGGTTACGGAAAGAGAGCGACTTTCCAGGCTGCCGCTCACCTTCGGCATGGTAGTAAAACCATACTCATAGCGGAAGTTTCCCGCCGCCTTCTCTTCCTCCATACGCCTCACCAGTTCGGTACTGCCCAGCGTAAATACCAGCTTACCGTCTATAAAATCCTGAATACAGGAATCATAGGTCACTGTATCGGATTCAATCGAAAAGAATTGATTCAATGCCTGATATATTTCCAGACACTCTATTGTCTGGGGATTATTGATATCAATTCTTTTATCGTCATCCCCGGAATCTCCGCCGACCACCAGATATTCTCCCACAAACCAATAATTATAAAAAATATCCGACACATCCCATTTCATAATGCCTTCCACACCCTCCGGCACATCAAAGGTATCCGCAATATAACGCAGACCGTCCATGGTCAGCGGAATCCCTTCCGGAAGAATCTGCCCTTCCATGGAATTCTCCTCGGAATCCGTCTCTTCGGCTTCCGCCATATCCTCCTCCGAATCATCTCCGGCTTCCTCTTCCTCAGCCTTCTGCTCCTGCTGCTCCCTCCACTGATTCAGATAAGTCTGATTATACATCAGCACACTGGTCTCATAATAGAAAGGATATGCTATCTTCTTTCCCTGATAGGAGACTGCCGAGAGCGCCGTCCGGGGAAAATGCTGCTCGTTACAGATAGCGCCGTCATCCCCTACCTCACAGGCCAGTCCCGCAAGATAAGCCTTTTCTAAGGCGTCATTATTGATGACATAAGCATCCGGAAACTGTCTGTCATTATCTACCGACGCCTGATTAACGGCCTCCAGATAGGCGCTGTCCGACCTGAGCACCGGAATGACATGCACTCCCTCCCTCTCTCCGAAGGACACGGCAGCGCTATTGATATAATTCGTCAATGCGTCATCGGAATACCAGAAATAAAGAATCTCCTTTTTATCCGCTTCCTGAGACGCCTCAGTCCTGTTCATAACCTCCCTGATTTCGGTTGTGCTTCCAAACAACGCCAAAACCACCATGGCAACTGCCGCAGCCGCTGCCATAAATCTTGTTTTAAGCTGCATAATTAATCCTCAATACAATCTTCCAAAACAGCAATCATCTCGTCTACATTTTCCTTCGTGATAATCAGAGGCGGTACAAACCGAATGATATTTGCCCCTGCGTTAATCAGCAGCAGCCCCTTCTCCAGCGCCCGGGTAATGACAGGGCCTACTGGTCTGTCAAATACCAGACCCTGCATCAGTCCAACCCCCCTGTGCTCCGTAATACAACTATGATGATTCATAACCTCTTTCAGACGCTTCTCCAGATAAGGAGCCACCTCATTCACATTGTCCAGAATATGCTCCTTCTCAAACAAATCCAGAACCGTACAGGCCGCCGTCGCAGCCAGCGGATTGCCCCCGTAGGTCGTGCCATGGTCACCGCTGGACAGAGAGTTTTTCGCCACATGCTCCGTCAGCAGAAAGGCGCCTATCGGCACTCCGCAGCCCAGCGCCTTGGCGCTGGTCATAATATCCGGCTTTATACCATAGCGCTGCCATGCATACAGATAGCCGGTGCGGCCCATACCGCACTGCACCTCGTCAAAAATCAACAAAATATCTCTTTCGTCACAGAGCTTGCGCACCTTGCTAAGAAATTCCTCCGTGGCAGGATACAAGCCGCCCTCTCCCTGCACCGGCTCCATAATTATCGCACAGGTCTTATCCGTCACCTGATTCCTTACGCTGTCAAAATCGTTTAAATCCGCAAACTTCACATTCCCGATAAGCGGCTCAAAGGCCTCGCGATACTTTGGATTGCCGGTCACGGCCAGTGCGCCCATGGTTCTTCCGTGGAAAGAATGATTCATGGCAATTATCTCATGGTCTGTTGTGCCGTCCCTTAAATAAGCATATTTGCGGGCCGCCTTGATTGCTCCCTCCATGGCCTCTGCACCCGAATTCGTAAAGAATATCCTGTCCATGCCGGAAACCTTCTTTATTTTCTTTGCGGCCTCAATCGCAGGCACATTATAATAATAATTGGAGGTATGAATCAGCTTGTCAATCTGTGCCTTTAACGCATGATTATACTCTCTGTTATTATAACCCAGAGCAAATACTGCAATACCGGCCACAAAATCCAGGTATTTTTTACCTTCCATATCATACAGATAAACACCGTCTCCCCTGTCCAGCACAATCTGATAACGATTATAGGTATGCAGCAGCGCCTGTTCAGCCTCGTAGATATATTCCTTCCTATTCATCTTATTAACCTCATTTCTGCGCATAATGTAATAGTAATACAGCATGATTATTTTAGCATGGGCAGCATAAGCCGTCAACAACCCGTCCGCCGAAAATCCGGTAAGCCGTAACGATTCAACCTTCCGCTGAACGGTTAGCGCAAGTCTCCCATAGACCTCTAAGGAAGCACTGATTAAATCAGCGCTTCCCTATAACTCAATATATTCCTGCATTTCCCTTAAATCAAGCTTTAGCCCCGGTATGATACGGGAGGAAATACATTCTCCGAAATGATAAAATGCAGGAGCTTCGTCATGTTCTAAATCGTAAACCACTATCGTCTCCTTCTCCGGGTCTACTATCCAGTATTCTCTCACGCCGGCAGCCGAATATAAATTCAGCTTGCGGATA
>JAMOZS010000064.1 GCA_023667765.1 Roseburia sp. | reverse complement strand
GACACATTTCTTCAACTTCCTTTGAATAAATCATGTGAAATCTCCTTTCAAATCTTACTTATAATACTACTAAAAAATAATATCATAATCACCGTGTACATTTTCTCATATTTAAATGGAAAAATCCAGTAGTTTTTGAGATTTTATGTCAAAAAAGTGACAATTCTGCCAAAAAAATCCCCCATCGGCAAGCCAATGGGGGAATGAGAAAACTTATTTCATTATTTGGTCAAAGAATAATACAATGTTATCGGCGCACCGTTTTTATCCTGATAGCGCACCGAAAGCTGACCTGCTGTACCCTTCGCAAGGTTGCCTACATACATGGTAGCTTTAGAAACACCCGTAGCATTATAGCTCTGACTATACTGTATGTTTTGCGCATAATTTCTGAATTCTATATTCGTAATCTTCCAACCCGACTTAGCGCTTAATGCAATCTTTGCATTGGATGCTTTCTTGCTTACCTTAACAGTTCCATTATTTTTGCTCTTGGTCTTGCTTGAAATATCCTTATTGCTGTTTACACCGGTGATAGTGATGCTCTTGGCAGGATTGGTATACTTCATTACCTTCAGGCTGGTAGAATAGCTCTTTGAGCCAATCTTGAAGGAAATCTTAGTAGTGCCTGCCTTTTTCAGCTTCAGATTAATATAAGCATAATAACTATCATACTTATAGTTATAAGGCTTGTTGACGCTGTCCGTATAGGTTATATTGGTGGAATATGTACTTGCAGTATGCTGTATGCTCTCCACTGTTGCCACGCTCTTGGCGCTGGACTTTACGCTCTTTAATTTGTCGGACTTGCCCAGATTGCTCACATATAAATCCGTCGTGGTATAGTCGTTACCGGTCAGATAAACCATGCCGGATAAAGAGTAATAAGGCGCCGCATTGGCAACCATAGGTACGCTTGTAACCGCAAAAGCAGCCGCAAGTGCAAGAGAAACGATTTTACTTGCTAATTTTTTCATTGCTAATCCTCCTTGATAGAATTAAAATTTACAAACTAATATTAGCATGAAAAATAGGTATTTTCAACCATTTTTTGTTGCTTTGCTTCTCTATTTTTACCTGTCTTTTTTACAGATTTATTACAGTTTCTTTACAACCGTTTTTTAACGATGCCTGCGCTTCCCTTCAGGATACTTTCGGAAGGCACAATGCCTCTCACCATGGACAGCGGATAAATGTTAGTATGTGGGCCGACCACCGTTCCGGGATTCAAGACGCTGTTACATCCCACCTCCACATAATCTCCCAGCATAGCCCCCATCTTCTTAAGCCCCGTTTCCCTATAGAAGCCCTCTCCTTTCACCGCTATCGGCGTCTTATCGCTCTTTACATTGGAGGTAATGGAACCGGCTCCCATATGAGACTTAAAGCCCAATATGCTGTCTCCCACATAATTGTAATGAGGCACCTGCACGCCATTAAATAAAATGACATTTTTCAGCTCGGTGGAGTTTCCCACTACCGAGCCTTTGCCCACAATGACATTGCCCCTTATAAAGGCGCAATGTCTGATTTCCGCTTCCTCATCAATAATCAACGGACCGTTCAGACAGGCGGTGGGAGCCACTCTGGCGTTTACTGCCACCCAGATATCCTCTCCCCGTTTTTCGTAAATTGTCGAATCCAATGTTTCTCCCAGCTTTCGTATAAAATCATGGATTTTCGGAAGCGCCTCCCAGGGATAGACGCTATCCGCAAAAATTTCTGCGGCAATGGTCTCCTTTAAATCATATAAGGCATTTACGGTGATGGCTTCGTTACAACAATTCTTTTCCATATAGGTACCATTCCCTTTCATTATTTTTTCTTATAAAAGCTCTCCGCCTTGCGGAATTGCTCATAGAGCGCCCCCTGATTGTGCAGCTGCTTTACCACATTGGTTCTGCGGCTCACAAAATCCGAAAGCTTTCCCATATATTCCTCCGAGGTGATACTTCCCTCCGCCACCAGGGTAAGTCCTTTTTCCCAGCTGGCCGTCAGCGCCGGATCCAGAAGCGGACGGATGGAAGCATTGACCACGTCATAAATCATCTCTCCCATCAGAGTAGGCGTTAAAATCTGTGTTTTTTTGTTCAGAGACAAATATTCTATATGTACCAGTTTTTTCAGAATCTCGGCTCTGGTAGCGCTGGTGCCGATGCCACTTCCCTTAATCTGAGCCCGAAGCTCCTCATCCTCAATAAACTGACCGGCGTTCTCCATGGTAAGAATAATGCTTCCGGAGTTATATCTTTTCGGGGGAGAGGTCTCACCCTCCTTGATTTCATAGGAAACCGCCTGTACGGAATCGCCCTTCTTAAGCTTCATCAAAAGCGCCCTAAAGGCCTCGTCGCATTTCATTTCCTGCTCTTCGGCTGCCTTACCCTTTTCGTTGTCTTTGCTCTCATCCTTTTTAAAAGAAAAAGCGGCCGCCCTTAGATACCCCTCCTCCAAAAGCACTCTGAAACCGGAAAAGAAACACTCCTCCTTTACCCGGACACAAAGCGTGAATTTCTGATAGACGGCCGGCGGCAAAAAGATACTTAAAAATCTTCTCACAATAAGCTCATACACCCTTGCGCTCACAGGAGGCAGCGCCGCCAGATGATTCATACCCTGGCCGGTGGGAATTATCGCATAATGGTCCGTAATCTGCTTGTCATTCACATAACGGGTTTTGGAGATTCCCTTATAACTGCCCTTTTGCAGAATTTCGGCGGCAAGGCTGCCTGTAGCGCTGTAGCTTCGCAAGCCGGCAATATTTTTGTGGATCTCCTTTGCCACCGCCGTGGAGAGAACTCTTGCATCCGTTCGGGGATAGGTCACCAGCTTCTTTTCATACAACTCCTGTATCACTCCAAGCGTCTGATCCGGGCTGATTTTAAAATATTTGGAGCAATCGTTCTGAAGCTCCGCCAGATTATACAAAAGCGGCGGCCTCTTATTTTCCCTCTTCCCCTCGATATGTTCCACCGTCCCGGAGCCCGCAGGTTCCTGCTGCAGATAAGCCGTCAGCTCCTTCGCGCTTTTTTCTTCCTTAAAGCCGTTCTCCTTATAAAGAGCCGGAGAGCCATAATAACGGGAGCCCTCTACCGCCTTCCACTCGCCGCTAAAATCCTTATCCTCCAGTTTAAAATTCCCCAGCACCCGGTAAAAAGGAGTCTTTACGAAAGAGCGTATTTCCCTCTCCCTGTTTACAATCATTCCCAGCACACAGGTCATAACCCGCCCCACGGAAATAACTGCCTTATCCCGTTTTAAGTAATCCTGCACCGTCCGTCCGTATTTCAGCGTCAGCACCCGGGAGAAATTAATCCCCATCAGATAATCCTCTTTTGCGCGCAGATAAGCGGCGTCGCTTAAGCTGTCATAGGCGGATAAATCCTTAGCCTCACGGATTCCCCGCAGGATTTCCTCCTCCGTCTGCGAATCAATCCACACTCTCTTGCGCTCTTTGCCCTGTACGCCCGCCATCTGCTCCACCAGACGATAAATGTATTCGCCCTCCCGCCCGGAGTCTGTACAGACATAAATGGTGGTGACATCCTCCCTGTTTAAAAGGGCGCTGACAATTTTGTACTGCCTGGCGGCGCTTGCAATCACCTCATATTTAAATTCCCGGGGTAAAAAAGGAATCGTGTCAAAGCTCCAGCGGCGCAGACTTTCATCATAGGCGTCAGGATAGCTCATGGTCACCAGATGGCCCACGCACCAGGTAACGATAGCCTCCTGGGATTCCAGATACCCATCCCTGGAACGCATATTCATTTTTAAAGCGTTTGCAAATTCTCTTGCCACGCTTGGTTTCTCAGCTATAAATAAATTCTTGCCCACGTATTTTCGTCCTTATTCTGACAGAATGCTCCGTAATATCACGTTCGACTCCCGAGCCATCTGTCCAAGCCCGCCGTCAAAGCCCTTCTCACAAAAGAGTATCACCCGGGCGGGCTTAAGCTTTGCCTGGCGGATATGATATGCCAGCCATTCATAATCCTGTATGGTCATCTGCCTCCCGTAGGAACAGGAACAAATGGTAATATTTCCCTTCGTATCTCTGGCGACAATGTCCAGATTTCCGGTTTTTCCAATCCATTCTCCCACAGAGGCATAGCTCTCCGCCATCTGTTCCCTGCAAATTCTCCGGTAAGCCTCCTCCGTAAAATCCGCATAGCTGTCCTCCACCACACAATGATAAAACTCCTCGGGACTCAGCTCCCGGAGTCTGCTTTGATTGGGAAACAAATAGCGAAAATAGAAACGTACATAGGAATTTGAAATTCGATAGATTCCCTTTTTGGTGTTTGCATAGCCCTCCGACTCAAAGGAATATATTTTCTCTACCAAATCCAATTCCATGAGATTTTTCAGATAAACACTGATTTTAGCTCTGGAAAAGCCTGTATGCCTGTAGATATCATTCAGCTTGGTGCAGTCCTTTGCCATAGCCGCCAGAATCGTATTATAAACAGCCGGCTCCCGCAGCTCCTCCGCCATGTAAACCGAAATCTCTCTGTAAAGCCTGCTGTATTTATCAATGAGATGACGAATAATGTTTTCCCCGGCCGAAAGCTCGGGGGAAAAGCTTTGCCACAGACCCGCCACCCCGCCCAGGGCAGCATAAATTAACATACCGTTCTCTCTACTATATTCGGGAAACACCTTCATGATATCCTGAAATTTCAGCTCTCTTACCTTTAACAGCCCGCTCAGAGCGGAAGCGGATGCTCCGATTCTCTGAAGCATATTGTTTTCCACCCAGCCGGAAGCGGATGTAGAGAGAATTATCATACAGGGATTGTCTTTTTGGCGATTGCGCACAAAGCGAACCAGTTCAGGGAAAAACTCTTCGTCGCCCTTCACCAGATACTGAAATTCATCGATTATCCCTATCTGTTTTTTGCTGCGTCCAGGAGACAGACTCTGTGCGGAAAGCGCACCCTCAAAAAGCTCCTGATATTCGGGATATCTGGAAAGCTTTGCCTGCGCCGCCTGCAATTCGGCGCCCCACTGATAACGCTGCTCTCTCCCGGAACAGGCCCTTGCCTGATAATAGCAATACCCAATATCCTTTGAGAAATGTTTTAGCAGCGCCGTCTTTCCCACACCCTTTTGTCCATAGACAATCAGAAGCTGGCTGCCGCTCAGTCCATAATAATGGTTCAGAAATTTTAACTCTGCCTCACGACCAATAAACATAGCTTTTACCCCTGCAGTATATCCTAAAGTATATCCTCCAGCTCGTCCGCCGGCATAGGCTTTGCGAGAAGATAGCCCTGTATCACATCGCAGCCAATCGCATGCAGATACTTATACTGCTGTTCCTCCTCCACTCCCTCCGCAATAGATTCTATTCCAAGAGACTTCACCATATCTATAATGGATTCTGTTATCACTCTTGTGGCAGAATCTGTCAGCACCGTATCGATAAAGGACTTATCAATTTTCAGTGTATTGATGGGCAGACGCTTCAGATAACTCAGGGAGGAAAAACCGGTCCCGAAATCATCCAGAGAGATTCGGATGCCGTTATCCCTCAGAATATGCAGTTTTCTGGAAACGGCTTCAAAATCATCAATCAAAATACTCTCGGTAATTTCCAGTTCAATATTCTCCGGCCGCACATGATACTTTTCCAACATTCTCATCAGATACAGCACGAAATCCTCCTCAGCATACTGCTTCGGAGAGACATTAATCGACATCACCCAATCGATGGCATATCGATTGCGCCAGTAAGCATACTGGCGGATGCTCTGCTCAACCACCCATTTACCGATGGCCAGAATCGCACCGTTTTTCTCGGCAATCGGAATAAACACAGAAGGGCTCACCGTATGCTGCTCTGCGTCCTTCCAGCGAATCAAAGCCTCTACCCCCCGCAGCTTCCTGTTACCTGCAAAATACTGAGGCTGGTAATACAGCTCGAAGCTGTTATGAAATACAGCGTCCTTAAGTTTATTCTCTATATCAACGGAATGCAGAAAATCATTCAAAATCGGCATATCAAAGTACTGGATGGAATTCTTCCCCATCGCCTTGCACTTCAGCATAACAATTTCGGCGCAGTTAATCAGCTCCAGCGAGCTGTCTGCAGCCTCAGGATATTCCGCCACTCCGATACTGACTGTCAGACGAATTTCCTGACCGCCGCTTAAAAAGAAAGATTCCTTCGTCCGTTTCTTGATGGCCCTATGCACAAAATCCACACTGCAGCCTGCGTCTGGCGCATAAATGGCAATACAATAGACATCGCTGTTTAAATGACAGGCGATGAGCCTGTCATTGCTCAGTTCCTTCAAAAAGCAACCGAACTGCTGCACCACTTCATCTCCGACTACCATTCCCAGGCCGTCGTTTATCTTATGAAAATCATCAATATCAATCATCATGACACTGATAATCTCATTTTCTTCCTTGGCCTTTTTTAAGAAATCTCCTAAAAGCCGCACAAAATAATTCCGGTTATACAATCCGGTAATCCCGTCATAATAAGCAAAGTAAGTAAGCTCCTCATTCTGCTGCATATGTCTGGTGATATCAATAAAGCTTATGATTTTCTCGGTAGGGCGCCCCGAATCATCATAAATCATATCCGCTCTGACACGCAGCCACAGCTTTTTGCTTCTATGCAGACAATCTACAAAGGAGGACTGTTTTCCGGTCTTCTCAATAGACAGAAGCTCCCTGAGCGGAAGAATATAAGGTTCGTCCACCACATCATAGAGCTTGGGAATATCCTTTAAATCCGATATCTCGAAATCAAATAACTGTTCCCACTTACCTAAGGTTGTAAGCTCCCCACTATCATAGCTGTAATACAGAAAAGCGCCCTCGACCGTATTGTTTATCAACCGATACATCCGCTCCCTGATACCCAGCTTTTGATTCATCGCCTTCAATAAATCCAGCTGATAGCGTAATTCATCCATACACTTTCCTTCTCCCGTCCCAGTCAACTTATACTGTCATCATGTATGTTCTTAAAAAACTATTTCTTTGTGATATACCCCTGTGCCTTCAACAGCTCGGCGCAAAGTACTGCGCCTCCTGCCGCACCGCGCACGGTATTATGAGATAAACCTACAAACTTCCAATCATAGACCGTGTCCTCCCGAAGTCTTCCCACGCTGATGCCCATACCGTTCTCATAGTCCACATCCAACGTCACCTGAGGTCTGTTATCCTCCTCCAGATACTGAATAAACTGCTTCGGTGCGCTGGGAAGCGCAAGCTCCTGGGGAATACCGGAAAAACTTACCAGCTTCTCTATCAGCTGCTCCTTTGTAGGCTTCTTCTTAAACTTTACGAATACAGCCGCCGTGTGGCCGTTTAAAACCGGAACACGAATACACTGACAGGTAATAACAGGGCTGGCGGCAGGCACAATCTGTCCGTCCTTTATCTCGCCCCAGAGACGCAGCGGCTCCTTCTCGCTCTTCTCTTCCTCTCCGCCGATATACGGTATGATATTGCCCTCCATTTCAGGCCAGTCCCGGAACGTCTTTCCGGCGCCGGAAATGGCCTGATATGTGGTAGCCACTACCTCATAGGGCTCGAATTCCTTCCATGCGGTAAGCACCGGCGCATAACTCTGAATGGAGCAATTGGGCTTCACAGCCACAAAACCTCTCTTCGTGCCAAGGCGCTTTCTCTGAAACTCAATTACCTGCATATGCTCCGGATTAATCTCGGGAACCACCATCGGCACATCCGGCGTCCAGCGATGGGCGCTGTTATTGGAAACCACAGGCGTCTCGGTTCTCGCATAATCCTCCTCTATTTTTTTGATTTCCTCCTTGCTCATATCTACGGCGCTGAACACAAAATCCACCTCGGAGGCAACCTTCTCTACCTCGTTTACATTCATAACCACAAGCTTCTTTACTGCCTCGGGCATGGGAGTACTCATCTTCCAGCGGTCTCCCACGGCCTCCTCATAGGTTTTTCCGGCAGAACGGGGACTGGCCGCAATTGTAGTCACCTCAAACCAGGGATGATTCTCCAAAAGAGAAATAAATCTCTGTCCTACCATACCCGTGCCGCCTAAAATACCAACCCTTAATTTCTCATTCATAACATTCATAATTTTCCTCCATTTTCCGTAATGCTTTCCATTTCCTCCTGCTCAGAGAAAAGCTCTTCCTCCTCAGAAAGATAGAGCCTGTACTGCTCCATCACTCTTTTCATAGCCTCAGAACCCGGCGCGCCCACAATCAGACGCTTTTCCACACAACTCTTTAAGGATACCGCATCATAGATATCCGCATCAAATTTATCGCTGACCGCCTGAAGCTCCTCCAGGCTCAGCCCATCAATAGAGCTCTTCTTCTCGATACAATATAATACCAGCCGACCGATAATGCCATGGGCGTCCCGGAAGGGAACCCCCTTATTTACCAGATAGTCCGCAGCGTCAGTGGCATTGGTAAAACCGTTCATGGCACTGGCCGCCATACGCTCCTTCTTAAAGCGCATGGTCTTGAGCATACCGGTGAACAGGGCGATACAGTCCTTCACCGTATCAAAAGCGTCAAAGGCGACCTCCTTATCCTCCTGCATGTCCTTATTATAGGCCAGAGGAAGTCCCTTCATGGTAGTGAGCAGACTTACAAGCGCTCCGTAGACGCGCCCGGTTTTGCCTCTCACCAGCTCCGCAATATCGGGATTCTTCTTCTGAGGCATAATACTGCTCCCCGTGGAAAAGGCATCATCCAGCTCCACAAACTGATATTCGTTTGAATTCCAGATAATAATCTCCTCGCAAAAACGGCTCAGATGCATCATCACCGTACACAGGGCGGCCAAAAATTCAATGAGATAATCCCTGTCCGACACGGAATCCATACTGTTTTGCGTAGGCCCGTAAAAGCCCATAAGCCTGGCTGTCAGCTCCCTGTCCAAAGGATAGGTGGTTCCGGCCAGGGCGCCTGCTCCCAGAGGACAATAGTTCATGCGCACCAGGATGTCCTTCATGCGAAGCCTGTCTCTCTTAAACATCTCGAAATAAGCGCCATAATGATGGGCCAGCGTAGTGGGCTGCGCCTTCTGTAAATGAGTGAAACCCGGCATATAGGTCTCCGAATTCTCCTCCATCGTCTGTAAGATGACCTCCAGAAGTTCCTTTAGCAGAGAGTCCACAATCGTTACCTGCAGTCTGGTATAAAGCCTCATATCCAATGCCACCTGGTCATTGCGGCTTCTGCCCGTATGAAGCTTCTTTCCCGCCTCTCCAATCCGCTCAATCAGATTGGCCTCCACAAAGCTGTGGATATCCTCGTATTTGTCGTCTATGGGAAGCTTCCCGCTCTCCACATCCTCTTTTATGGAAGTAAGCCCTTCCAAAATACGTTTCATTTCCTCTTCCGTCAGAATTCCCTGCTGTTTCAGCATAATCACATGAGCCATACTGCCCTGAATATCATGACGATATAATCTCTTATCAAAACCGATGGAGGCGTTAAATTCATAGACCTGTCGGTCTGTCTCTTTTGTGAATCTGCCTCCCCATAACTGTGCCATGGGTAAAATCTCCTATCTACTAAGTTATTATTAAGGAAAGGCTGATTGAATCAGCGTTTCCTTAAGTATAAATTTGATATTAACATAAATCAGACCTTATTGCAATACAGCACTTTTTCTTTCAAACAACATATGATAAATCATACCATAAAAAAATATGGAAAGACATTATTTTCATGGACCCCTTATTAAAGCTTGAAAACATTAACTATTCCTATCATAGTCTCTCAGGCGAGACAAATGTGCTGAATCATATTTCATTTTCTGTCGAAAAAGGAGAGTTCTTAGCGATTGTAGGCCCCAGCGGCTGCGGTAAGTCAACGCTTCTGTCAATTATCGCAGGCCTGATAAAGCCCCAGTCAGGCACGCTCTCCTTTTATTCCCCGGACGGCTCCGGCAAAAATCCCAGAGTCGGCTATATGCTGCAGCATGACCATCTTTTGGAATGGCGCAGCATATACAGGAATGTCATTCTGGGACTGGAAATTAATCATATGCTGACAGAGGAAAGACTCAATTATGTAAACCAACTTCTCTTTGATTATGATTTGGAGCCCTTTCGGGAGAAACGCCCCAGTGAGCTTTCCGGCGGAATGAAACAGCGCGCTGCCCTAATCCGCACATTGGCTCTCGACCCGGCGCTCCTTTTGCTGGATGAGCCCTTCAGCGCGCTGGATTACCAGACCAGACTTACGGTGTCTGACGATATCTGCCGTCTGATTCGCCGTACCAAAAAGACTATGATACTCATTACCCATGATTTGTCGGAGGCCATCAGTATTGCCGACAGAATCATTGTACTTTCGAATCGTCCTGCGGCAATCAAGAGAATCATGCCGATTCATCTGACGGTGGAGGATTCCTCTCCCCTTGCTGCCAGAAACGCACCCGAGTTTACCGATTATCTGAAACTATTATGGGAGGACCTAAGCAGTGAAAGAAAAAAGTAATACGCTCTCCTTACAGGAACAGTTCCTGCTAAAATACAGGCAACACCGCAGACAAATGACAATCAGCCGCCTTTTCATCCTGTTTTTCTTTCTTGCAATATGGGAGCTTTGCGCCTCTTTCGGCTGGATAGACGCCTTTTTCTTCTCCAGCCCCAGCCGAATTGTGCGTCTACTGTGGAAGTTCTCTGTGGATGGCAGCATCTTCCTGCATATCGGCATTACCCTTGCAGAAACCATACTGAGCTTTCTGCTGGTATTTGTCATCAGCCTTATCTTTGCCACCCTGCTCTGGCTGTCTCCAAAGCTTTCGGAGGTTTTTGAACCCTATCTGGTTATTCTTAACAGCCTACCGAAATCGGCGCTGGCTCCTCTCTTTATTGTATGGCTGGGAACCGGTATGAATACCATCGTTGTAGCAGGAATTTCCGTGGCGGTATTCGGCTCCATCATAAGCTTCTACAACAGTTTCCGGCAATGTGATCCGGAGAAGCTTATTTTAATCAAAACCCTGGGGGGCAGCAAAAAGGATGCTTTCTTCAAAGTGATTTTACCGGGCTCGGCCCCGGACCTTCTGTCAACCTCAAAGGTTAATATCGGTCTGGCATTAGTGGGCGTCATTATCGGGGAATTCCTTGCTGCCAGACGCGGGCTGGGATATTTGATTATTTATGGCACACAGGTATTCCAATTAGACCAGGTTATCGCCAGCATTCTTCTGCTTTGCATCATTGCCTTCGGCTTCTACCAGGGAGTACAGCTGATTGAACGCAAAATAAAAGCCCTTACAGGTATTTAACACCTGGGGGCTTTTATCCCTGCATACATTATTTCTGCTCTTCGCTGCTATCAATCTTCTTTTCCAGCTTGTCCAAAGCATTGGATGCAAACTGACGGCCGCCTACACCGAAGGCGATGGCGAATGCTACGCAAAGCGCTGCGATAATCAGGATAAATGTAGTCTCCACAATAGCGGTAGCAATATTTAACTGGCTCAGGCAAAGGAATACCGTTACGACATATATGGCTGCCTTTGCAATCAAGGCGCTGCCCTTTGCATTGGGGAATTTCTTTACCAGAAGAGCCCCAACCGTATTGGCGGCAAAGATGCCAATGGCCAGAATGATAATTGCGCTCAGTACTGCGGGCATGTATTGAATAATAGCGGCGCCGATATTTGTCAGCACGGGAAGATTCAATGCGCTCATTCCCTCTACTACAAACACAATTATCAATACATACTTCAAAACCTCACTGATAACCTTGGAAAGAGAGGTCTTTGCAGGAGTTCCGGTTATCTTCTCCAGAAGCGAGTCCGTACCTACGCCTGCCAGAACAGACTGCAGTACCTTGGCTACCAGTCTTGCGATAAACACGCCGATACCGATAATGGCAATCGCAGCCAGCACACCGGGGATTGCGTCAAAGATTGCCGTCACAATCAGATTGGCAGGAGCCGCCACAGCGCTGACGCCCAACTGATTCAGGCCTGCCGTAATCACTACCAGAACAATGATTGCATATACCACATTGGCAATCAGCACGGAAAAGGACGCATTCTCCTCCGTTTTGATACCTGCCTTTTCCTGCAGCACATCAAGCTTTAAGGCTTTTAAAACAGGCACCAGCAGTTCCTTTACTATTTTCGCAACAAACAGACCTACTGCAACGATAATAATGGTAGCTATCAGATTAGGAATAAATCCCATAAAGGAATTTACCACCCTGGTAATCGGCTCCGATACCACATTCATGCCCAGTCTGTTTAATGCGCTGGGAAGGAAAAGCAGGAATGTAACAAAATATGCCAGCTTTCCCACAAAGGTAATGGAACTGTTTGTCTCCGTATCCTTAACTCCCAGCTTGCTCAGATACTGCTCTGCTTTGAGCGCCTTCAGCAGCTTGATAACAATAGCCTTTACCAATGCCGCTACTACAAAGGCAACTACCAGCCAGATAATTGCAAGCAGGAAGTTGGGAATCGCAGACAAAATGGAACTGATGAAACTCATCATTGGCGTATACCTCCTTAAATTTTTATAAATTCATTATACAATTTCTTCCAGTATCTTGCAATTACTAATTAAAAAAACAGCGCCTGTCAATAAAAATACTTCACCGACAGGCACTGACAAAACTTCTGTTTTCTTTTATTACGATTTATATATGTTATTTGGTTTTTATCGTCTTTACTTTAGACCAGCCGGAGTAAACCTTATTACTGCCCGACATGGTATAGGTACGCACGCGTACATAATATTTCTTTTTAGACTTTAAGCCTGAAATGGAAACCGTCTTCTTGCTCTTGGAATAAGTCTTTTGTGTTACATCATCAAAGTCCTTGTCGGTAGAATACTGAACTACCCAGCCGCTCACGCTGGAGTCAAGTTTTACCTTCAGCTTAAAGCCCTTGGACTTCTTCGTAAGGGAGGAAATGGAGGGCGTTTTCAGCTTCTTGCTCCACTTCGCTACCAGAGTAGGCTCCCAGCTTTTGATTTTTGACTTCTCGGTTACCTTAACCTGCTCGTTATCCTGCTCCACATACCATCCCATGAAAGTATAACCGGACCTTTTCGGTGTGGGAAGATATTCGTATTTTTCTTTGTAAACCCTGACAAGACCGCCAAACTTACAGGTGCCTCCATTGGGATTCAAAGTAACCCAGGTTTCCCATCTCAATTTAGGATAGGTATACTGTTTTGTGGAATCATTATAAGTCTTAGCCAGCGAACTGTCCGGTACGGTGCAGTTGCAGGGAATTAAGATGGAGCTGGCCTTATGTCCGTAAAATGCATACTCGCCCAGTTTCTTTGTGCCCCCCAAATCAATCTTGCTTAATTTTGAGCAGGCGTAAAAGGCCTGTTTCTTAATCTCAACCGTTGCCGATGGAATCGTAACGGATTTTAAGCTTGCATTCCATGCGAAAGCATTCTCGCCGATTGTCTGCACATCCTTGCCCAGAACAATCTTCTCTGCATTAACATTATAAAACAACAAATTACCGATATGGCTAATGCCATTGGAAATGACAATCTTCTTAACCTTACCCTTTTCTGCGCCTCTCTGGGAATAACGGGAAAAAGGACTTTGCAAATTCATAAACTGTTCCGCTGTATAATCATAGGTGGTACTGGTAGTTCCCGGGGTGTCGTTGACCCTCCGCAGCGTCAACACACCGTCGTCCAAAATGGCATATACATCGCTGCCACACCAGATTTTTTCACCGATAGGATTTAAATCTGCTTTCACAGTCATGGGACTCATCAACAGAAATGCCATGGCAAACGCCATAAACATTGAAATGAAACGCGTAAGCTTTGATTTCATCTTCATCACTATTCTCCTCCTTATTGAGAAATTTTCAATCTTCGCTACCATATATTGTACCCCCGAAATTTCTGACTGTCAATTTATTCCATATATTTGAATTCTTAAGATTCCATAAAGAAAAAATATACTTCACGAAGAGAAAATATATTTCAGGAAGAGAAGGACAACCCCCTTAAAAAACAATTTTATATAAGAAAATTATCGTAAAAAAAGCTGCTTCCTTGACAGAAACAGCTTTTCTTACGATACATATATATACAATATATACAGCTGAAAATGGGACTCGAACCCACGACCCCTTCATTACGAGTGAAGTGCTCTA
>JAMOZS010000063.1 GCA_023667765.1 Roseburia sp. | reverse complement strand
TTCCTTTGGTATTCAGAAATATCTTCTCGGTTCCGTCCTCCAGCCTTATGGAGGGTTCCTCCCTGCATACATTCTCAAAATGGTAGATATGCCTGCCCGCTTTGAACTTACGCTCCCTGTAGAAAACTCCTGCCTGTTATGGGAATCATAAAAGCATGAATTTTCTATAAGAGTTCTATGGAATAGAAACAGAATACAGACATACCGCCGACTGTCGGCCGGTATAAAGAAAATATGCTTTGTGATTATATTATCATTACAAGGCATATTTTTCAACTGTTTTTTATAAGAAATCGGGCAATTTGAGTATTGACGTAATCAGGAGAATGAGATACAATGTATTAAAGTATTAATACATTGCGAAAAGAGGTGGCTGCAGCGATGGAGTATATGATATTTTTCGGGGCGTTTATCTTGTTTCTTCTCTTCATTTTTATAAAGGAATATTTTGCGTCTCTGAAGCGAAAAAGGAAGCTGCGGCAGTCCTTATATGAGGATTTCGGAAAATTTAAGGAGCGTCAATACCCGGCGGAGCGGTATGAGCGTATCGGAAGCTATTATAAAAAACATCAAAAGCCCGGGCAGGTGGATGACATTACCTGGAATGACTTAAATATGGATGAGATTTTTAAGCGGATGAACTTTACCTACTCAGCGGCAGGAGAGGAGTATCTGTACTATACGCTGCGGGATACCGGGAAAAGCCGGGAGGAGCTGGAGCATTTTGAGGAATTGGTTCGGTTTTTTACGGAGCATACGGACGAGCGGGTAAAGCTGCAGCTTTTGATGAAGCAGCTGGGACATACGGGTAAGTTTTCTTTATATGATTATCTGGATCATCTGGACTATCTGGGGGAAAGAAGTAATAAGAAGGCAGTTTTTAGCGACCTGTTGTTTGTGTTTCTTTTGTTTCTGATACCCTTTCAGATGACGATGGCTGTCCTTGGCATTTCTCTGCTGCTGATTTATAATATCAGTACCTATTACGGGGAAAAGAAGGACATTGAGCCTTATATTATCAGCTTTGTTTATGTGGTGAGGCTGCTGGAGGTCTGCGATGAGCTGGAAAAGGTTTCTCTGCCGGCTTGCCGGAGGGAGACAGGGCTTATTCGGGAATATAAGCAAAAATTGGCGGCGATGCGCAGGGGCGCTTTCTGGGTATTCTGGGGAAACCATGGAGCGTCGGGGAATCCTCTGGATATGATTTTTGACTATATACGGATGGCATTTCACATTGATTTGATACAGTTTAACAGGATGCTGGGTCAGCTTCGCCTGCATATTGAGGATGTGGATGCGCTGATTGGGCAGGTAGGGCTTTTGGAGACAGCGATATCTGTGGGGGCGTTTCGTCTGTCTCTGGAGGAGGGATATTGTGTCCCGGTGTTTACAAAAAAACGGGAAATTCATATGGAAGAAGGCTACCATCCTTTGCTGGCGCACCCGGTAAAAAACAGTATACGGACGGGTCGGGGCGTGCTTCTCACAGGCTCTAACGCTTCCGGAAAGTCCACTTTTCTGAAGATGGTGGCCATAAACGGGATTTTGGCTCAGACGATTCATACCTGTGCTGCCCGGCGTTATGAAGGAGGTCTGTTTCGGATTATGTCCTCCATGTCCCTTCGGGATGATTTGGAGAGCGGGGAAAGCTATTATATTGTAGAAATCAAGTCGTTAAAGCGGATTATCCAGGCGGCGAGGGAAGGAGAAGGCTGTGTGTTGTGTTTTGTGGATGAGGTGCTTCGCGGGACGAACACTGTAGAGCGAATAGCCGCTGCCACGCAGATTTTAAAGAGTCTGGCGGGAGAAGAATTTCTGTGCTTTGGAGCCACCCATGATATGGAATTGACCGGACTTTTGGAGGAGTTTTACGATAACTATCATTTTGAGGAAGAGATAAAGGCGGGAGATATTCTGTTTCCTTATAAGCTGCTGCCCGGCAGAGCTACCACCCGTAATGCTATTAAGCTGCTGGAAATCATGGGGTATGAGAAAAGGATTATTGAGGCAGCCGAAGCTATGGCGGAGGAGTTTATCGCCTCGGGTGTCTGGAGGTAGGACTGAATTTTGTTCGGGTATTGTTGCATTTTTGCCCGAAAGCGATTATAATTGTTGCAGATGTCTTTTGAAAATGAGCACATTCATTCTATTTTAGAGAGGCGGTTATGTTATGGTAGGTAATTTGGTAGGTTCTTTTTTGAGCTATCTGCTGTTGCTGGTTATTGTTGTGGTGGTGGGAGCCGTGGCTGTTACGCTGGGGATTACACTCAGGAAGAAAAAGAATGCGCGGACGGAGGCGGAAGAGATAAACCGGGAAGCGGAATAGACGAAAATGGAAACAAGGTACGGCTTCACAACAATACTATGGGATGTTGACAATACATTATTGGATTTTCATTATTCCCAGCGACATTCCCTTGAAAAATGTTTCCGGGATTTTAATCTGGCCTTCAGCGAGGAAATTCTGGAGCGCTATGACAGGATAAACAACAGCTATTGGAGAAGGCTGGAGCTGGGAGAAATCACGAAGCCTCAGCTTTTGAGAGGACGATTTGTAACTCTGTTTGAGGAATTTCGGATTGACGCGGTGGATTTGGAGGCGTTTCTGGCGGATTATCAGGAGGGCCTGGGAACAATTTATGCCTGTCTGGATGATTCTCTTGAGATATGCGGGAGCCTTCTGGGGAAGGTGAAGCAATATGTGGTGACAAACGGCGTTTCACATACCCAGAGGAATAAATTGCGCCTGTCCGGTCTTGCCGATTTTATGGAGGAACTGTTTATATCCGAGGAAATCGGAGTGCCAAAGCCCCAGAAGGGCTTTTTTGATTATTGTCTGTCTCATATAGAGGAAAGGGACAGGAAGCGGATTCTTCTGGTAGGGGATTCTGTCAGCAGCGATATAAGGGGCGGCGTACAGGCAGGAATTGCTACCTGCTGGTATCGCAGGGCAGGGACGGAAAACCTGTCGGAGTATCAGCCTGATTATGAGATAGAAGATTTGCATCAGATTATGGAGATACTACAGATACGGTAGTCGTATTGTCAGTGCATGACTTTGCAGGAAGAGGAGCAGGCGGGGGACAATGTCAAAATCAGCGGGACAAAAGCTAAAGCTATTATATATTATTAAAATGCTGGAGGAGAACACGGACGAGAAGCATCCCATGAGTACGGCCGAAATCATACGACGTCTGGAAGCACAGGGTATTCACTCCGAGAGAAAGAGTATTTATGATGATATCAACAGACTGATTGACTTTGGCTATGATATTATACAGGTTCACAGCCGGCTGGGAGGAGGTTGTTATCTGGGAAGCCGGGAATTTGAACTGGCGGAGCTGAAATTATTGGTGGATGCGGTGCAGGCCTCCCGCTTTATCACAACCAAAAAATCCAGACAGCTTATCAAAAAGCTGGAGTATAAAGCCGGGTGCCATGACGCAGGCAAATTACAGCGTCAGGTTTATGTGGCCGGGCGGGTAAAGACCGAAAACGAAAATATTTATTACAGCATTGACAATATTCATCGTGCCATTCAGGAAAACAGGCAGATTGGTTTTACCTATATGGAGTGGAGTCTGGAGAAGGAGCTTCGACCCCGAAGCGGCGGGGACAAGAAGGTGAGTCCCTGGGCGCTTATCTGGCGGGAGGAGAATTACTATCTTGCCGCCTTCGATTCGGCGGAGGGGATTATGAAGCATTATCGGGTGGACAAGATGGGGCAGGTGCAGGTTCTGGAGCAGAAGAGAGAAGGGCTGGAGCAGTTTGAGAAGGTGGATTTGGCGGATTATACGAATCAGACCTTCGGTATGTTTGGGGGAAGGCAGGAGACAGTGACCTTAAGCTTTCCGGACAGATTGGTGGGCGTGGTGCTGGACCGCTTCGGAAAAGAGGTGGATTTACGTCCCATGGAGGACGGAAGCTTCCGCATTCGGACCAGGGTAGCTGTCAGCGGACAGTTCTTTGGCTGGTTGGCCGGCATAGGAAGAGGCGCAAGGATTACAGCGCCTGATACGGTGAGAGAAGAATATAGGGCATGGCTTGAGGGAATATTAGAGGAAGCCCATGATATATAGGATTTCTGAAGTCAAGAGTAGTCTAAGAAAAAGGTATCTAAAATTTAGATGCCTTTTTTGGTAATTTTTCTTTTGCATCTGTCGTTGACAAGGAAGGGATTCTTTTTTATACTGTATTACATGACACAAAATATTGGAGCTACGCATGACGGCAACACTATATCTGGTGTGGCGCTTTTCGGATGCATAGATTGTTTCCTGGGAAGCGATGGTTGGCGAAAATGAGAGGAATGAGTGAAATGGGCAGCAATTTCGGATTAGAGCAAGAGGATAAGGTGGACTACGGCGCAGAATATCAGCCGGAAAAGACGGTATATGTCATTAAGAAGGACGGCAGCAAGGAGGCCTTTAATGTACAGAAGGTCATCAGCGCCGTGGGTAAGAGCGCCTACCGTGCCCTGACGAAGTTTACGGTGGAGGAGAAGAGGAAAATCTGTCAGTATGTGGTGGACAAGATTAACGAGCTGGATACGGACAAGGTTCCCATTTCCATTATGCATAATATTGTGGAGAGCGCATTGGAGAGCGTAAAGCCCATAGTGGCAAAGAGCTACAGGGATTATCGCAATTATAAGCAGGACTTTGTGCGTATGATGGATGATGTATATAAGAAGAGTCAATCCATTATGTATATTGGCGATAAGGAGAATGCCAATACGGATTCCGCCCTTGTCTCCACGAAGAGAAGCCTGGTCTTTAATCAGTTTAACAAGGAGCTGTATCAGAAATTTTTTATGACTACCGAAGAGATACAGGCCTGTCGCGACGGTTATATTTATGTGCATGATATGTCTGCCAGAAGAGATACCATGAACTGTTGTCTTTTTGATGTGCAGAATGTGCTCACCGGCGGCTTTGAGATGGGGAATATCTGGTATAATGAGCCGAAATCGCTGGATGTGGCTTTTGATGTCATCGGCGATATTGTACTTTCTGCGGCCAGTCAGCAGTATGGAGGCTTTACGGTGCCCAGTGTGGATTTGATTCTGGAGCCCTATGCGGAGAAATCCTATTGTAAATATGTGGAGAAATATGTGAACCTTGGTATCTCCCAGGAGAAGGCCGAGGAGGTGGCGCTGGCAGATGTGACCAGGGATTTTGAACAGGGCTTCCAGGGATGGGAGTATAAGTTTAATACCGTGGCGTCCAGCCGTGGGGATTACCCCTTTATTACAGTGACGGCGGGCACCGGAACAGGCCGGTTTGCAAAGCTTGCCACGATTCAGATGTTGAATGTGCGAAAGAAGGGACAGGGCAAAGCGGACTGCAAGAAGCCCGTACTGTTCCCGAAGATTGTGTTCTTATATGACGAAAATCTCCATGGCCCCGGCAAGCCGCTGGAGGATGTATTTGAGGCGGGCGTGGAATGTTCGGCAAAGACGATGTATCCTGATTGGCTCAGCCTTACCGGCAAGGGTTATGTGGCAAGCATGTATAAGCAGTATGGAAAGATTATTTCTCCTATGGGGTGTCGCGCTTTTCTATCGCCCTGGTATGAGAGGGGCGGCATGCATCCGGCTGACGATAAGGATGTGCCGGTGTTTGTGGGCAGATTCAATATAGGCGCGGTATCGCTGCATCTGCCGATGATTCTGGCCAAGGCCAGAAAGGAAAGCCGGGATTTCTATGAGGTGCTGGATTATTATCTGAATTTGATTCGCCAGCTGCATATCCGTACTTATGCTTATCTGGGCGAGATGCGGGCTTCCACGAATCCGCTGGCTTATTGTGAGGGAGGATTCCTTGGCGGGAATCTGAAGCTGACGGATAAGATTAAGCCGCTTTTGAAATCGGCTACGGCAAGCTTTGGCATAACGGCTCTGAATGAGCTTCAGGAGCTTTATAACGGTAAGTCGCTGGTGGAGGATGGCGAATTTGCATTAGAGGTTCTTGAGCATATTAATAAGAGGGTTGCGGAGTATAAGGAGCAGGACGGAAATCTGTACGCTATTTACGGTACGCCTGCTGAAAATCTGTGCGGATTGCAGGTAAAGCAGTTCCGCAAGAAGTACGGTATTGTGGAGGGCGTATCGGACAGAGAATATGTGAGCAACAGCTTTCACTGTCATGTAACGGAGGATATTACGCCGATTGAGAAGCAGAATCTGGAGAACCGATTCTGGGATTTGTCCAACGGGGGAAAGATTCAATATGTGAAATATCCGATTGACTATAACAAGGAAGCTATCAAGACCTTGATTCATCGCGCGATGGATATGGGCTTTTATGAGGGCGTCAATTTATCTCTGGCTTATTGCGACGACTGTGGGCATCAGGAGCTGGAGATGGATGTATGTCCCAAATGCGGCAGCCGCAATCTGACCAAAATCGACCGTATGAACGGGTATCTTTCTTATTCACGGGTACACGGAGATACCAGACTGAATGATGCGAAAATGGCCGAAATTGCGGAAAGGAAATCCATGTAAAGCTATGAGATATCATAATATAACAAAGGACGACATGTTAAACGGAGACGGGCTTCGGGTGGTGCTGTGGGTGGCGGGCTGTAACCATTGCTGCAAGGAATGTCATAATCCGATAACCTGGGACCCTGACGGTGGGCTGCTCTTTGATGAGGCGGCTAAGAACGAGATTTTTGAACAGCTGGATAAGCCATATATTTCCGGTATTACTTTTTCCGGCGGCGACCCTTTGTTTTCGGGAAATCGCTTGGATGTGCGCGATTTTATGACGGAGATTAAGGAGAAGTATCCGGATAAGACCATATGGCTGTATACCGGTGACAGCTGGGAAAACATTTGTCAGTATCCTATGCTTCAGTATGTGGATGTGCTGGTGGACGGTGAGTTTCATGCGGAGGAGAAGGATACAAAGCTTCTCTGGAAGGGCAGCAGAAACCAGAGGGTGATAGATGTGCAGGCTACGTTGAAGCGGCCGGATATTCGTATACCGGCGCTGCATTGCGGGGATTATGACAAAGAACCGGTGACGGCCGTACAGACGCTGGAGAGTGCGCCGGTTACCTCCTGTCTTTTATAGGCAGGAACAGGAAGATTTTCCGCATAGGATAGGAATGGAGAGTACAGGAATGCATCGTATTGCGCAGTTTTTTAAGGTGAGCAGGGAGCAGTTTATAGCCGGGATGAGCGGAGAATTTCCTCAGTATACCCGGAGGGAAATAGAGGAGATGTATGAGAAGCTGCAGCTTCCCAGAAGGGCTACGAAGGGAAGCGCCGGTTATGATTTTTTTACTCCCTTTGGTTTCAGTCTGCCGCCCAATGAGACGATTAAAATTCCCACCGGCGTGAGAGTGAAAATGGACGAGGATTGGGTATTGAAGCTTTATCCCAGAAGCGGCTTGGGCTTTAAATACCGTCTGCAGATGAATAATACCGTGGGGATTATCGACAGCGATTATTATTATTCCGATAATGAGGGGCATATTTTCATTAAGATGACGAATGCCTCTAATGAGGGAAAAACGGTGGAGCTGGCGGCCGGAAGCGGTTTTGCCCAGGGAATCTTTCTGGAGTACGGTATCACCGTTGACGATGAGGCAAAGGGCGTGCGAAACGGCGGATTCGGCAGCACCACGAAAGGATAGGTATATATTCTCTGAAAAACAGAAATAAGGAATAAAAAAAGAAAAGTATAGGAAGCTCCCTTTTCGGAGACACTAAGCGAAAGTAGTGAGATGCCGCAGGACGGTATCAGTGTCCATAGAGAAGGGAGTTTTTAGTTTGGAGAGAAATGATAATAAGACCAGCGGCGGGGAAGTCGTATGCACCCGGCTGGAAGAGAATATGGAGTATTTACAGCAAAGACTGGATGTGGAACACAATTTTGATATTGTATACCGCACCATTATCGTAGGGGGAAGAAGCGCCTGTATGTACTTTGTGGACGGCTTCTGTAAGGATGATTTGGTACAGAAGCTTCTGCAGTACCTGATGGATTTGACAGAGGATAAGATGCCGAAGGACGTCCATGAGCTTTCTAAAAAGGAAATTCCTTATGTGGAGGTGGATTTGGAAGCGCATTGGGAGCAGATTATTCACTTTTTGCTGTCCGGTGTGTTCGTGCTTCTGATTGAAGGCTATGACAGGGCGATTCTGATTGATTCACGTACTTATCCGGGAAGAAGTGTGGAAGAGCCGGAAAAGGATAAGGTGCTTCGGGGCTCTAAAGACGGATTCGTGGAGACGGTGATTTTTAATACCGCTTTAATCCGCAGAAGAATCCGCAGCACGGATTTGCGTATGGAAATGATGACGGCGGGTAAGAGCTCCCAGACGGATATTGTGCTCTGTTATATGGAGAATCGGGTGGACCACAGCTTCTTAGAGCGGATTAAGGAGAAAATAAAGAATATTACTGCGGACGCCCTGACGATGAATCAGGAAAGTCTGGCGGAATGTCTGTATCAGAGAAAATGGTTTAATCCCTTTCCGAAATTTAAATATACCGAGAGGCCCGATACGGCGGCGGCGCAGGTGCTGGAGGGGAATATCGTGATATTGGTGGATAATTCTCCCTCGGCAATGATTATGCCCACCACCATTTTTGATGTGGTGGAGGAGGCGGATGATTATTATTTTCCGCCGATTACCGGCACCTATCTGCGGATAACCCGGTTTCTGATTGCGCTGCTTACCTTTTTGCTGACGCCAACCTATCTGCTTCTGGCGACCCATACTCAGTGGGTGCCGGAGAGCTTTCGTTTCATTCTTCTGAAGGAAGCGCCGAATGTGCCCCTGATATGGCAGTTTTTGATTCTGGAGTTGGCGATAGACGGACTGCGGCTGGCGGCCGTCAACACGCCCAATATGCTCAGCACGCCGCTGAGTGTGATGGCGGCGCTTGTTCTGGGAGAATTCTCGGTAAACAGCGGCTGGTTTTCCTCGGAGGTCATGCTGTATATGGCGTTTGTGGCCATTGCAAATTATACGCAGGCAAACTATGAGCTGGGTTACGCGCTGAAATTTATGCGTATTTTGAATCTGATTACGACGCAGCTGTTCGGACTGTGGGGATATATAGGAGGGCTGTTGTTTGCCGTGATTTGTATCTTTGCCAATCGAACCGTGGCGCGCACCAGTTATCTGTATCCCTTATTTCCCTTTGACTGGAAGAAGCTTAAGAATCGGCTAATCAGGAGAAGGCTTCCGGGCGCTCTGCATGAAAACAAAGCTGATGCCCATTGATAATCGGCGCCTGCTGTGGTATACTTTATCCAAATTATGCTTTCATATTGGTTTTTCAGGCCAGGCAGGAGGAAGAGATTATGTTTAAGCTAATGACGGACAGTACCGCTGATTTGCCGGTGGAATATTTACGACAGAACCATATTGGCTGTATCAATCTTAGCTATTTATTGGATGGCATTACCTATGGACAGGGAAAAGAGCTGGCTCCCAAGGATTTCTTTGATATGATGCGAGAGGGGAAAATGCCCACAACCTCCCAGATAAATCCCAGTGAAGCGAAGGTCTTCTTTGAGGAGGCGATTCAGACGGACAGGGAAATTCTGTATCTGGCATTTTCATCAGGGCTTAGCGGCACCTACAATAATATGAGGCTTGCGGCGGAGGAGATAATGGAGGAGCATCCTGACTGTCGGATTGAGGTGGTGGATACGCTTTGCGCCTCTATGGGCGAGGGGCTGATTGTATACAAGGCCAATCAGCTGCGCAATCAGGGAAAGAGTCTGGATGAGGTAAAAGAGTGGGTGGAGTCCCAAAAGCTCCGGGTCATTCATGTGTTTACCGTAGACGATTTGTTTCATCTTTACAGAGGAGGACGTGTCAGCAAGACCGCTGCGGTAATAGGCACGCTGGTAGGTATTAAGCCGCTGCTGCATGTGGACGACGAGGGTCATCTGATAAATATTGATAAAATCAGAGGGCGTAAGAAATCTCTGTCTGCTCTGGTGGAGCATATGGCGGAAAAAGTCAGAGATTATGATGGGGAAAACGATATGGTGATGATAAGCCATGGAGATGCTCTTGAGGATGCGGAATATGTGAGAGATTTGATTAAGGAGCGCTTTGGCATAGAGAATTTTATGATAAACTCTCTGGGGCCGGTGATTGGCGCCCATACCGGGCCGGGACTGATTGCCTTGTTCTTTATGGGAACAGAGAGATAATGTTACAGGCGTTTGGGGACTGCTTTGCGGCAGTCCCTTTTTTGACACGTTTTTTGTGTACCTACATACTATGATATTAACTAAACTGCAAATTTATGAGAGGAATCCTATGCAGGATTATATGTTTGACGACAATTTTGAAAAGTTTCCCATAGCGATGTCTTATGTGCCATGGCAGCATTTCGAGAAAATGTATGATGATTTGGAAAAGGCTTATAAGTTTGGAACTATCTTTCCGGAGCTGAATAAACCTTTCACAGGAAGGAGATGCGTATAATGGGAAACAGAGAGCAGATGTTGATGGATATTGGCATTGTGGATTTTACCATGGTGGAGTTGACGCTGTATCTGGACACACATCCCAGAGACAGGAAGGCAATGGAATATTTTAATCACTACAGCAAAATCAAGAGACAGATGGTAAGGGAATTTTCCCAGAAATATTTTCCCCTAACTAAGGATATGGCTGAATGTGATAAAGAGTGGAGCTGGGGAGCGGCGCCTCTGCCGTGGGAAGGAGTGTGCGGATAATGTGGAATTATGAGAAAAGATTACAGTTTCCCGTCAATATTAAGGAGCCCAACGCAAAGCTGGCCCAGGTTATTATCTCCCAGTTCGGAGGCCCGGACGGCGAGCTGTCGGCATCCATGCGTTATCTTTCCCAGCGCTATTCCATGCCCTACAGAGAGGTAGGAGGACTACTGACCGATATCGGTATATCGGTGACGAAATGGGTAACGAAATGAAAACTTTGCCTCTACTCTGCTTGTCTTTTATTGGAATACTGTGTATAATCAACACAATAATGAGGATTTTTAATATGTCTTATGGTAAATGAAGACAAATCACTTTTTAAAAATTTCTACAATGTTGCCCATAAAGCAAGTCGCTTTAAATCGTATATTTTACAGTAGGTAAAAGGGTAATCAAAAAGTTTTTTTAGAGGGACGATAATTATGAAAAAGAAACTATTAGTCATCAGCGTTATGAGTCTTGTGCTAACATCATGTGGTAAGGTAACGGGCAATGATAGCGGGAGTTTTCCTCTGCCCCAAACAGCAGAGATATTCCTCATTGACCGCTACGTGAACTATGCATGGGGTTATCAGGATGATGGAATTTTCATAGACACAAGCGGAGCAGTTTATGCGTTTGACTTTGGGATGACGACACTCAATCAAGGCACATCTGCTGAACATCTGCTTGAAAAGTTTGACATCATCCGTGATAACACGGAACCAATCACGACGATAGACAGCGACACGATTATTGAGCTATATTCACTCGGCTCACAGATTGATTCGGAGAGCGAATTTAATTCAAAAGATGTCGCCATGGATGCCGGCTCGCACACTGTTTCTTTTTGTAATCCCGATACTGGAAGAGAGACCGTCTGTACAGAGTATGGAGACCATGAGGGTACACTCAGCGACAGTTTTTCCCAAAAGTTTGTAAAGCTTTATTTGATAAAAATTAAAGCTGCCATACCTGAATTCACAGCGCCGCTTGTTTACACTGAGTATGACATACACTTGAATAATATTGAATGCGATACCGAAATGAGCGGAATGTACTTTCTTTCAAGTGATGAACAGCTACACAAACTCGCCAAACAATGTGGTATGCCTATTGACGATATGCTCAGTGATTACACTGATTATGAACAGGAAAGGTATGTCTATTTCGTCGAACTGAACGCCGCTCCTGCAAACGCTGTCCTGCACACAGATACAGGCTATAAGCTTTCCCATGCGGAGGGAGCAGGTTTTTGCAATGTTGTGGCTTATCCTCGTTCAAGCGGAAATTTCACCTCAGACAGTATTCCATGCGCTGATGGCGGTGAGTGGCTGCGTATCAAGGACGGAGACCTGAACTTAGATCCCGACTTTATCACAGGTGAAGCATATGGTTTCTCTGAAACGGCAATGAGAGAGGTCTGGAAGGACTTCGATATGCATGGCTTTAGAGGGATTTACATACCTGACTCGGCAAAGTACGAAGAATTTATCCAAAGCTGTGACAGCCACAATCTTGTGGAAAATGGCAGTATTCGCAGCACATTGGAAGAAAACGGTGCGCCTGATTTCAGTAAATATTCCCTTTGCGTCAAACTTGACAGCCACAATGACAATTCTAAATATGAGTGGCAGAGAACTGAAATCGGAAACGGGTATATTACAATGGGGAGCTCAATTTCTCTTAACTGGGACAACACAGTGGGTGAATGTACCCTTGCCTATGTTCTTATCCCCAAGACCTATCTGTCTGGAGATAGGTACTATGTTGGCTGTCTTAACAAAAGGTGGAATGAAAAATAAATGAAAAGAGTTGTTCTGATTGAGGAAACGGCGGAAATATAATATAATTTAATTAGAAAAATTTGAAGTTGGAGTGTCATGATGATTGAGATATGTTCAAATTGTGGAAATCACGAATGGGATAAAGAGATAATTGGGAATAAACTTCGTTGCCCGAAATGTGGCGCGGAATGGGAGTTCCGCAAAATGCCATTGCTAATTCTGACAGGGTGTAGTGGTGTAGGAAAGACTACTACAGCGATTGAGATTATGAGGAAAATGGTAGATTTTGTAGTATTAGATGCTGATATTTTTACCGGATTCATAAACTGGGAGGATGAGGAATCATGTGATAACTGGGTTGAAATTATTGCCAACATTTCAAAAGACATCCTACAGTCTGGGAAACCTATTTTGTGGACAATGGCGGGATGCCTTGACCGATTGCCGAAAGCATATAACAGTCGTTATTTTAGTGAGATTATTTGTTTGGCATTAGTTACTGATGAGAATGTTTTGAGACAGCGTATGCAAGAGGGAAGAGGAATAACGGACGATAACTGGATTAATAGTTCATGTGACTATAATCGTTACTTTATGGAACATAATCGGATTGGAGATACAAAGTACGAGTTATTGGATATATCAACGAAAGACCCAAGAGAAGTGGCTGATTACGTGGTAAATTGGGTACAGGGAAAGGTTTGTGTGTGAAATCAAGAACTAGGAAGAAAGTGGAGTTTTAAGGTAATAATGGAATATTTGTGTTGAAAAAATGATAATTTTCAAGATTTTGCCAGAGGTCGGGTTCTTTACGGTGGAAAAGGAATACCTGATTTTCCGGTTCGATTGTTGTTGGAAATTTACGGTAGAGCACTGTCGTATTCAAATCGAAAAGAGGATTTAGTTATATATGCCTCTTGTTGTGGAGGTGGCTATGCCCTTATAATTCTTGGCTATTTCCAGAACAGATTATTGGTAAATTATTTGGTATCTTCATTGGGCTTGTACTGCTCTTCCTAACAACAAGCATGAGTTTGGCAGTCAGAAATATGTTGGTGTAGGCGGTCATCTTTTCGCCATAGCTACCCATAAATCTATTAAATGGGGATAGGAGAAGGAGCTATACATTAATTCACCATCTTGTCATGTGAACTTGCTTGAGTTATCGAGATATGCAAAGAGGTGATGTGTCATAAATACTTATATTTCCTAATGTTTTCAGATGTGCAATAACGGTTCGCTTGTAGGTATATCGGTGACGAAATGAAGAAATGAAGAGAACTTTAAATTGACATGAATCCATTTGAAAAGTATAATAAATATAGGTAAGAAACGATTGGATGCTACATAAAAAATAATGAAGGAAGGTAGTGGACATGGAACAGAAGATGGAAAAAAGAAAGTTGAAGAAGCTTGGGATTGAAACCTCTTTGCTGGGTTTTGGGTGTATGCGTTTTCCCGTGAACGGTAAGGGGGAGATAGATGAGCCTCTGGCGGAGAAAATGCTGGATAAGGCGATAGCGGAGGGCGTAAATTATATCGATACGGCCTATCCGTATCATGGAGGCGCAAGCGAACCTTTTGTGGGAAGGGTGTTAAAAAAGTATCCCAGAGATTCCTTTTATCTGGCGACCAAACTGCCGGTCTGGATGGTAAACACTTTGGAGGATGTGGAGCGTATCTTTCAGGAGCAGCTTTATCGTTTGCAGACGGATTATATTGATTTTTATCTGCTTCATGCCATGGGCAGGGAGCGATGGGAGAAAATGCTGGAGCTTGGCTGTGTAAAACGGCTGGAGGAGCTTCAGGCAGAAGGCAAAATCAGATATCTGGGCTTTTCCTTTCACGACGAATATGAGGTCTTTGACGAAATGATTCGTTACAGAGACTGGGATTTCTGCCAAATCCAGCTCAATTATATGGA
>JAMOZS010000062.1 GCA_023667765.1 Roseburia sp. | reverse complement strand
GGGATATTAGCTCAGTCGGTAGAGCACTTGACTTTTAATCAAGTTGTCGGGGGTTCGAATCCCCCATATCTCATTTTATGGCGGCTTATGATTTCATCATGGGCTCTTTTTTATTGAATAGGAAGCATTACCGGATACGTAAACATTGTGTTAGGTGCAAAAGACAGCGCAGAAATGAGGATGAGTATGCAGAAAGAAAACAAAATGGGGGTTATGCCCATTCATAAGTTACTGATTAATATGTCCCTTCCCATGATGATTTCCATGCTTGTGCAGGCTTTGTATAATATAGTGGACAGCATCTTTGTCTCCAGAATTAACGAGCATGCGCTGAGAGCGGTATCCCTGGCCTTTCCGGTGCAGAGTCTGATGATAGCGGTATCTGTGGGAACGGCAGTAGGTATTACCTCCCATGCCTCGAAATCCCTGGGAGAGAAGGAATATAAAAAGGCCAATGAAGTAGCGACTAACGGGGTGTTTGTCGAATTGCTCAGTTATGTCTTGTTTTTGCTGGTCGGTATTCTGGTCAGCAGACCGTTTTTTGCCAGCCAGACGGACATCCCTCAGGTCAGAGAATATGGGGTGACTTATCTTACGATTTGCTGTACGGTCAGTCTGGGTGTGTTTGTTCAGGTGACCTTTGAAAAACTGCTTCAGGCTACCGGTAAAACCTTCTTTACCATGATTACGCAGGGGGTAGGCGCGGTCATTAATCTGATTATGGATCCCCTGCTCATTTTTGGTATTGGGCCTTTTCCCAAAATGGATGTGGCAGGCGCCGCTGCGGCTACGGTCTGCGGGCAGCTGGTTGCGGCTGTGCTTTCTGTTTTCTTCCATGTGAGATACAATCAGGAGCTTCGTGTTTCCTTTAAGCAGTTCCGGCCGAATGGGCATCTGATTGCCCAGATTTATAAGGTGGGTGCGCCTTCGATTGTGGTGCAGGCAATCGGTTCGGTAATGACGTATGGGATGAATCTGATTCTGGCGGCTTTTGGCGCAGCGCAGACGGTATTTGGCGTCTATTTCAAGCTACAGAGCTTTATCTTCATGCCGGTATTTGGTCTGAACAATGGCATGGTTCCCATTGTGGCCTACAATTATGGCGCAGGGAACAGAGAACGCGTACTCAGCACTATGAAATGTGCGGTGATTTATGCGGTGGGCATTATGACGGCGGGGCTTCTGGTGATGGAAATCTTTCCGGCGCAGTTATTGTCTCTGTTTAATGCGGAGGAGGAATTGTTGGTGTTGGGTGTACCGGCGCTGCGTATTATCTGCTTAAGTTTTGTGTTCGCAGGCTTCTGTATTGTGGTGGGAAGTGTGTTCCAGGCATTGGGCAACGGCATCTACAGTATGGTGGTGTCGGTAGCCCGTCAGCTTTGCGTGCTTCTTCCGGTGGCGTATCTGTTTTCCTTAAGCGGCAGGGTGGAACTGGTATGGTGGTCCTTCCCTATTGCGGAGTTGATGAGTCTTGGATTAAGCATGTTCTTTATGACTAGGATTTATAACAAGATCATTCGACATATCGGTGAGAATACGCCTTGACAAAGATAAAAAAATTGAGGTTATGAATTAACACCCCCGCCTGCAGGGGGTGTTAATTATGGGAACAGACGGGTATCTGCACGTTTGTGTGAGCCGTGCGCTTGACAATGAGAGTGTGGTGCAGGATATGCTGCAGGAAACTTATCTGGAGATATATAGAAGCTAACGATAGCATAGAGGACGAGTTCAAAAAAACTTACGATTCTTTTTTCAAAAAACTGGGGAAAGATTTGTATGAACGGATGAAACGCATTGTTGTAACAAAGGAATAAGCGGCGGCTAAAGAAATGGGAAAAGAAAAAAGGAAAGGCCATGTGAACAAAACTGAAATATTTGCAAAAGATCTGGAATATATGGAACGGCATCTGTAAGAAGGGATTAAGACGGAGGATGCGGCGGACATGGAGCGTGTGGGGGACGGACTTGACAGGAGATAGTTCCAAAGATATAATGGAAAAGTAATTGCGGCAGCGTTGTGCGAGTATGACGGAATTGGCAGATGCGCCGGTTTCAGCGGAATTGTCGGAATTGGCAGACGAGCAGGATTTAGGTTCCTGTGCCTTTGGCGTGTGGGTTCGAGTCCCACATTCCGCAGTGGTTGCGGGTGCGATAAATGTGGCGGAAATGCCGTATTTATCGCACCCAGGTTCCTCAAAATTCCGCTATTTTGGTCAGACAGGTCTTTCTGGTCTTATGATTGCTTTTCTTGACGATTCTCAGCTCACGGCAGTACCGCTCATACTTCTTGTCGATAGCCTGCGATGTGATGCGTAAAATATCTTATTTTCACTTATATACATATGCTTATGAATCGGTCCAACCGAAATTTAGCACTTTCTTGCCAGCTGTAAATCAATCGTATCATAAATAGTGATGATACCACCATATTCATTAATTACTTCTTCGATTTTTGCAAAAAACTCCGTTCTAATATTCTTTTCCATTGCAATATGGTCTGAATATGTTCCAAGAAGTTATTGCCCGTTCCTTTGCCTGCTGTTTTGTATATTCGGATATTGTTTCACGTTCTTTATTGTAATACTTATTGTAATATTGGTCATAAATCTCATCTATTGCTTGTGAAAGTGCAGGATTTCCTTTATCACGGTACGGATGATTCGCAAAACGCGCAAAAGCCCCTCCACTTTTCAACATAGAAAATACTTTTTCATATCCGATTTTCTCTGGCACCCAATGAAATGCAGATGCGGAAAACACCAAATCAAAAGCATTGCTCTCAAATACTGTATCTTCAAATCTACCTGTGATTACCGAAAATTTTTGATATTCCTTAAACTTATCTTTTAGCAATTCAGCAAACTGTTCTCCATATTCTACTGCCGTAAATTGGCATCCAGTCGTTAAAACGGGAGCCGTCGCCTGTCCGCTGCCACTTCCAACCTCCACCACATTACTATTTTCATTAATAGGAATATAGTCAAACAACGTCTGGTACAATTCTTTTACATAGCCCGGACGCAGCTTCTCATAGGTAGACGCTACCGTATCAAATGTCCATTCCAACCCTTTCAATGCCGACATAACAACACACCTCCAAATACCGTTTGTAAGTACAATTATAAGCTGTTTTTAACAAGACACACAATCCTATGAGAAACAAATATTGCAAATTTCTTTGTTAAAGCTTTTCCCCTATGCTATTATGCCAATAAGAGCGCCGTGTTGCAGGGGGGCTGACCCGATATTCCTATGGAAGGGATTCCTATGGAATGGAGGTGATGCCTATGAAAAATCGTTTCGATTTTTTTAAGGACATAATGACCTTTGGTCTGTTCCCTTTGGCATTGCTTGCATTCGTTTTTGCGTTCTGTAAGTAAAGCTACATAGAAAAACCACCCCTAAACTTTGGCAAGCGATGGGGTGGAGCTTCTACTCATAAACTTGTCAACCTACCTTGTGGGCGGTTACTCTTTTAATTTAAGTATAGTGTTTCTTCCTAAAATGTCAAGAAATAAATGTCAACCAACTCTCTTCTAATTTTTTTCAGAAATGTCTTGACAGACCTGTCCTGAAATGATATGTTTTATTCGTTAAAAGGGAGTAGTTGTAACGTGTAATCAACATACCCCGATGGCGTTGGAACAGGCTGGCGCAGATACATCGTGGTTACACGCTTCGGTTGAGAGAAGAACAAGACTTTTAGCACATTGGTGCTGAAGGTCTTTTTTATATCATAGGAAATAATGTGTTACGGTGAAGGGTTAAAGTATATGATTTCCAAGTCTCTCAAGGTTGAGGGATACAGAGAGTGGAAGCGGACAGGCATATAAAAGTGCGCAAGGAGGTATGAAAATGGAATTGATGTTGCAGTTTTTATTGTTGGTAGTAGGCTTTGTCATGTTGATGAAGGGCGCGGACTGGTTTGTGGACGGTGCAGCCAAGATTGCGGATTTGTTTGGTATTCCTCAGTTGGTTATCGGCCTTACGATTGCGGCTATCGGAACGTCTCTGCCCGAAGCTGCGGTGAGTATTACGGCGGCGTTACAGGGGAGTACGGAAATTACCATTGGTAATGTGTTGGGCAGCAATATCCTGAATATTTTGATTATCCTGGGATTGACCGCTGTGGTATGTCCTATTCCGGTTCAGAAATCTACGGTAAGATATGAGATACCCTTTACGATTGGAGTTACGGTTCTTTTGGTGGCCCTGGGAAGTCTGGACGGCAACATCAGCCGCCTGGACGGCGGAATCCTTTGGATATTTATGGCCGTATATTTGGTTTATCTGTTGAAAATAGCGAAAGACAGTAATCAGGAAGCACAGACACAGGAAGAGAAAAAGGAGCCGGTTTGGAAGCTGCTTTTATTGGTGGCAGTAGGGATTGCTCTGATTAAATACGGAAGTGATGTTACGGTACATGCGGCTACGGCGATTGCCAGACAATTTCATATGAGCGAGCGTTTGATTGGGTTGACGATTGTGGCCTTCGGCACCTCCCTGCCTGAGCTGGTAACCAGTGTTACGGCGGCAACAAAGGGTAAGACGGATATTGCCATAGGTAATATTGTGGGCAGTAATATCTTTAATATTCTTTTTGTGGTGGGTACTACAGCGATTATTACGCCGGTGGAATACAGCAGGAATTTTCTGGCAGACAGTAGGGTGGCTATTGCTGCGGCGGTACTCTTGTTGGTCTGTGTATTGAGGAACCACAGGCTGGGAAGGCTGGGAGGCGTCGTTATGCTGGTCGGCTATGCAGCTTATTTTGCCTATCTGATTCGATGATTTCTGCCTTAGCGCCGGGCTTTTTCAAACGGCTGCCATTGCACTCAAAATTGGTTGTGGGAAATTGGCATTTTTTTACACTAAAAGTTAATTATGTGGTATAATAAACGTAGGACTCCATTTTGGCGGAGCCTACGTTTTTTATGATGCGCACTCATGCGAAGGGAAATAACAAGGCGGCGTCCTGAGTAGGCAGGAGCCTGCAGAGGTATGAAAATGAAGGGAAAATTAATTTGTTCTTATAAAATAATGTGTGCGATATTTATCATTATGCTTCTGTATTCCATGATACAGCTGCGCACGGACGTATATCAGTATGGCTGGCAGCAGGGTTATCATATTCAGCGGAGTATGGTGCAGACGGTACAGAAGGAAGAGGACGCGCCGGCCGGTCAGGCGGAAGTGTATCGATTTATAGCGAGGAATATCGCAGGAGACTATAATACGCTGTTATTTTACAGTATCCATGAGAATATCAGGATATATGTGGGGGATGAGTGCATTTACAGTATGGAGGGAGCCGGAGGAAACTTTCGCTGGAGGAGTCCGGGCTGTGTTTGGAATGAGGTGGCGCTGAAGGAGGCCGATAACGGAAAGGAAATACGAGTGGAAGTGCGCCCGGTTTATCGGACTACCCGGAATATGCGTCTCACATTTTATCTTGGCTGCCAGACGGATATTCTGGCTCATATTATTGTTTCGAATTTGCCGATTCTTTTGATAAGTATCACGTTTATACTGGCGGGTATCGGCTGCCTCTGGGTTGAAATTTGTCGGAGCAGGAGCGGAGACGAGAACGAAATGCTTAAGCTGTTTGGTCTGTTCCTGGCTATTGCGGGGGTGTGGAAGCTGATGTCGGCCTCTGTGATAGGACTAATCTCGGACAGGGCTCCGGTTTTGAGCATGATACCTTACTGGATATTGCCGACTCTGAGCATTCCCTATATCTTGTCGGTAAAGCTGATGCTCAAGGAAAAAGATGGCCTGGTCTGGGATATCCCCTGTATCGTAAGTCTTGTGAATATTGCGGGTGTGGTTTTGCTTCAGTGTCTGGAAGCGGCGGATTTGAGGCAGACGCTGCTCTTTACACAAATTGTACTGATTTTTGAGGCGTTGTATGGAACGGCTATAGTGCTGAAACGGTTATCTGAGAAAGGGTGGCAGAAGAAGAGGGGGTTTACTTTGTTTTTCTGCGTCGGCTGTGTATTCTGGCTGGCGGCGGATATGGCGGTTTATTATTTAAGCGGCTGCGGGCAGACTACCGTAATCGGCATGCTTGGCTTTGCGGTTTATCTGGCGGCGCTTGTTATAGATTCGGCCAAAGAAGCCAGACAGATGATGACAGTGGGGATGCAGGCCAGACAGTATGAAAAGATTGCTTTTCATGACCCGCTGACAGGATTGTATAATCGTGCCGCTTATGCGGATTATGTGAGTAATAAGGAGTTTTCGCCTGAGGAATATATTGTGGCTATGTTTGACCTGAATAATTTGAAGAAATGCAACGACAGTCTGGGTCATGAAAAGGGTGATATTTATATCCGGGAGAGCGCCCGTATGATTCGTGAGTGCTTTGGTGATATTGGTCAGTGCTACAGGGTAGGCGGAGATGAATTCTGTGTGCTTATCAATAGAAGCACGAAGGCTGTCTGTCAGGGCAGAATGAATGAATTACTCTCCAAGGTGCGCAGTTTTAACAAAAACAGTGAGGATATCCGCATGGGTATTGCCTGTGGCTTTGAACAATTTGATAATGGAGTAGACCGGGATATCGAGGATACCGTAAAGAGAGCAGATCAGTTAATGTATCAGCATAAATTCAGGATTAAGCAGGAAATGGCGGGAGCAGATGCAGTTCAGGGAGAACAGGACAGATGAAAAGCGTTATTAAGAAAGTATATCTTGGCTTCATCATATTTATGATATTGGTGTTTTTTTACCTGTTGTTTGCCTTTCGGCTAAAAATGCAGGGACAGTCTCCGGCGGAGGGATATTGGGAGCTGACGGCAGCGAAGGAGGCTTCGGAGAAGGACAGTTATTCCAATGTGGGTTTCCGGGAGATTTATACCCTGTCGATAGACGGCATTGGAGATTCCTACACGCATCTTATGTTCCAGTCGATACATCAGGAAGTTAAGGTATATGTGGAGAATGTGTGTATCTATAGTATGCGGAGCAGCAGTAAAAACAGGTTCGGGAGTACGCCGGGCTGTGTCTGGAATGATGTGCTTTTGGAGCAGGAGTATGAGGGGAAGGATATTCGGGTTGAAATTATTCCGGTCTATAAGTCCTCGGTGGGAACAGTTCCGAAATTTTATTTTGGCGCCAGATATAGTATTGTGGGGATGATTCTGGCCGAGGAGGCGCCTGGCTTTTTGTTGAGTGTGACGGCAATTCTGCTGGGCCTTGTCTTTATCGTATATGTAGCGTTTAATGCGGCTAATTCCGAGGTGAACGGGGGGATAGCCTGGCTGGGAGCTTTTGCACTGATGCTGGGGGTGTGGAAGCTTACGGATGGGAAAGCGATTAAACTGCTTCTGCCGGGGTTTCCGGCGATTTCCATGATTCCCTTTATTGCGTTGATGCTGGGGGTGATTCCCCTGATACTTTTTATAAAGGAGCTGTACAGTACAAAAGAGCATGTGTTTTGGTATATTTTCTGCTGGATGAGTATAGCGGAAATGATAGTCTGTATTCTGTTGCAATACTTTAACTATATGGATTTCAGGGAGACCTATAGCCTGACAACCGCTGTGATAGTTATGGGTTTTAGTTTGTTTGTGGGCATGTTTATCTATGAGGTGCGCAAGGAGGGCTGGAGCACAAGGCTGGTTCGCAATACCCTCAGCGTTCTGATTTGTTTCATGGGTATCGGATTGGATTTTGGCACTTATTTTCTGAGCGGCCGTACGCAGACTTCCGTTGTTGGTATTGTGATTCTTTTGATATATTGTGTGTTTCAGGGCTATGTGGCCTTTAGCGAGGCCCGGGAGCTTACTATGGTGGGGCTGAGGGCTCAGAACTACGAACAGATGGCCTACCATGACCAATTGACGGGGCTTTTTAATCGTTCGGCATTGACGGAGGATACGGATCCCGTGACCTTTGAGCCGGAAAAAGCCATTATGGTTATGTTTGATTTAAATAATCTGAAAAAATGTAATGACAGTCTGGGACATGATAAAGGCGATACCTATATCCGGGACAGCGCACAGCTGATTCAGACTACCTTTAAGGACTTTGGGAAATGCTATCGCACGGGAGGCGATGAATTCTGCTGTCTGGTGACAAAGCACAGTCTGGACAGATGTAAGAAACAGATTGAATTGCTGCGGCAGAAAGAGGCCGAATATAATAAAAAGAGTGAGGATATTCATATGGCAATCGCCTGCGGCTATGCAAAGTACGATAAGCGGATTGACTATGATATCAATGATACGGCGAGGAGGGCAGACAAATTTATGTATGAGGATAAGGAAAGGCTTAAAGCAGAGGCTGCCGGAGAATAAATTTGCAGATAAGAAAGCAGAATAAAATAAGTCCATTTTGCGTTATACGCAAAAAACAGTGCAAAATTGATGTGCGTCGAAGCGCACAGGGAGGTATAACATGAGAAAACAGGGTATTTTAATGCCGATATCCAGTATTCCTTCCGAGTATGGTATCGGAACCTTTGGAAAGGAAAGCTATTTGTTTGTTGATTTCTTAAAAAAAGCCGGACAGAGGCTGTGGCAGATACTGCCCCTTGGCCCTACAGGATACGGTGCGTCTCCTTATCAGTCCTTCTCTACATTTGCGGGAAATCCTTATTTAATTGATTTGGAGCTTTTGATTGAGGAGGGATATCTGACCCGGGAGGAATGCGAGGAATGCGACTTTGGGAAAGATGCAGGCACTGTCGATTATGAGAAGCTTTATGAGGCCCGGTTTCCCGTGCTGCGAAAGGCCTGGAAGCGTGCAGTAGAAAAGGGCCTGGAAACTCGTAAGGACTATGTGGATTTTTTAAAGAAGAGTTCTTATTGGCTGGAGGATTATGCTCTGTATATGGCATTGAAGGATGCCTTTCCCGGGAAATGTTTTATAGATTGGGAGGAGGATATCCGGCTGCGCAGCCCCATGGCTATGGCTCAGTACCGGCGTAAGCTGGAGGATGAGATACGTTTTTATGAGTTTCAGCAGTACTTGTTTGCGAAACAGTGGCGCGAGTTAAAGCTGTATGCCAACAAGGCGGGAATTGAGATTGTGGGAGATATTCCGATTTATGTGGCTTTTGACAGTGCGGATACATGGTCTCATCCCGAACTGTTTCAACTGGACGAGAAGGGGATGCCTGTGGGCGTGGCAGGCTGTCCTCCCGATGCCTTTTCCGTTACGGGTCAGCTGTGGGGGAATCCTCTGTATAACTGGGAATTTCATAAGACGACAAACTATAAATGGTGGATGGAGCGTATCGCTTACTGTTATGAATTGTATGATGTGGTGCGGATTGACCATTTCAGAGGCTTCGATGAGTACTGGTTTGTTCCGTATGGGGATGAGACGGCTCAGAGGGGGCATTGGGAAGCCGGACCGGGCTATGATTTCTTTGAGACTATGAAGCGCAGGCTGGGGCATAAGAAAGTGATTGCGGAGGATTTGGGCTTCCTCACAGACAGTGTGATTCAACTGGTAAAGGATACCGGATACCCCGGCATGAGGATTCTGCAGTTTGCCTTTGACGGAGGAGCGGAGAGTATGTATCTGCCCCATAATTATGAGCATAATTGCGTTGTGTATACCGGAACCCATGACAATGAGACAACGCCGGGCTGGCTGGAGAATCGTTCTCCTGAGGCGAAGGCGTTTCTAAAGGAATATTTAAATTGCAGTGATGAGAAAGAGCTGAACTGGGAATTGATACGTCTGGCGGTATCCAGTGTGGCGAATACCGCAATTATCCCCATGCAGGATTATCTGGAGCTGAGAAATGAGGCCCGCATCAACACCCCTTCCACGCTGGGAGATAATTGGAAATGGCGTATGAAGAAGGGGGCCGCAACGGATGAACTGGCGCAGAGAATCTATAAGCTTACAAAGCTATATGGTAGGCTGTAGGGCCATGTAGGAATTGTGATATTCCTTGCAATAGGTTACATCCTGTTCAAACCAATCGGGAGGGAGGAACGCCTCGGCGGCCTCCCGGCTGCCGAATTCCACTTCCGCTAAGATTAAAGGAGCAAAGGGAGAATCAAATACATCCAGCTCGATTGTCAGGGTATAATCCTCCGGCGGAGCGGGAAAACCTTCTTTGAAGCCCGGATTGCTCAGGGGTATCAGATAACGCTTTTTGGAGATAATATTGCCGTCCGCCTTTTCCCGAAGGTGGTAATAGGCTTCTTCGTTCAAGGTCAGATTATGCTCTTCCCGGGACAACATACCGCTGCCCTTGTAGGTCAGGTAATACTCGTTATCTTCCTTGCGCACCCGTACCACGGGGTTGACACAGAGATATGCCTGCTCAATATGATGAAAGGGATAGCTCTCCAGATTATCAGGTAATTTCTTTATTGTAAATTTACGTTCGATTTCCATAATTCCTAACCACCATTCGTAAAATAATATCGTCGTCGGTATTTGAACTGCGGTATACGCTTTGGCCGACAGTAAAAGATTTATGGTACTTTCTGCCTTTTTATTATAGCATAGGAATAGTCTTTTCCACAATATTTTATTGAATTTTTCAAAGGATATGTGTATACTGAGGAAAATGAGAAAAAAGCAATGCAGAAAGGCGGATGATAAATATGAAACAGATTGCAGTATTCTTTTCGGAGGGATATGAGGAGATAGAGGCCCTCGCAGTAGTGGATATCTGCCGCCGGGCCGGTCTTACCGTTCATATGGTGTCCGTGACGGAGGAAAAGCAGGTGGCAGGCTCTCATGGAATTTCGGTGGAGACGGACAGAACCTTTTCCCAGATAAGCTTTGAGGAATATGATATGCTGGTACTGCCCGGCGGCTTGAGAGGAACGCAGGGTCTGGAGGCTCATCAGGGTCTGATGGAACAGATTGACGCTTTTTACCGGGAGGGAAAATATATTGCGGCTATCTGCGCGGCTCCCAGTATTTTCGGGCACAGGGGTATTTTAAAGGGCAGAAGAGCCTGTGCGTATCCCGGCTTTGAAGCTCATCTGGAGGGAGCTGTTGTTACGGCAGGCCCCGTAGAGGTGTCCGAGCATGTGATTACCTCCCGGGGGATGGGAACGGCCCTTGATTTCGGGCTGGCAATCACGGGAGAGCTGCTGGGACGGGAAAAGGCTCAGGAGATAGCAAATCAGGTGGTATATGCCCATCTATTGTAACGGAAGCGGCATCGGATAGTCGGCAGGCCGGATAAAATTTAAGCTGGAGACAGCGGAATGAGTGTAAAGATGGAGAAAGAAGCAAAAATATATGTGGCGGGCCACAGAGGTATGGTGGGAAGCGCTATCTGCAGGGCGCTTGAAAAAGAGGGTTATACCAACATTATTACCAGGAGCCATAAAACATTAAATTTATGCAGGCAGGATGAGGTGGAGCGATTCTTTGCGGAGGAAAGGCCGGATTATGTGTTTCTGGCGGCGGCGAAGGTAGGAGGCATTGCGGCTAATGCTGAGGCGCTGGCGGATTTTATGTATGAAAATATGGTGTTGGAGATGAATGTCATCCATTCGGCGTGGCAGAACGGATGCAGGAAGCTTTTGTTTTTGGGCAGCAGCTGCATTTATCCCAGAATGGCGCCTCAGCCCATGAAGGAGAGCTGTCTGCTGACTTCGGAGCTGGAAAAGACCAATGAGGCCTATGCGTTGGCTAAAATATCCGGGTTGAAATATTGCGAGTATTTAAACCGTCAGTACGGTACGGATTATATTTCTGTGATGCCCACGAATCTTTACGGGCCCAATGACAATTATCATCCGACTCACAGTCATGTGCTGCCGGCTATGATACGCCGGTTTCATGAGGCGAAGGTAAGCGGAGCGGGGGAGGTGGTCTGCTGGGGAACCGGCGAGGCGCTTCGGGAATTTATGTATGTGGATGATTTGGCGCGGGCATGCGTTTATCTGATGAATACTTACAGCGGAAACGAAACGGTTAATCTGGGAACCGGCAAGGAACTGACCACCCGGGAGCTGGCCTGTCTGGTGGCAGAGATAGTGGGCTATACCGGCGAAATCAAATGGGATGCGACAAAGCCTGACGGAACGCCCCGGAAGCTATTGGATGTGAGCAAGCTGGAGAGCCTGGGGTATCATTATACCACGGAACTGCCGGAAGGCATCAGGCTGGCATATCAGGACTTTTTGAATAATCCGGTTCGGGCGGAGCGATAGTATTTTTGAAAAAGAGTTGACAATTTATGGCATAAGGTTTATAATCCTAACTGTTAATAAGAATGATTCGTAGTGAGAGTGGCGCGAGCCACTCTTACTTGCTGTATGGGATTAGGCTGGGGAAGAGGTCTATAATATAGCGGCCGGGGAACAGGCAGCATATTGGCAAGGAGGGAAAATATGTCAAAAAGGGAAACCTATGAGGCAAGGACGGAAGAGCTTCTGGAGCCTATTGTCCGGGCGCAGGGAATCGAAATTTATGACGTGGAATATGTGAAAGAGGGCAGTGATTATTATCTGCGGGCGTATATTGATAAGCCGGAGGGCGTGAATATTACGGACTGTGAGACTGTGAGCAGAGCCTTGTCGGATGTGCTGGACAGAGAGGATTTTATTCCGGATGCTTATATTCTGGAGGTTTCCAGCCCGGGTCTGGGCAGGACGCTGAAGAGAGACAGGCACCTTCAGAAAAGCATTGGCAGGGAGGTGGAGATAAAGCTCTTTAAGCCTCTGGACAAATGTAAGGAATTTACGGGAATATTGGAAGCCTTTGATGGTGAGAGCATAACCATAATCGAGAAGGATGGGCAGGGAGAAGGCAAAAGAAGCTTTCTGCGCTCGGATATTGCTTTGATTAGGCTGGCATTGAATTTATAACGGAAAACGAAATGGCGGTGAGCCGGAATGGAGGAAAGGATGAACAAGGAATTAATGGAAGCACTGGATATTCTGGAGAAGGAGAAGGAGATTAGCAAGGAAACGCTGTTTGAGGCTATCGAAAACTCCCTGGTGACGGCCTGCAAGAATCACTTTGGCAAGGCTGATAATGTAAAGGTTGAAATCAATCCGGAAACCTGTGACTTTCTGGTATATGCTCAGAAGGAGGTAGTGGAAACTCCCGAGGAGGTGGAGGACGATTGTCTGCAGATTGCCTTGGAGGACGCCCTGCAGCTTTCTGCGAAGGCTCAGACAGGCGATATCCTGAATGTCGAGATACAGTCAAAGGAATTCGGACGTATTGCCACCCAGAATGCAAAGAATGTGATTTTGCAGAAAATCCGTGAGGAGGAGAGAAGCGTTATTTTTAATCAGTACTACGAGAAGGAAAGAGACGTAGTGACAGGCGTGGTACAGCGCTATGTGGGCAGGAATATCAGTATTAATCTGGGTAAGGCGGACGCCATGCTGGGAGAAAACGAGCAGGTAAGAGGCGAGGTGTTCAAGCCTACCGAGCGTATTAAAGTATATATATTGGAAGTAAAGAATACACCGAAGGGTCCCCGCATCAATGTGAGCCGCACGCATCCTGAGCTGGTGAAGCGCCTCTTTGAGTCTGAGGTAACGGAGATAAAGGACGGCACGGTAGAGATTAAGAGTATTGCCAGAGAGGCAGGCAGCCGTACGAAAATCGCAGTCTGGAGCAATCATCCCAATGTGGATGCGGTGGGAGCCTGTGTGGGAATGAACGGTGCCCGTGTAAACGCTATTGTGGAGGAGCTTCGGGGTGAGAAAATCGATATTGTAAACTGGGATGAGAACCCCGGTAATCTGATTCAGAATGCGCTGTCTCCTGCAAAAATTGTTGCGGTATTTGCAGACCCTGATGAAAAGACGGCTAAAGTGGTGGTTCCCGATTATCAGCTGTCTCTGGCAATCGGTAAGGAAGGGCAGAATGCCAGACTTGCCGCCAGACTTACCGGCTACAAGATAGATATCAAATCCGAGACCCAGGCCAAGGATGCTCCCGGCTTCCGCTATGAGGATTATATGGACGACGATTATGATGAGTATGAAGAGGAGGAAGCCTACAAAGAAGAGTAGAGCAGAAAGGCTTAAGGTAGCAGAATGGCAAAGAAGATTCCTTTGAGACAGTGCGTGGGATGCGGGGAAATGAAGAGCAAGAAGGAAATGCTGCGGGTGCTCAAGACCCCGGAGGACCAAATCTGTCTGGATATAACAGGCAAAAAGAACGGAAGAGGCGCATATGTTTGTAAGAGCAAAAATTGTCTTTTGCAGGCAAGAAAAAACAAGGGCCTGGAGCGTTCCTTCAAAATGGGCCTATCGAGCGAGGTGTATGACGCTCTGGAAAAGGAGTTTGATGAGTTTGAAAAAGGATAAGGCGCTGGCATTACTTGGGTTGGCGATGAAAGCCCACAGTCTTGTGAGCGGAGAATTTCAGACGCTGGAGGCTGTGAAGAGCCAAAAGGCAGTCATGGTGATGATTGCAGAGGATGCTTCAGCCAATACAAAAAAGCTTTTTCATGATAAATGTTCTTTTTATGAGGTTCCTGTTTATGAGTACGGAACAAAGGAAGATTTGGGTCGGGCAATCGGAAAAGACCTGCGGTCTTCTCTGGCTGTATGTGATGCAGGGCTGGCAGAGGCTGTTATCAGGCAGCTGGAAACGAGGTAGGATGCCGCAGGGCAGGAAATGGAGGCAAGCATGGCGAAAATAAAGGTACATGAACTCGCAAAAGAATTAGATAAGCAGAGTAAGGATATTATCGGTTTCCTCAAGGAAAAGGGAATCGAGGCAAAAACCGCATCCAGTAATCTGGAGGAGTCTGAGGCAGAGATGGTGCGGGGAGCGTTTGCGAAAAAGCCGGAGAAGGCAGAGAAGACGGAGCAGGTAGAAAAGCCGGAATCGGCTAAGCAGGAGGAATCTGCAAGGGAGGCGGCGCCCAAGAAAAAGAGGAATATCATTTTTGTAAGTAATCCTCAGAATTCCAAGATGTCGGGACAGAGGGGGAATGGGGGACAGCAGCGTCCGAACGGAGGACAGGGCGGCGCGCGGCCTCAGAACGGACATAATAATAATGGAAACAGAAATCAGGCG
>JAMOZS010000061.1 GCA_023667765.1 Roseburia sp. | reverse complement strand
TGGAAAGTCGGGCCAAAGAAGAAGCAGACAAGAAAGCGAAGGAATATGTAGTAAATGCAATACAGAGATGCGCAGCAGACCATGTCTCTGAGACTACTATTTCCGTAGTGCAGCTGCCAAATGACGAAATGAAGGGCAGAATCATTGGACGAGAGGGACGCAATATTCGTACCCTGGAGACGATGACGGGTGTTGATTTGATTATTGATGATACACCGGAAGCTGTTATATTATCAGGATTTGACCCGATACGTCGCGAGGTGGCAAGAATTGCCCTTGAGAAATTAATTGTAGATGGGCGCATCCATCCTGCCAGAATTGAAGAAATGGTAGAGAAAGCGCAAAAAGAAGTAGATGTAATGATTAAAGAGGAAGGCGAGTCGGCTACTCTTGAAGTGGGCGTACACGGTATTCATCCGGAGCTTGTGAGACTGCTCGGAAAGATGAAGTTCAGGACGAGCTATGGTCAGAACGCGTTAAAGCATTCCATCGAGGTTGCTCATTTATCAGGCCTGTTGGCAGCTGAGATGGGACTTGATGTAAGACTTGCTAAAAGAGCCGGATTATTACATGATATCGGTAAGTCCGTTGACCATGAGATGGAAGGTTCTCATGTTCAGTTGGGAGCCGAGCTTTGTAGAAAATACAAGGAGAATGCTACTGTTATCAATGCAGTAGAGTCACATCATGGTGATGTGGAGGCTACTTCCCTGGTTGCATGTATTGTACAAGCTGCTGATACAATATCTGCTGCAAGACCGGGAGCTAGGAGGGAGACATTAGAGACCTATACTAGCAGATTAAAGCAATTAGAAGATATAACAAACAATTTCAAAGGTGTAGACAAATCTTTTGCTATTCAGGCAGGTAGAGAAGTTCGTGTTATGGTTGTACCTGAGCAGATTTCGGATACGGACATGGTGGTAATGGCGCGAGATATTTCCAAACAGATTGAGGCTGAACTGGAATATCCCGGACAGATTAAAGTCAATGTCATTCGTGAAAGCCGTGTGATAGATTATGCGAAATAAACTGCCGGAACAGTTCCAATTTAAAATTGAATAACTTTAAAACCGTTGTGTTGAGAGACACAGCGGTTTTTTTGAAATTTTTTAAAATCCTCTTGTGAAATCCATAATGATATAGTATGATATTTCAGATGTATGATTGTATACGATTATCCAAGAATAAACAGGGACGTCCGGTGAAGAATTAAGATGGAAGTGTTCCCCATGATAAGTTGTTTTGGAACGGAGGAAAAGATGAAAGCGTATCAGGAGCTAAGTAAAAGTGAATTAATGACATTAAAAGCAGAGTTGGAGGCCGCTTATGAGGATGTAAAGGGTAAGGGGCTGAGGCTGGATATGTCCAGAGGCAAGCCTGCTGTGGCACAGCTGAATATCAGTATGGGGATGATGGATGTTGTAAATTCTGAAGGTGATATGAAGACTCAAGAGGGCGTGGATGTGCGTAATTACGGCTTATTGGAGGGCATTCCTGAGGCAAAGCAGTTGATGGCTGATATCATGGGGGTTAGGCCTGAAAATGTCATTGTCTGCGGCAATGCCAGTCTGGCAGTGATGTATGACACGGTTTCACGTTCCATGACGCATGGAGTGCTGGGCAGTACGCCTTGGTGCAGACTGGATAAGGTTAAGTTTTTATGCCCTGTGCCCGGCTATGACAGACATTTTGCGATTACGGAGCATTTTGGCATCGAGATGATAACGGTGCCTATGACCCCGGAGGGGCCTGATATGGATATGGTGGAAAAGCTGGTAGCGGAGGATGCGGCGATTAAGGGTATCTGGTGTGTTCCCAAGTATTCCAATCCTACGGGAACTTCCTATTCTGACGAGACGGTAAGACGTTTTGCGGCATTAAAGCCTGCGGCAGAGGATTTCAGGATTTTCTGGGATAATGCTTATGGTCTCCATGACCTCTATGAGGACAGGCAGGATGAGCTTCTGGATATCTTCAGTGAATGTGAGAAGGCGGGAAATCCTGATATGGTATATGAGTTTGCCTCTACCTCCAAGATAAGCTTTGCGGGCGCAGGTATTGCGGCATTTGCCTCCTCCGATGCGAATCTCGGCGCTATGAGAGAATCCATGACCATTCAGACCATTGGTTATGATAAGGTGAATCAGCTGCGTCATGTGCGTTATTTTAAGAATATAGACGGAGTACGGGAGCAGATGAAAAAGCATGCGGCAATCATGCGACCTAAATTTGAGACGGTATTACAGGTGTTGGACAGGGAATTGAGCGGGTTACATATCGGACAATGGACGAAGCCAAACGGAGGTTATTTTATTTCCTTTGATGCTATGGAGGGCTGTGCAAAAGCTATTGTGGCAAAATGCAAGGAAGCCGGTATGGTGCTGACCGGTGCAGGCGCTACATACCCTTATGGCAAGGATCCTAAGGACAGTAATATTCGGATTGCGCCTACGTTTCCCACTCTTGAGGAACTGGAGCTGGCTACGGATTTGTTTGTGCTTTGTGTAAAGCTTGTCAGTGTGGAGAAACTGCTTTCGCAGTCCTGAACATTGGGTGATATTGGTATTTGAGTGCCTGCAAAAGCAGGCAGACGGGAGCGATATGGAAGATTTTAATCAGGTGAAGAGAGTAGACAGGCATCTTGTGGCGAAGGGACGGATTATTGATTTTTATCAGGATACGATGCAACTGCCCAACGGTAATCTGGCCCAATGGGATTTGATAGACCATAAGGGCGCTGCGGCGGTGGTAGCGGTGCTTGATGACGGACAGCTTTTGATGGTGCGCCAGTATCGCAATGCGCCGGAGAGGGTGACGCTGGAACTGCCGGCGGGAGGACTGAACGGCAGAGAGGAGCCCACAGAGAAGGCGGCTGCCAGGGAGTTGGAGGAGGAGACCGGTTATGTCTGTGACAGGTTGGAGCTGCTGACATCCATTTATACCACAGTCGCTTTTTGTAATGAAAAAATTGATATTTATCTGGCCAGGGGTTTGAGACCCGGAAAACAGCATCTGGATGAGGATGAATTTCTGAACGCAGAGGCATTTTCTCTGGAAGAATTGAAGCAGATGATTTATCAGAGTAAAATACAGGATGCCAAGACCATTTGCGGAGTTTTGACCTATGCCTCCAAATTCGGTTTATAGGGAAACGCTGATTGAATCAGCGCTTCCTTAGAATCGACCTGACATGTGTTTGCCATTGCCTGCATATAATGAGAAGAACCGGAAGGCAGGTGAACATATGCGTAAACTTCCTCTGTTGCCCGTTTTTTTGGCGGGTATCTTTACAGGAATATTGATTATGGGCTTTGGAAGGAGCATTTTTGCCGGGACTACGGGATTATTGGATGCAGATACTTTGTATTCCATGAAGAATATGACCGTTGACGGCAATGCTCTTTTTTATTTTGTGCTTCGCTCCCGTGTAGGGCTGGCAGTTTTTCTGGTGGCGGCGGCCACTACCTATCTGGGGTTGTTTGTGTGCGTGGGAGTGACCTTTTGGCTTGGCATGTCTGCGGGCCTCTTTATATCGGCGGCCTTGCTGCGCTATGGCATGAGAGGAATTTTCCTGGTAGCGGCGGCCGTGTTTCCCCATTATCTTCTCTATGCGCCGGCGATGCTGTTCCTGCTGCTCTGGTGTGAAAAGCTCTGCCGCAGTATCTATTATCAGAAAAGCTTTCGGATGCAGCGGGCGGAGGAAGGGGGAGGGCTGAAAAAGCTGTTTCCCATGGTGGGAGGAATGGGCTTTGCCGTGCAGTTGATTTTGATTTGCCTGGCGCTTTTGGCGGGCTGTGTGGTGGAAAGTTATGTAAACCCGTACATATTCTCGGGATTATTGAGAATCTTTTAGGACAAGGGGCAGAGGACGGTTTTGCTTATGGGATTTGCTTATCAGATTCTTGTTGCACTCTTGTTTTTTTGCAAGTATAATGACTACTATGTAAAGAAAGTCAACGGGATGAGGAGCAATGGAGCAGTTAGTCGAAGCGTTTATATTCTATTTGGAACAAGTAAAGAAAGCCTCGGAAAATACGAGAATGTCTTATAGAAGGGATTTGGAGAAATTCTGTACTTTTTTGGGGGAGCGGGGCAAGGCGGGCTTGGAAATAGTGAATCGGGCTGATTTGGAGGCCTATGTGCAGCGCTTGGGAGAGCGGCGGCTTAAGCCTGCCACCATTTCCAGAAGTATTGCTTCCGTCAAAGCGTTTTATCAGTATCTGATGAGAGAGGGCGTTGTTTCGCAGGATATTACGGAGGGGGTGCATCCTCCTAAGGTAGAGAAGAGACAGCCGGAAATCATGAGTGTGGAGGAGGTGTCCAGTCTGCTCTCCCAGCCCTCGAAGGATACGCCGAAGGAAATACGGGACAAGGCTATGCTGGAGCTATTGTACGGTACGGGGATTCGCGTGTCGGAATTGATTTCTCTGGAGGTGTCGGATATTGATTGGAGGACGGCCTGTCTGATATGCCGGGACGGAAACGGACAGAGGAGGATTCCTTTCGGTCAAAAAGCAAAGCAGGCGCTGGCGCATTATATGAAGGATGCGAGAACTGTCCTGTTGAAGGAGGACAGTCGGATTTTATTTGTGAATTGTAACGGACGTCCTATGAGCCGGCAGGGCTTCTGGAAGCTGATAAAGGTTTATGGGACAAAAGCGGGGATTGCCGCAGAAATAACGCCGCATACCCTGAGACACTCTTTTGCCGCGCATCTTGTGGAAAACGGGGCGGATTTAAAGAGTGTTCAGAAGATGCTGGGTCATTCGGATATATCCAGCACACAGGTATACGCACAGGAAGGTCGTAATCAGATGAGAAATGTATATGCTAAGGCACATCCAAGAGGATGACGAAAATGCCTATTCATATTCTGCCAAATCATAAATCAGGCGTTCTGTAGCTTCCCAGCCCAGACAGGGGTCTGTGATGGATTTGCCGTAGATACCGCCGCCGACCTTTTGACAGCCCTCTTCAATGTAGCTCTCAATCATTAAGCCCTTAATCAGCCGGTGAATGTCGGGGTTTAACTGGCGGTTATGCATGATTTCCTTAGCAATACGAATCTGCTGCTCGAACTGTTTGTTTGAGTTAGAGTGATTGGTATCTATAATACAGGCGGGATTCTTTAAATCCATATTGCCGTACATTTCCAGTAATCTGTTGATATCCTCATAATGATAATTGGGATTATTCTGGCCGTGCTTGTTGGTGGCTCCTCTCAGAACCGCATGCGCCAGATGATTTCCTGTGGTTTTTACCTCCCAGCCTCTGTAAATAAAGGAATGGGGATGCTGAGCCGCATAGATGGAGTTCAGCATTACGGCGAAATCACCGCTGGTAGGGTTCTTCATGCCCGCGGGGACATCGAAGCCGCTGACCGTAAGCCTGTGCTGCTGGTCCTCTACAGAACGGGCGCCGATGGCTACATAGGATAAAATATCGGATACATAGCGGTAATTCTCGGGGTAGAGCATTTCGTCCGCAGCGGTCAGGCCGGTCTCGGCAATCGCCCGGATATGCATTTTGCGCATGGCGATGAGTCCTGCCAGAAAGTCGGGCTTTTTCTCAGGGTCGGGCTGATGAATCATACCCTTATAGCCCTCTCCGGTAGTGCGGGGTTTATTTGTGTAAATTCTGGGTATCAGGATAAGCTTGTCCTTTACCTTTTCGTTTACCTTAGCCAGCCGTTCTACATAGTCGCATACGGAATCCTCGTTGTCTGCGGAGCAGGGGCCGATAATAACCAGGAATTTATTGCTTGTTCCTGTGATGACGTCCCGAATTTGTGCGTCTCTGGTTTCCTTTATCTTTGCAAGGTCTGCGGGAAGAGGAAATTCTTCCTTGATTTCTGCCGGGGTGGGCAGCTTCTTAATAAATTCAAAACCCATTGTATTCCAAATCCTTTCTTTTGATATCGCTTGATTAGGGAAGGGCTGATTTCATCAACGCTTCCTTAGATTGCTTTCCTGTGGAATGATAGAACGGTTTATATTATAGTACACTTTAAAGTCTGTTGCAAGCGAATTTCATGGTTTAAAGCGCTGCCGATAAACATAAGATTCTATGTTATCTCTAAGCTAAACGCTTCTTGTTGGGGATGAAATGGCCGGAATCGGCTGGAATCCGACGTAATCTAAAATGACAGCGTGTAATACGGATGAAAAACTACAAGATAATACATTTTTTTGCAAATAAATTACATTTTTATTTTAGATATCATAGAGTATAGTATTTATTGGTTTTATTTTAAACCTCCCCTTTTATCTGAACAGCATCTAACTCCCCAAGGATGCTGTTCTTTTTTTCTTGACAAAAATATTTTTTTTGCATATGCTATAGGGTATGAATAAGGAAGTGCATTCGTGAGCAGGTATGTGTTAAATGCGTTGAGGAAAGAGCTATGTTAGTCCTTAAGAAGAGTGGAACCGCGGATGGATTCGTCTCTTGAGATGAGTATTCCGCGTTTTTTGATTCTGTAATTTGTTTGGAAAATGTTTGGGAAAGCGGTGAGGCGATGGGTTTTATCGGTGATGTGAAGGAAGAGATTAAAATCATAAGAGAGCGTGACCCGGCGATACATTCTTCCATGGAGGCGCTTCTGTATCCGGGTTTTAAGGTCATGCTGCACTATCGACTGGCGCACAGGCTGTATGAGAGGAAACATTATTTCCTTGCAAGATATGTATCTCAGAGAGGGGCGCGTAAAACAGGTATTGAGATTCATCCCGGAGCCCGTATCGGAGAAGGCTTCTTCATTGATCATGGAAATGGCGTTATTATCGGAGAGACCACGGTTATCGGCGATAATGTAACGCTGTATCAGGGAGTTACCCTGGGGGGAACCGGAAAAGAGCATGGGAAGCGTCATCCTACTATCGGAAATAATGTGATGATTGGCGCCGGCGCAAAGGTGCTGGGCTCCTGCAAGATAGGCGATAATTCCAAAATCGGTGCGGGAAGCGTGGTGTTGGAGGAGGTTCCGCCCAATTCCACCGTAGTCGGAGTGCCGGGCAGAATCGTCAAACGCTTTGACCAAAGCCTCCCCCAGGAGCAATTGGACCAGATACATCTGCCGGACCCGGTGAGGGAGGATATCGCCGGCCTGCAGCGGGCGAATCAGGAGCTGTCAGACAGGCTGCTCGCAATGGAGGAGGAGCTGGGAGCCCTGAGAAGGCAGGAGTCGAAAATGGCAGGGAGCAGCGATAAAAAGAAGAGCCGGGTTTGAAACAGGAAGGAGACGGGATAATGGAAAATAAACTTTATTTTTATAATACGCTTACGAGAAAGGTGGAACAGTTCCTGCCCAATGAGGAGGGAAAGGTTGCCATGTATACCTGTGGGCCTACGGTGTATCATTATGCCCATATCGGCAATCTGCGCAGTTATATCTGTGAGGATGTACTGGAAAAGACATTGCGCTATATCGGTTATGATGTGAAGCGAGTTATGAATATCACGGATGTGGGGCATCTTTCCAGCGATGCGGATACCGGCGAGGATAAAATGCTGAAGGGAGCAAAAAGAGAGCATAAGACCGTCATGGAAATTGCGAAATTCTATACGGACGCCTTTTTTAGCGATTGCGCAAAGCTTCATATCAAGATGCCTGATGTGGTGGAGCCGGCCACTAATTGTATCGGAGAATTTATCCATATGATAGAGGTATTGCTGGAGAAGGATTACGCTTATGAGAGCGGAGGCAATATTTATTTTGACACGTCAAAGCTGAAGGATTATTATGTTTTCTCCAGCCAGAGCGAAAAGGAGCTTCTTGTGGGCGTGAGAGAGGATGTGGAGGAGGACAGAAATAAGCGCAGCAAGAGTGATTTTGTGCTGTGGTTTACCAAGTCCAAGTTCGATTCTCAGGAACTAAAATGGGAGAGCCCCTGGGGCGTGGGTTATCCGGGGTGGCATATCGAATGCTCCTGCATCAGCATGAAACATTTGGGCCAGTATATGGATATACATTGCGGCGGTGTGGATAATATCTTCCCCCATCATACCAACGAGATTGCCCAGAGCGAGGCTTATTTAGGACATAAGTGGTGTAATTATTGGTTCCATGTGCATCACCTGAACGATAAATCCGGGAAGATGAGCAAGTCTAAGGGAGATTTCTTTACGGTATCCCTGCTGGAGAAGAAAGGTTATAATCCGTTGGTATATCGGATGTTCTGTCTCCAGAGTCATTATCGCAAGCCTTTGGAATTTTCTTATGAGGTGCTGGATAATGTGAGCGCGGCGTATGAGAAGCTCTGCAGACGTATCGGCGCTCTGAAAAAAGAGGGGATGGTGGACGAGGAGAGTTTTGCCGGATATCGGGCCCGCTTTGAGGCGGCTCTGTGCGACGATATCAATTCCGCTATGGCTCTCACTGTGCTTTATGATATGTTGAAGGCGGATATTTCCGACGCCACGAAATATGCTCTGGCAGAGAGCTTTGATCAGGTGCTTTCACTGAATCTGACTGCTGCCGCAGCCCGGGAAGAAAAGGCGCAGGATGTGGACGAGGAGTTGGAAAGCTATATCCTGGGCAGGATTGAGGAACGTACGGCGGCTAAAAAGCAAAAGGATTTTGCGAAGGCGGACGCTATCAGAGAGGAACTGTTGGAGAAGGGCATTGTGCTTAAGGACACCAGAGAGGGTGTTGTCTGGTCCCGGGTGTGAACAGGAGACGAATTTGGAAGAGCAGGAAATAAAGTTGGAAAATCAAGGAAAAGGGTTTCTGGAGCAGATTAAGGTTTCCTTTGACTGCAAAGCTATGGATATCCGTACCTATTCCCCGTTGACGCTTGCTTATATCGGAGACGGAGTCTATGATTTGATTATTCGCAGCGTGGTGGTGGAGAGGGCGAATCGTCCTGCAAATTACCTCCATCGGATTACGGTAAAATATGTAAAGGCCCAGGCGCAGGCTCAGGTAATAGAAGCGCTGATGCCTTATCTTACCGAGGAGGAGGAAGCCGTGTACAGAAGAGGACGCAATGCGAAACCCCATACGGTGGCAAAGAATGCCACGCGCATCGATTACTGCAAGGCCACGGGTTTTGAGGCGCTTATAGGCTATCTGTATCTCACAGGCCGGATGGACAGGCTGATGGAGCTTGTAAAGCAGGGGATTGAGCTGACGGGCAGGAAGCTGTAACAGAAAGGGAAGGATTGCTTCAGAACGGGAGGAACGATGGAAGAATCAACGAAACGGCAGGAATTTACAATAGAGGGCAGAAATGCGGTGATTGAGGCTTTTCGTGCCGGAAAGCCTATCGACAAGCTGTTTATACTGGATGGCTGTCAGGACGGGCCGATTATGACCATTCGCAGAGAGGCCAAAAAGCAGGACACGCCGGTGAAATTCGTGACGAAGGAGCGCCTGAACCAGATGTCGGAGACCGGAAAGCATCAGGGCGTTATCGCCTATGCGGCCGCCTATCAATATGCGGAGGTGGAGGATATGCTTCGTCTTGCAGGGGACAGGGGCGAGCCTCCTTTTCTGTTTCTTTTAGATAATATTGAGGACCCTCACAATCTGGGAGCTATTATCAGGACGGCGAATCTGGCTGGTGCTCATGGGGTTATTATCCCCAAAAACCGGGCCTCAGGCCTTACTGCTACGGTGGCGCGCTCGTCTGCCGGAGCATTGAATTATACGCCGGTGGCCAGGGTGACGAATCTGGCGAGAACCATTGAGGAACTAAAAAAAGAGGGCCTGTGGTTCGTGTGCGCGGATATGGGGGGAACCCCCATGTACCAGCTGGACTTAAAAGGGCCTATAGGGCTTGTCATTGGCAATGAGGGAGAAGGAGTGGGAAGGCTGGTCAGGGAAAAATGTGATATGACGGCAGCTATTCCCATGAAAGGAGATATTGACTCTCTGAATGCCTCTGTGGCGGCGGGAGTGCTGGCCTATGAGATTGTGCGCCAGAGGCTGCAATAAAAGGAACGGGGGTTTGAAATGGGGCGGGAATATGCGGATTATAAGCAGATGTCGGACGAGGAGCTGATTGACCGTCAGAGGGGTGGAGAGGAGGCCATCACGGAGTATATCTGTGATAAATATAAGAATCTGGTGCGCAGCAAGGCGAAATCCATGTTTATTCTGGGGGCTGACAATGAGGATTTGATTCAGGAAGGAATGATTGGTCTCTTTAAGGCGGTTCGGGATTATGACAGCGGCAGAGACGCCAGCTTTTATACCTTTGCAGAGTTGTGTATCAGCAGACAGATGTATACGGCGGTACAGGCGGCTAAACGAAAAAAGCATGTTCCTTTGAACACATACATCTCTCTTTATGAGGAGAGGGGCAGACAGGAGCAGGAGGGGGAGCAGGCGCTTTTGGGAACACTGCCTAACCGCACGGAATTAAATCCTGAGGAGCTCTTTCTGGATAAGGAGCGGGTGGCCTATCTGGAAAAAATGATTGAGGAAGAGTTAAGTCCCTTTGAAAAACAGGTATTGGATTTGTATATGACCGGTATGAGTACCGTCCAGATTGCCAAGGTGCTGGGGAGGGATGAGAAATCCACGGATAATGCCCTGCAGAGATTAAAGGGGAAAATCAGGAAAATGTTGTAGTTTCTTTTTTTTTAATATTTCTATTATATATAAGATATTGACTTCTTTTTGCTTTAGGACGTATAATCAAGCGTGTGTCGGCTTATTGTCGGTTTTTGTACGGAAATTTTTGCATATGAAGCTATGAACGGAGAAGAGCAATGTCAAAATTCAGTGTTAAGAAGCCTTATACGGTACTGGTAGGCGTGGTTCTGGTGATTGTGCTGGGAGTCGTTTCCTTTATGAGGATGACGGCGGATTTACTGCCAAGTATCAGCCTGCCCTATGTGATTGTAATGACTACATATGCCGGGGCCAGCCCGGAAACAGTGGAGACGGTTGTCACCCAGCCTGTAGAGGCGGCTATGGCAACGATAAGTAATATAGAAGGAATCAGTTCCGTGTCGTCGGAGAATTATTCCATGGTAATCCTGGAATTTTCTCAATCTACAGACATGAATGCGGTATCTCTGGAAATCAGGGAAAGTCTGGACCAAATCAAGTCCTACTGGGACGATTCTGTGGGGAATCCGATTATCGTAAAAATGAATCCCGATATGCTTCCTGTCATGATTGCGGCTGTGGGTGTGGACGGTATGGACCAGGCGCAAATCAGCAGCTATGTTCAGGAGAGCATTATGCCGGAGCTGGAGAGTATTGAGGGCGTAGCTTCCGCAAGCGCTACAGGTCTGCTGGAGGAGAGTGTCAATGTCATTATCAGGCAGGATAAGGTGGATGCTCTGAATCAAAAAGTATTTGGCGCGATTGACGATAAGATGAAGGAGGCCGAGGAGGAATTGGCCAGCGGCCGTAAGGAGCTTTTGGATGGCCGTAAAGAGCTGGAGGATGGCCGTAAGGAGCTTTTGGACGGTCAGAAGGAGTTGGCTGACAGTAAGAAGGAACTGGAGGACGGAAAGAAGGATTTAGAGGAAGGCAAAAAGGAGCTGGATAATCAGCGCAATGAGATAAGCGCCAAGCTGGCAACTCAGAAATATCAGGTACAGGCAGCTAAGGCTAATCTGGAGAGTATCCAGAGTAATCTGACCCAGGGAGAGAAGCTGAATGACGGCATCAAACAGATAGACGAAGCCTTGGAAGAATTGGCTCCTCTGGAGACCTGTTTTACGGACTATACTACAGCGATGGCGGAGCTGGCGGCTTCGGTGAGCTCCGGTGATTCCTCAGGCAGCAAGGATGCGGGAAAGAAAATTGATGAGATTAAGAAAGCGGTATGCTCCAATACTATGCTGGCGGCGGCTGTGGAGGCGAATGAGCAGTTAAAGGAGCTCCTTCCGCTGAAGACATTGAAGAAGCTGGATTGGAAGAGTCAGGAAAATATAATAGCCGTGAGTACGGCTCTGAAAATCATTCAGGATCAGATAGCTCCTGCAATTACCGGGGAAGTGAAGCAGCAGAGAGAGGATTTAAAGGCGGCCCTGAATGCCATTACCAGCGGGCTTGGTTATGACGCTTATGCCTCTGCTGTGAAGAAGGAATTGAAAAAGCAGGGTGTGACGGATATCGCCAAGGCTATCAAGGATTTGGACAATGCTTTGATTGAAATTGAGAAGGGCCAGATGACGGCCGCAATAGAGATGGCAAACGGGAAGGCTACGATTACAATCGGAGAATACCAGTTGGAGATGGCCGAGACTCAGATGGAAGCCTATGAGGAACAGATAAAGTCGGGGCTGGAGCAGCTGGAGGACGCCCGTAAGCAGTTGAAGGAAGGCGAAGAACAGCTGGAGGATGGAGAACAGCAGCTGGCTGACGCCAGACAGGAGGCCTATGACCAGGCGAATCTGCATGAAATTCTTACGGTTGACACGATTGAGGGACTTTTAACGGCCCAGAATTTTTCCATGCCTGCAGGATATGTGACGGAGGAGGGAACCGATTACTTAATCCGCGTGGGTGATAAACCCTCTACGGTGGAGGAACTGAAGGCATTTCCGCTGATGGATTTACATATGGACGGGGTGCCTGTGATAACGCTGGGAGATGTGGCGGATGTATTCTATACGGACAACTCGGATGCCATCTATACGAATGTGAACGGCAGCGCCGGTGTGATGCTGTCTTTGCAGAAGCAGACTGGTTATTCTACGGGAGATGTGTCCGATAAACTGGGAAAGCGTTTTTCGCAGCTGATGGAGGAGGAGCCGGGGCTGACGATTATTACCCTGATGGACCAGGGAATTTATATCGACCTGGTGATGGACTCCATTATAAGCAATATTTTGTTTGGTGCGCTGCTGGCAATTATTATTTTGATTTTGTTCCTGAAGGATATCAGGCCTACGCTTGTGGTGGCGTTCTCCATTCCGATTAGTTTGGTGACGGCCATTGTGTGTATGTATTTCAGCGGCGTAACCTTAAATATTATTTCTCTGTCGGGTTTGGCGCTGGGTATTGGTATGCTGGTGGATAACTCGATTGTGGTAATTGAGAATATATACAGGCTTCGCGCGGAAGGGTATTCCATGGGTGAGGCCGCTATTGCCGGTGCAAAGGAGGTGGCATCCGCTATCGTGGCGTCTACCCTTACCACAGTCTGCGTATTTTTACCGATTGTGTTTACCGAGGGCATTACAAGGCAGTTGTTTGTGGATATGGGTCTGACGATTGCGTATTCTCTGTTCGCCAGCTTAGTGATAGCTCTGACGGTAGTGCCTGCCATGGCGTCCAAGGTACTCACAAAAACCGAGGAAAAGAAGCAGGGCAGAATATTTGAAGGCCTGATAAATCTTTACGGCAAGGTGTTGAGTCTGGCTCTCAAGGCGAAAGCCCTGGTGTTTGTGCTGGTATTTGCGCTGCTGGGTATCAGCGTGGCGGCGGCAATGACTAACGGAACGGCCTTTATGTCGGATATGGATTCCACGCAGCTGAGTGTAAGCGTGCAGCTGGATAAGGAGGCGACGCTGGCGCAGACTGCCCAGATTACAGACCAGGTGGTGGAAAGCATCATGGAGATTGAGGATGTGGTAGACGTGGGCGCTATGACGGCATCATCCACCATGTCACTGCTGGGCGGCGGAAGCGGAAGCAGCAACGCTACGGAAATTTATGTGGTGACAAGGGAGGATAAATCCCTGTCCAATGAAGAGATAGCGGAGATTATTTATCAGAAAACGGCGGAGCTTCCGGCAGAAATTGATGTACAGACCTCCAGTATGGACATGAGCGCCTTAGGCGGAAGCGGTATTACGATTCAGGTGAGAGGCCGGGATTTGGATACTCTGCGAAGCGTTGCCGGACAGGTGGCAGCGATTGTGGAGAGTGTGGAAGGCACCGCAAATGTGAGCGACGGTCTGGCCGAATCTGAGGAGGAGCTTCGTATTCTGATAGACCGGAATAAAGCTGTGGAATATGGACTTACGGTAGCGCAGGTATTCACTCAGGTGGCGGAGAGAGTGGCAGAGGCCGGAAAGGCTACGACGCTGGCAGCCGACAATAAGGATTACGGCATATATGTTACCAGAGACAGCGATACGGCTCTTACCAGGAAACTGATGGAAGAGGTAGAGGTCACCGGTACAGACGAAGAGGGCAAAAAGGTGAAGGTGCCTTTGTCCGAGATTGCCGCTTTTGAGGCGGCGGAGACGCTCACCAGCATTAACCGTGCGGACCAGACCAGGTATGTGTCCGTAACGGCGGAGATTGCAGACGGTTATAATGTGGGAAAGGTGGCTTCCCGGGTAGAGAGCAGAATGGCGGATTTTGAATTGCCCGAGGGTTACAGACTGGTATATTCGGGTGAGAATGAGACCATCAATGATGCGTTGAGCCAGGTGCTTTTGATGCTGCTTCTGGCATTGATATTCATGTACCTGATTATGGTGGCGCAGTTCCAGTCTTTGCTTTCGCCTTTTATCATTATGTTTACCATTCCTCTGGCGTTTACCGGAGGTTTCCTGGGACTGTTCTTTGCCGGCTGTGAGGTCAGCGTCATTGCCATGATTGGTTTTGTCATGCTGGCGGGTGTGATTGTAAATAACGGTATTGTATTGATTGATTATATGAATCAGCTGAAAGAAAGCGGTATGAGGCATCGGGATGCGATTCTCACGGCAGGCCGTACCAGACTGCGTCCGGTACTGATGACAGCTCTGACAACCATCCTGGCGCTGTCAACCATGGTATTCAGCAATGATATGGGCTCCGAGATGGCTAAGCCTATGGCAGTCGTAACGATTGGCGGTTTACTCTACGGTACACTGTTGACACTGATTGTCATTCCCTGTGTCTATGATGTATTTGCAGGTTTTGGCCAAAGGAAGAGGAGGGAACCGTAACGTGAAAAAGAGCCGTCGCACTAAGTAATTCGTGCGACGGCTCCGTTAAGTGAAGATAGTCATTATATTGTTTCAAGTTCTTTTCGATAGCGCCGGGCATCCCGGAGGATTTCCAGATATTCTTCTTTGGCCGCTGCCAGTTCTTTTGCCAATTTCTTATATTCATCATAGCTATCAGCCGCCAGTTTCATCTTTTCTGCCAGGATATCAGGATTAAGCTCCTTTAGTTGTTTCCGCAGTTCGTTATTTTCTGTAAGGAGCCTGTCTATTAGTTTTTGCTTTTTTTGTATTACCTTATCTTTGTTTCCTATCATGTTCTGAAGTTCTCCTT